>NZ_JAXGFS010000014.1:0-117250 GCF_041008745.1 Pseudophaeobacter sp. 1A09344
AAACCCAACCTGGTCAGCAGCGGCAGAGAGTAGCTTAAACTACGCCAGATCCTGTCCAACGATCGGGGAGTAGCTCAGTTTCCTCAGTTCGAGAGCAGGCTCACCTGAAATCGAGGAGTTTGATAAGAGAAAGTCAATTCACGTACAATCTTAGTCTTCCGTTTCCAGCACAGATGCAGATTGTTTCATAGATCAACTTGCGACCAACTGTTGATACAGGCAGATTGAACCGCCCCTTCAGTTCAGAAGGGGCGGTTTAGCGTTAAAACATCAGGCGCGTCCCAAAAACAATAGAGGTAACGCCGTTTTCCTTTCCGCTTGCACGAATAAGATCAGCCGTCCCACCAAAGGATTTTTCGTAGTTTATCCCTATGTAAGGTGAGAAAGAACGATCAACCAGATCATAACTAAGCCTCAACCCGGCTTCCATTGTTGCACCACCTGACGCTTGATCATAAGCAAGATCATCCTCAAGAGGGACCGTCAATTCGATGCTGGGCGTCAAGATGAGCCGATTTGTAATTAGACCCTCATACTCCCCTTCAAAGCGAAAGAACGAGTGATCGGATAAATAGAAGTCAGCATCAATCTCTAGGAAACCAGGAGCAAGACCTTTAAAGCCTAACACCGCATTATACCGATCCGGTAAACCATCGGGTGTACTTGCCTGGACACCGACAACACCGTCAAAGAAGGTCGAAATCGGGAACTGCAGCCGCAACTGGTTTTCCAAGCCTTCGAAGTCGCCAGATCCTTCCGCGATTTCGGCTTCGCTCCGCCAAACGAGCTTCAAATCGTCTGTTCCAACGACGAAATCGAAATCCCATACAAAGACGTTTTCGCCGTTGTCACCGTCTCGATATTCCAACCGCTCTGCCTGAAACCCGTAGATGAGCGGTTCGGCTTGAGCCGCCGAAGCGGCTGCAAGTATCATGCCTGCAGCGCTAGCTATCTTTATGTTTTGCATTGATCTTTCCCTTCGTATTCGAGGCACTTATGCCGGCCTGCCGCGCACTACGACTTTGCGGAACATGCCAGCATCAGCGTGGTATGAGAGGTGACAGTGGAACGCCCATTGACCAGGCTCATCGACCTCTACATCTATGTCCACCGTCATGGCGGGGTTCACATTGACGGTATGTTTGATTGGGTTGCGAGACCCTTTGCCCATATCCACGAGCGACCAAAGACCGTGCAGGTGCATCGGGTGCGCCATCATCGTTTCGTTGATGAAGCGAATGCGCACGCGTTCTCCGTACTTCAGGACGATCGGCTCCGCATCATTGAATTTAACATCGTTGATCGACCAGATGTAACGCTCCATGTTCCCCGTAAGACGCAATTCGATGGTGCGCGACGGCTTCCTGTACTTGTATTTGGGCCGCGCAGCCGTGAGATCGGCATAGGACAGGAATTTCCCACCATTGTAGGCCCTCGGTATCAAACCACTGCCATTGGCATAGGAGGGGTCGACACTGCTGGGTTCCGACCTGCCGCCCATGTTGGAGTGGTCCATGCCAGCCATGTTGGAGTGATCCATGCCAGCCATGTTGGAGTGATCCATGCCAGCCATGTTGGAGTGGTCCATGCCAGCCATGTTGGAGTGATCCATGCCAGCCATGTTGGAGTGATCCATACCACCCATCATACCGCCCATGTCGGCCATGGTGAGAAGCGGTTTCGACCGCATCGCCGGCACAGCGCCCGCCATACCTTCCCTTGGTGCAAGAGTGCCCCGCACCATACCGGTACGTCCCACCGATTCCGCGATAATGCTGTAAGCCTTGTTCTCACGCGGCTGAACGATGACATCGTATGTTTCGGCGACAGCAATACGGAGTTCGTCTACCGTGACCGGCTTAACATCATTCCCGTCCGCTTGGACCACAGTCATTTTGAGCCCCGGAATCCGCATATCGAAATAGGTCATCGCGGACGCGTTGATGAAACGCAGTCGAACTTTCTCACCCGCACGGAACAAGCCGGTCCAGTTCTGCGAGGTGCTCCAGCCGTTGATTGACGCCGTGAACCCCTGAACGTCCTCGATGTCGGTCGGCATCATGCGCATTCTGCCCCACATCCCGCGTTCCTGCAGGGCTGCTTGCAGACTGTCAGCGCGCGAGTCTTTTACGAGTGTTTGGAGCGTGCGCTGCGACCGATTGTAGTAGTCAGGCATTCGCTTGAGGTTGCGCATGATTTTCCTGCCGGAGTGCGGGTGATTGTCTGCCAACTGAACGACATAATCACGATCTGCCCGCACCCGTTCACCTCCGCGAGGCTCGATCACAATGGCCCCGTAAGCACCGTCGGGTTCTTGGAACCCGGAATGGCTGTGGAACCAATAGGTGCCAGCCTGGGTGATCGGAAACCGATAGGTGAAGGTCTCCCCGGGGGGGATTCCGTTGAAGCTAATCCCAGGTACGCCGTCTTGAGTAAACGGTAGGATCAACCCATGCCAGTGAATGGAGGTGGTTTCGTTTAGATTGTTTTTGACGTTGATCGTGACTTCTTCACCCTCCTTAAAACGGAGGACGGTTGGGAACTGGCTATTGTTGTAACCGACACCCGTCTTACGGAAGTCGCCCGTATCGATCCGCACCCGATCGACTGTAATGTCATACGTTCCTTTGGATGTAATCGTCGGGTTTTGATGAGCCTGCAAAGCAGATGGCATTGCAAGAGCCGCCGCGGCAGCCAAACCGAATTGTCGCCGAGAAAGGCTACCCGACAAATGCTCCGATGTACTTAGCGCAGTGTCTGAGCGTGCAAGAAAACTGGCGTTAAAGAGACGCATTTTCTTCTCCTTAGTGGTCAAATTATTGGAGTTTGCCAAACTGAAGGTCGTCAGAATGGCCGAGTTGATTCATCAAGATGTTGAAATTTTCTACCGGTAACCGGCAGCAAATTATGCAAATGCACTGTCAAAGCGCTAATGCTGATACCTATACGCGCGGCAACATCTGAGAGAGGTAAAGGTACTCAGAAACGCGGAGGAGGGGATTTAACCTCCAGAACACGACTCTCGTTCAATTGTAATTCCGCGACCCTTGGGGTCCCCGAGGTTGGCTCCGGCCTTGGCGCACAAAGCGTCGATATCGTTGTGGCCGCAATCAAACAATGTGCCATCGATCCAAAGCAACTGGTGTGGTGGTGCTCATTCGGATCATTGACCACCGAAGTGTGCGCTGAACTCGCTTCTGCACAAACCTTGGTGTATGTCAGAGGCTTGGCCTCAACGGCAACAGACGCGGTTGGAAAGCCGGTCAGTACAAAAAGAGCGAGCGACAAAACGCCAAGTATCTTGGTTATCATTCCGGACTGCATCGATCTCTTTCTGCGGGGCTTCAAGCTACGGTTATAGATGGTACTCGTCCGTGTAAACCTTACAAATTGATACATTTCTAACTGACCTAGTAGTATTGATTTGTTTGGGATTATTAGCTCTACTATCATTAGGTGATCACGGCTAAAAGCCAAGCAAGGCACTGGGTATTAAAGGTAGAAATGCCAGGACCGTTCACACTGCCAACTTAAACAGAGCCGTCGGGCTCAGCCCGGTAGTCAGAGTGAAATTCTTCGGTGATTTTCAGCCAAAACTCAGAGCTTGCCTGTTTTGAAATCAAGAAAGCCTCGACTCTAGAAACCGATTTTTTGCCTCACAAAGGAGCAAACAAAACATGAAGATTCTCTCACTCGCAGCCGCATTGGCAATTGCTGCAACAGCGTCATTGGCCGGCGGTAACCACGACATGTCGATGGGCACCGTTACGAATCTGGATCGCAAATCAAATGTGGTGACAATCAACCATGGCCCACTCGAAAACATCAACATGCCAGCGATGGAAATGGGTTATGCAGTTGCAAAGCCTGCGATGATGAAAGGTCTTCGTAAAGGTACTCAAATTCATTTTGTCGTTGAGAAAATCAACGGAAAATACATCGTAACAGAGCTTATGAAGCAATAGACGCGATGTTTAGGTTCCAGGGCCGCTCCTCTGCCGGCCGATTTAAGGACACCCAATGAGTACGGCTCTGGAAATCGACGCGTTTACAATTTCCGGTCTTTTGGGCTGGACACATCATATTGCGGACTTGATAGGATTTCGCATCATTGAAAACCCTCCCCAATGGCTGCATGTGGTGCTGCAACTTGTTTTGGTGGTTGCGCCTCTCGCTACGCTACTATGTTTCCTAATATTCCTGGTCCAGATTACCAGAAGTGTAGTTCAAAACAGGCTGTTTTCCGTTGAAGATCGTATGGAGTTTGCTCTTGTTCGCCGCTTGATAGGGCTGCGCTGGCATGAACAGGTTACCGTTATTTTCCTTGGTTTGTTAGCACAACCAGTTCTGTATGCGACACTTGAACTACCAAAACGTATTGTCAACGGAGCCATCGAATCAAACCATTTCCCCGTTGATGTTTTTCACTTTCAATACACACAGCTAGAGTTTCTTGGCCTCTTGTCTATCTTGTATCTTATTGCCCTGATCGTGAGCGGCGCGATCAAGTATTGTATTAACATCAAGAAGGGGGAGATCGGAGAACGAACGCTTTTGAGGCTGCGCCTGGTGCTTTACCGGGCATGGCGCCGCGCACCGGAAGGCCAGCGTAGAACCGAAGTCATCCCACTATCGACAAGTGAAATTGAACCTATCGGCGGGTTTGCAGGAGATGTTCTGGCGACGCCTGTATTTCAAGGCGGCACCTTAGTCACTGTCCTGCTGTTCATGTTCATCCAAGACCCGATATTGGGAGCCGCAGCGATGACATTAGTACCTGTTCAACTGTTTATCATACCCATTTTGCAAAGATGGGTAAACAAACGGATGAGAGCCCGCATTCGTGCTGTTCGCGCATTCGGAGACGTTCTCGGGGAGCAAACCGGTGATGTATCTGGCCGATACATCACTCGCAAAACACTCTCAGCGGCCCATAAGCTTAGAAACACGAGACTTGAATTGCAGCGCGCGAAGTATTTGCAAAAGGCAATCAGTAATTTTCTGATGTCATTGACGCCTTTTCTGCTTTACTCGATTGGCGGCTGGCTTGTTATTGAAGGCCGATTGTCACTTGGCGCCTTGGTGGCAGTCATTGCGGCCTTCAAAGATTTTTCCAGTCCTTTCCGAGAACTCATTCTCTATTACCAAAATTCTTCCGATGTCAGACTGCGATCAAGAGAGTACGAAAATTTCTTGATGAAATGTGGAAGAGCAATCCATGGCTTGAGCGTGAAGCAGTGGAGTAGTCGCCCACAATTCTCTGAAATCGAAGGAACTTCATGATGCGCTTTGCCCGGCAAGCTTTGGTGATGGGACTAATTTGGTCGACAGTAACTGTTCTGCCTGCACACGCGGATGGCGTCGAGCAGTCCTTGGAAGGTCTTCACGGCGTCTACGTAAGCAAACTGTGCGTTACCAGCGGTCCTCAAGGTAGCGATGCTGATATTGAGATGGTGTTCGAGAACAATTCGGCCGAGATGGTGTTCCTAGATGGGGTCGCATCCGATGTGTCTTCGGGTGGTGAGTTATACTTCAAAGATCTCGAGGGTTCGACGATCACGCAGAATGGATTTGGCGTGGATGAAGGGGAAGTACTTGACCTCTCAAGTTCCCACATCGGCGCGCGGTTGACTGATCTCAAACAAGACCTCGACGCAGGCGACCATCCAACTGTATTCTTGAACTTCAGGCACGGAACGCTGGAGATCTCGGCACATGTATTGCCGAGAGGTCAATGCTGACCATCGCTGGGGCATACAAACTTCCAAATGGCGCAAACCGGATGACCTGCTCCCCTTTGAGTCCCCGGTTGTTAGTTCGCTCTGTTCAGTGTTTGGTCCTCTGTTGACCGTTGGCGATACTCCCACGGAGTGAGCCCGTCGAGGCTCGTTTGGGGGCGATGGTGATTGTAATCGTCACGCCAAGACGCGATCAGCTCCCGGGCGTGGCGCAGGTTTGCGAACAGGTGCTCGTTGAGGCACTCATCTCGCAGGCGGCCGTTGATGGGGAAGACTGGACTTGCCCTGAAAAAGTGGAGAGCACCAACTGAGGAACCAGGAGGTGTTCTATGGGAAATGGCAACAGACCGACGCCGGAGTTTCGGCGGGAAGCAGTCAGACTGGCACTGACCAGCGGTCGGACGCGGCGGGAGATCGCGGAAGATCTGGGGATTGGACTTTCGACATTGACGCGATGGCTCAGTCGCGAGCGGGATGCCAGTGATCCGGTCGAGGCTTCGGTCGACGTGCATGCTGAGTTGAAGCGGTTGCGACGCGAGAACGCAGTGCTGAAACAGGAGCGCGACATCCTAAAAAACCGTTCCGGGCCGCAGGCCGCCTGTGCGCGGTAGTAACAGCCTGTGCTATGTTGCGCCCGAAGGGCAGTTGCCGATGGCTTTTTGGAGGGTCAGACCCCGTTAAAAAACGTGGCACATGGGTCGATGCGCACTTGAGAGTGGTGACACCGCTGTCGTGGTGATCCCGGTTAGGAAGATGACGAACTTGCATGGCCCACGCCCTTCGTTTTGAGCGGAGGAGATGTCATGCCCAAGTCCACGACCGGCGACCACCCGGATTTGAAGATGGTCAACCCCAATGCGGCCGCGATCGATATTGGCTCAACGATGCATATGGCTGCGGTGAATCCGTCCAGCTGTGACATGCCGGTGCGCGCCTTCGGCACGTTCACCCAAGACCTTCACACCTTGGCCGACTGGTTCTCGGACTGTGGCGTCACCAGCGTGGCGATGGAGTCGACGGGCGTCTACTGGATACCGGCCTTCGAGATCCTGGAAGCGCGAGGCTTCGAGGTGATCCTGGTAAACGCCCGTTACGCCAAGAACGTGCCCGGCCGCAAAACCGATGTCAGCGATGCGGGGTGGCTGCGCCAGTTGCATTCCTATGGCCTTCTGCGCGGCAGCTTCCGCCCCGACGCGGAGATCGCGACATTGCGTGCCTACATGCGCCAGCGCGAGCGGCTGACCGAGTATGCGGCCGCCCATATTCAGCACATGCAAAAGGCCCTGATGGAGATGAACCTGCAACTGCATCACGTGGTCTCCGACATCACTGGCGCGACCGGCATGAAGATCATCCGTGCCATCGTCGCGGGTGAGCGCGATCCGGACATGCTGGCCGAACACCGGGATGTGCGGTGCAAATCCTCGCCTGAGACGATCCGGGCAGCACTTGTGGGCAATGACCGGGCGGAACACGTCTTCGCCCTGGCGCAGTCGCTCGACCTCTACGACGTCTACAAAGCCAAAATCCAGGAATCCGATCACAGGCTGGAAGAGGCTGTTGCCGCACTGACAGTCAAGGCAGTGGAAGACCTGCCGCCGCTGCCGAAGGCCCGTATCAAAGGTCGGCAGGTCAATGCACCGGCCTTCGACGTGCGGGCAGCGCTCTATGGGGTGTTGGGAACCGACCTGACCCAGATCCACGGTCTCGGTCCTTCGCTGGCGCTGAAGCTGGTGGCCGAGTGCGGAACCGATCTGCGCGCCTGGAAGACGGCGAAGCACTTCACCTCCTGGCTTTGTCTGGCGCCGGGCAACAAGATCTCTGGTGGCAAACTACTGTCTTCAAAGACGCGGCGCTCCTCAAGCCGGGCGGCGGCCTTGTTGCGATTAGCTGCCACGACCATTGGACGCAGCGACACCGCCCTGGGTGCCTTCTACCGCCGCCTCTCGGCGCGGATCGGGAAGCAAAAGGCGGTGACGGCCACCGCCCGCAAGATCGCCGTCCTGTTCTACAACGCCATCCGGCACGGTATGACCTATCAGGATCAGGGCGCGGCAGCATACGACGAGAGGCACCGGCAGCGCGTTCTCACCAACCTCCAGCGGCGTGCCAAGACGTTGGGTTACGCCTTGGCACCTGTTCCGCCCGAACCGGCTGTTTCTTAGGAACGTTCTTGGCCGCAGCCCGCCTGTGCGCGGGACAAACAGCTTGTGCTATACTTCACCGGAGGGGCAGTTGCCGATGGCTTATTGGTGGGCTTGACCCCGTTAAAATACGTGGCACATGGGCTGATGCGAACTTGAGAGTGGTGACGCTGCAATCGCGGCGATCCCGGTTAGGAAGTGACCTGCCCCCCGCAAAATCCCTCACCATGAAGTAGAGTCTGCCCAACCTATGTAGGAGCAGACGAATGCGTAAGAGCCGTTTCACCGAGGCGCAAATCATCGGGATGATCAAAGAGCAGGATGCCGGGATGCCGTCGGCGGAGGTGTGCCGTCGGCACGGCCTGAGCCCGGCGACCTTTTACAAGCTGAAGTCCAAGTTTGGCGGCATGGAGGTGTCGGAGGCCGCACGGCTGAAGGCGCTGGAGGATGAGAACGCCAAGCTGAGGCGGCTGCTGGCAGATACGATGCTCGACAATGTGGTTCTGAAAGACCTGCTGGGAAAAAGCTAACGACACCGAAAGAGCGGCGAGAGGCAGCGCTCAATGCAATGCGGGATCATGATATCTCGCAGCGCAGGGCCTGTCGGCTTGTCGGTGTCGACCCCAAGACGGTCCGGCGCGAACGCCCGCCTGACCATCCCGAGATCCGCCAGGAAATGAAGGAGATTGCTGGCAAACGCCGCCGGTTCGGCTACCGGAGGATCGGCGTGCTGCTCGAGCGCAAAGGCATGATCATGAACCACAAGAAACTCTACCGTCTCTACCGGGAAGAAGGCCTTGCGGTGAAGCGGCGGCGGGGCCGCAAACGCGCCCGGGGCTCACGCACGCCGACGCCCGAAGCCACACGGCCGAACCAGCGCTGGTCCCTGGACTTCCTGGCGGACAGCTTCGGCGCCTCGCGGAAGTTCCGTATCCTGGCCGTGAACGATGACTGCTGCCGGGAAAACCTGTGCCTGGCCGCGGACACCAGCATTTCAGGTGAGCGCGTTGCCCGGGAGCTGGACGCGCTGGTCCGGATCTACGGAAAACCCGCTTGCATTGTCAGCGATAACGTCCTATGTCGGGAAATTCTGGCTGCTTAGGTCAGCAGGTCATGGGGCATCCGGCGAACCGGATACCCTGTTAGATTTGCCCAGACGGGCTCTGCCGTCAAGAAGTGGTCTCTCCCATAGCAAACACAACGTACGCGCGCTGGCGGCCTTCACCGTCCTTAAGACGAGATCCGAAATCCCAAGCAGAAAGCCCGAACATTATCTACGAGGTCAGCGAACTGCCTCCACGGCTCTTGTCAGAGAGAGGTCCTTCCGCCTGGGCTCACCCCCTCAAAGAAGGGGCGATAGGGTTCGCCATGTTTGACTACGGCGTGTACGGTGCGCGCCATCTTGGCCGCGATCGCGGTGTAGGCCTTGCGACGCAGATGGGCATTGTGTCGATCCTTCGAGATGTATCGCTCGAACTTGTCGCGGAAACTGTTGGTCCGCTTCAGCACGGCCGTCTGTCCTGCCATCCAGAGCGTGCGTCGCAGCCGGGCATTACCGTACTTCGAGATTTTACTCTGACCGCGGAACATGCCGGACTGCACGGTGGCGAGGTCCATCCCGCAGAACTTCAGAAACTGGCGGTGGTGCCGGAACCGACGCAAGTCGCCTGCCTCGGCCAGGATCGTCATCGCGTTGATCGGACCGATGCCTGGGATGGTCGTCAGAAGCTGGTAGTCGGGGTGATCAGATAACAATTCGACAGCCCGAGCCTCGATCTCATTGCGTTGGCGGACGAGGCTGCGCCCTTCGGCCAGTACAAGACGAAACATACGAACGGCATCGGAATCTGGATGAACCGGCAGGCCGACCGAGCTAACGGCCGTGGCGTAAATATCTGAAAGCAGGCGTTCTTTGGAGACCTTCCGACCGACTACCTGCCACGCATCGGCGATGAAAGCATCCCTGCTCATGGTCGAGATCATGTGCGGCGTCGGGTACTTCTCCAGAAACGCCAGGAACCAATCGGTCCGCGAACTGCGATGGAAACGCTCCGCCTCGGGAAAGTATAGCGGTAGGTAATGTGTCAGGATCCGGTGCCACAGCTCGGTCTTCGAACGCGAGACGATCTCGTGGGTCTTGGAGAGCTCCTGAATGTCGGCGGTGCCGGTGACCAGTGGGTCGTGGAAGAATTGCACCGCTCCGATCTCCAGCATGTGCAGGATGACCTGGGCGTCCTTTGGATCGTTCTTGTCCCAGCTGTTATGTAAGGCCTCGCGCGTCCGAGCCAATCCGACAGAAGAGATGAGCTTCAGGTCGAACCCGGCTTGGCCAAGATGGTGTGCCAGAGGGCGGTGATAATTACCGGTCGCCTCGAACCCGATCCGTACCGGCAGTTCGTAGCTGGCAAGAGAAGTGGCCAGGCGCTGAAAGTCCTCCAGCGTGTTTGTGATCGTCAATCGGCGACGGCGCTTCTTGCCGGGAATGCTAATCAGCACCTCGTGCCGGTGCTTGGAAATGTCGATGGCGACCAGCACGGTCGAAGCAATAGAATGGGTAGCGGTCATAGCCGGTCTCCTCAGCGGTGTGGTTTACGCAAAACCACTGTTGAGACCTGAGACCCGGTTATGGCCACCCGCTACGCTATTTGGGGGCTGCGCGCGTGGCCATAACCTCTCTGCGGCGCTTCTTCCCGACGTGCTACGGCACGGAATTCACCAGCCAGGCAATCCTGAAGTGGGCCGACAGGAACGGCGTGGATTGGCATTACATCGACCCAGGAAAACCGCAGCAGAATGCCTTCATCGAGTCATTCAACGGCAGTCTGCGGGACGAACTCCTCAATGAAGAGCTGTTCGATACCCTGGACGATGCCCGCCGCAAACTGGCGCTGTGGCGTTACGATAATAACAACGTCAGGCCGCACTCTTCGCTGGGGAACAGAACGCCAAAGCAAGCGCGGCAGGCGCTTGAGCTATTTGAGGGCTCCGCGCCCGCCGCGCTTGCCAAGCCCGAAACCGACGACTACCAAAATCAAACCCGCAGACTCTCGTAATGAGCCAGGGACCAGCGGGGGGCAGGTCAACCACGTTAGCCTAAAGTTGCACCTACCATGTGGTGTAAATTTGAGGTAGAGGATGTTTATTTTACATAAACTTCATTATGCGACTTTATACTTAGCGTTGCGATAGTATATTATTGTATGTATGCTGAACTCCTATCACGGAGGCTCCACAGCATGCGCCATTTACTCAAGAAGCTCCTCCCCTCGGTCGCAGTCGCTTTGACCGTGACAGGTTCTTCGCTGCCAATACCTGCCCGCGCGCAGACATACCCGATCGATTGCGCGATCCTCTTGTGCCTGTCTGGCGGCTGGCCTGCTTCCGTCCCTTGCGCCCGAGCCCGCGCCGAATTTATCCGGCGGATTACACCTTGGCCGGTCGAACCACCGCTGCAAATCTGGCGCTGTCCCATGGGCGCCTCCTACGAGAACGATCGGTTACAAAACAACGCTGGCGGCATCTTTGAAGCCTTGTACCGAACGGACAGCCGTCGACCGCTTCAATCCTTGCTAGTAGATAATCTCGTTCCCACCGACCTCGCCCTGCGGCTCGTTCAGGACCGCGCGGACATCGATATCAGCGGGCCAGAGTTCAATTTCGTGCGGTCCATCCGCGTCTTCGATGTACGGTATGCACGACAGCACGAGTCCGGGCGCGATGGGGATTGTAACCGAAGCGCGACCGTGGTCCTCGGCACCTACGGGACCCAAGGCGATTTCTCATGGCAGCGATCTTCGATAACTGCCATGCCCGAGGCCCATGTGGGACTTGAACGTTGGGGCGAGCATTGCCCTGGCATTTATCACCGATCCGTCTTCGTCGATTGGCGTGACTATGACGGCAACTACGGGTTCGAGCAGGTGAACTACTGACCTGCCGCCACGTAGATTTGTCATGGAAGACGGCTTCTTTGGCTTGCACGACCGCACCGCATACGCTTCGCGGTCCACATGCTGTTTGGCGTTTAGGCAAACACCGCGGGTTCGCTCTGTTCACCCGTCGTCGCTTCTTCCGATCCTCGTCAGCGCATCGAAGTCGATTTCTTGCTTCTGTTCGTCACTTATATCCGGCCGGGTTTCCGATACCGGCTGGGGCCCTTGGACGCCCCACATCACCGCATGTGAGCCTGTCCTCCAGCGATAAACCCAACCAACAACACTGCACCCATCGGTCCCGATCAGATTGGCGATCGCGACGCCCTCACCCTTATCTTCGTTCACTGTTTACTGACTTCCTGCACTGTGGCGCTGCGAATTGCGGCGTGGGGTTGCAGAGCGTTCACTACGACCGCGCGCCGGGCTTCGTTGATGTTGGCTAACTGGTCTTTGATGGGGAAATGATCATCAGACCGGGAAAATGGGTTCCCGTGTTCTCAACAATTCATTGGCTTCAAATCCTGTGGTCGGGCTCCGTGGCGGCTTCAACGATCGCCAGAACTTCAAAGGGGTCAAAGCCGATGGCGCGCGCCAGAACGACCAGCTCGACGACGTCGACCCGGCGCTGGCCGCTTTCAATGCGCGCCACGAGGGATTGATGGCACTTGAGCTTGATCGCCAAGTCCTCCTGACCGAGGCCCGCCTTGATGCGGGCGTCGACCAATGCCTGGCAGAGTGCCACCTGTCCCGTGCTTCTGATTGTCTTTGCCACGCGTCACATACCTTTTGTGACGTCGCTAGCGGATGAAATCTGTTATCTAAAAAGTAGATATTTGAGGGTGTTATCGGCGTCTGGTTTCCATGGGCTGCAAGTCTGATGCTCCCGAAGCTGCCCATCAATCCCCTACCAATTGCAGAAATCGGCCGTAGTCCTCACTGACCTCCCTCGCTTCCTCGAAGGCACGGGCCCGTTCACCGTCGAGGCAACGGAAGTAGCTCTGGATATCCTGAATGTAATCTTCGAAGTCGCCGCGGATGATATCCGCATAGTCCCGCGCCGCCTGCGAATCGCTTGGCAGGAAAGGACGGGATGGCGCAAAGCAGGATTCCGCCAAAACCGGCCCGGGAACGCAGATTAGAAGGACTATAGCTTGCAATGGGAGCAGGCATGTCAACCTTGGGTTTCTCAAACCTGTTATCTCCTTGATCGCGGACACTGGCCGTGACTAGTGTTTGCGTAACCAAACTACAGCCAATGCATGATATTACATCTTGCGGCTGATAATATACTATCGTAACTCTGGGCTTCAAGTAGGAATGCCTGGGGTCGCGCCATTGGAGAAAGCGTGAGCCGGGCCATGAACTGGGACATCGAAGCACCAAATGTGGTTACGGAAGCCAGGTTCCGCGAACTCGTGGAAAGCGGCTATAGCGCAGAAATCCTGTGCCAAGAGTCGGCACACAAGAAAGGCCCCAGCTATTACGGGGTCTGGATCATGCGTGTTGTCTCTGACGAGGGCGTGGAAAAGCTCCTCGTCACCGCCCGCACGCGGACGACCTACAACGATATCAAGATCCGCGAGTTCAAGACGATCTCTGGCGTGGTGTCATTCTTCATTGGCCTTGGCTTTGCACATATCGACCTGCCGCTTGAGGCGGGGACAAGCCGTACGCACAAACTTGCGCCGTCAGACAAAGCCCCATCAGACAAGGGCGCTGACTACTAACCTCGTCTGCCTCTGGCTGGTCGCAGCACCTGCCTCCGCGCAGATGGTGCTGGTCATGGAGAGCGACGGCTCTCTGACCCCATCCCGCTCCCAGGACAGCTTTGCCCGCAATTACAATGACGGCATTGGACAAGGTTCAGCGGCCGATGAGCTGGCAATCTTTGGCGAACGGGATGGTGAGCCAGACGACATCCAATTGGCAGCCCTCTCACGGCCTGCGCCCCTGCCCCGCGCCGATATCCTCACGGCCATCGAGGCCACCGCCTTTCGCTATGCCGGGCATCCCGGGCTACGCGGCGCGGAGCTCTCGGTTCGCGATTGGCTAACCCTCTACCGGGCCAATATCGAGGTTGAGAGCGCCTACCGGCAGGATGCGATTTCAAGTGCAGGTGCCATTGGCCTTGGTCAATTGATGCCAGCGACGGCGCGTGATCTGGGCGTCGACCCGCGTGATCCGCTGCAAAACCTCGACGGCTCCGCCCGCTACCTCGCGATGATGCTGGAGCGCTTCAGAGATCCGCATCTGGCGCTGGCGGCCTACAACGCGGGGCCCGATGCGGTCCGCCAGTATGGCGGCGTTCCCCCCTACCGAGAAACCCAGAACCACGTGGCCCGCGTCATGGCTGTCGTAGCCCGATTGGAAGGATCAAATTCATGAAACAGATTTCAAACCTCTTTGTCGCCTCGCTGGCGCTATTCCTGCTCGTCGCAGAGCCTGCGCTTGCGCAAAGCATCGATCTCTCCCCGATCCAGAGCTTGTTGCAGGGCATTGTCGATGCGCTGACCGGTCCGCTTGGCGTTGTCATCGCGACGCTGGCCGTGCTGGGCGTCTTCCTGAGCTGGTTCTTCAACATCATCGACCTGCGCCAAGCCCTCTGGGTCCTCGTCGGGATCGCTGGTGTTGCGGCCGCCCCCACAATCGTTGCTGCAGTGTTTGCCGGTGGCTGAGCGCTCGCCCCTCTTTCTCGGCCTCGTGCGCCCGCCCAAGCTTCTGGGCCTGCCCATCATGTACGCGATGGTCTGGCTCTTCGGTTCGGTGCTCCTGTTTGTCTGGGTCCAGCACGTCGCAGTGCTGGCTGTCGCCGCCCTGCTCTATCCCGTGCTTTGGAAGGCCGCGGACTGGGATCCGCGCTTCATCGATGTGATGATGACGGCGCTGCAGGAGACGCCACCCACGCGCAACCGCAGCATCCATGGCGGGGACAGCTATGCCCCGTGATGACGCCCATGATCCAGCGATCGATCCCCGCACAATGACGCCAGACTGGTATGCGCGCGAGACCCGCCTTGCGCATATGCTGCCCTATGTGAGCCTCGTCGATGACCAGACCGTGCGGACGCGGGTGAACGAACTCTTCCGCTGCATTCGGCTCGAGGGGATCAACAGCTACACGACGGACGATGCCTATCTCGACAAGGTGACGGCGCTTTTTGCCCGCATCGTCGCGCAGCTCGGGCCGGAATTCAGCTATTACGTCCACAAGGTCTCCAAGGCCATCAAACCTGATCTCGACCCGATCCGTGAGGACAGCTTCGCAGGCGAGGTTGACCGGCGCTGGCGCGCGAAACTCGAGACCAGCGGGCTCCGCGACAAGACCTTGACGCTCACCGTCATTCACCGCCCGCCCCCGAAAAGCCTCCTGCCGTTCCTGAGCCGCAGCGCGCCGGACCGACTGAAGGAGGAGACCCGCAAACGCCTGCAGCGCCTCGGTGAGGCCGTGAACGTCTTCCTCTCGGGGCTTACCGAGCTCAAGCCACGCCTGCTGTCAGCCGGATCGGGAGAGTTGGTGGGATTTTTGGGCGCGCTCAACACGGGCACCGAGCTGCCGCTCTACCCAGCCAACACCTACGGCTTTTTGTCCGTCAACGTCGCCAATACCCGCGTGACGTTTCACGGCGACCATTTCGAGCTTTCCGAGGGCGTCGTGGGCCACCGCTACGGCAAGAGCTTCACCGTCGGGGAATACTCGGAAGGCACCTCCTGCACCATGTTCGACATGCTGAACCTACCGGTCGACATGATCGTCACCCACTCCTTCACGCCGATCAATTCGAACCTCATGGCGGGCCGCATCAAGCGGCAAAAGCGCCAGATGCAGGCGAGCCAGGACGCGGCCCTCTCGCTCATGGAAGCCCTCGATATCGCCGCCGATGATCTCGAGGCCAAGCGCCAAAGCTTCGGCGAACACCATATGGTCGTGACGCTCTTCTGCGACACGCTCGAAGAGCTGCAGACACTCAGCGCGGAGATCGTAAACGCCGCCGCAACCGAAGGCGTGAAGATGATTGGCGAGCGGGTCGCCGCCAAGGCGCATTACCTCAGCCAGCATCCCGGCAACCAGCCCAAGCGCGTGCGTGCCAGCGCCGTCACCAATCGCAACTTCGCGGATTTCGCGGCCTTCCACCGGACGCAGCTCGGAAAACCCGCAGCACTTACCCCCTGGGGCCGGGTCATCACCTATCTGCCCACGCCCGAACAAAGCGCCTACCGGTTTTCCTATCACGAGCAAGGCAGCCCCGAGAAAGAACCCACCAGCGGGCATACGCTGATCATGGGACGGCCCGGGTCCGGCAAATCGGTGCTTTCGGCCTTCCTGATGACCCAAGCTCGTCGAGCAGGGGCGCGGGTCTTCGTCTTCGATTACCGTCTTGGTATGGAGATGGCGGTCCGCGCGAATGGCGGGCGCTACGCGTCCCTGAACGCCGGTCAGCCCACGGGCCTCAACCCGCTCTGGACAGAGACCGATGCCCGCGGCACCGCCTGGCTTTCGGATTGGCTTGCCACCCTGCTCTACCGCGCTGACAAGCCCCTGACGCCCGCACAGACCAACCGCATCCAGGAAGTCGTGCGCCAGAATGCCCAGGCCTCCAATCCGGCCCTGCGGAACTGGCGGGATTTCGCATCGCTTTTTGTGTCCACCGATGATGGCGGCGATCTGCACCAGCGCCTGCTTGAGTGGACCGAAGACGGCCGCTACGGCTGGATCTTCGGGCAGAGCCTCGAGGACACGTTCTCGCTCAAGGGCGATGTCGTGGGCTTCGATCTGACCGGCATTCTCGACAGCGAGGCCGACAAGGAACGGATGGCGGTCCTGTCCTATCTTTTCCGCCGGGTCGAGCGCGAGATCGAGGACCGCCGCCCCACCATCATCGTGATCGACGAGGCCTGGAAGGCGCTTGATAATGCTTATTTCGCCGAACGGCTGTCGAACTGGCTGGTGACCGCGCGCAAGCAGAACACTGTCGCGGTCATAATGACGCAATACGCGAGCCAGCTCGAGCGCACCCGGACCGGCAAGACCATTGTCGAAGCCGTTCCGACGCAGATCCTGCTGCCCAATATCCGCGCGCAGCCTGCGGATTACGCCATGCTGAACCTCACGGAGAAGGAGCTCGACGTCCTTCTCAACACGGGCAGCGACAGCCGTCTCGCCCTCATCCGAGACGACCAGGGCTCCATCGTCGTCGATGCCGATCTGAGCGCGCTTGGGCCCAATCTCACCATCCTTGGCGGCATGGAAAAAGGCGAGGCGCTTGTCGGCGCCGATTACCGCGACCGCCCAGACTTCTGGAGACTTTCATGACTCGCATTTTGTTGCTTCTCACCGCGCTCGGCGCTTTGGCCTCCTGCGCCCAGTATCAGGAACCGCAGGCCAATTGCTTCACCTTCCTGGCCTCGACGGCACCCACAGCACCTGATTGCAGCTTCACGCCCCTTGGCACCCCGGAGGGCGACATTGAAGTCTAGCCTGCCTCATATCCTGGCGTTTTGCCTGCTGCCCGGTCTCAGCTTCGCCCAAGGCGTGCCGACCAATGACAGTGGGCTGACCGCGCGTGACATCGTCGAGACTGGCGATCGCGAGGCTGACTTGGCCGTTCAGGCGGACAAGCTTGCCGTGCGCGAGCTCATTGCCGAGATCGAACGCGAGCAACTGGAAACCCTGCAACGCATCCTCGATGCCCAAACCAGCTTCGGCGGTCAGGGCTTGCCAGCTATGGTCTCGGGGCTGGAAAGCGGCAGCGGGGATCCGGCCCGGTCAGTCGAGGCGGTCTATGGCAATGCCGACATCGACCCCAATCCCGGCGGTGCGCAGATGTTCGGGGATACGTCTGAGACCATCGAGCAGCTCATCATCCGCGTGGCTCAGGAGACCAGCGGCTTTGCCGGCGTTGGCCGCGCAGGGCTCTCACCCGTCCAGTGGCGCGCGTTGCTGCAAGCGCTCATCTGGCAGGAAAGCCGGTTCACCATTGGGGCACGGTCTCCCGTCGGCGCCTATGGTCTCACCCAGATCATGCCCGGTACCGCCAGCGATCTCGGCATCAACCCGGAGTACTACGACAGCCCCTACCTGCAGGTGCATGGCGGAGCGCGCTATCTAGCAGCGCAACTAAACACATTCGATGGCAATATCATCAACGCGCTCGCGGCCTATAACGCCGGACCCGGCCGGGTGTTCGAATATGGTGGCGTGCCGCCCTTTGCCGAAACCCAGCACTACGTCCAGGTCATCCCGGAGCGCTACAATCTCTACCTGGGCCGCATCGGTGGGATCGAAGCGCTCGGCACGATCGACCCCGCACTTCTCGCCAATGCGAACCTCTCAATCACCGGGCACGGCGCGGCCTTCTATGGCAACAATTCTCATGCGGCGATCAGGCAGGCCGCGCTGCGCATTGCGGATATCGTCGAGCGGATTTCCGAGACCGAGGATCTGCAGGAGAGCGTTGCGCTCAACACTTATGCCCGCGCCGAACTCGTGCGTCTCGTGGCCGCCCGCATCCGGCTTCAGGCCGCCCGCACTCGCGTCCTCTCTGCCGAGGAGCTGGCCCAGGCCAGCGCCCGCATGGCCGAAGGCACGTTCATGGATTTTACGATCAGGGAGATAGACTGATGAGAGATTTGCTCGTGAGGACGGCATTGGCCACGACACTTGGGGTTGGTCTGCATCTTGGCGCCCTATCCCCTGCCCTCGCGCAAGGCGTGCCCGTCGTCGACACCCAGAACATCGCGCAAAACATCCAGCAGCTCCGGCAGATGATCGAAGACGAGATCCTGCAAAACGAGCAGCTGACGCAGCTCCGCGAACAGCTCGGCCTTCTCACGGATCAACTCGCGGAGCTGCAAAGAACCTACGAGGCCCTCACCCGCCTCGCCGAGCTTCCCGAAATCATCCGGACGGAAATGGAAGACGAGTTGAACGGTCTGCTCGACCAAGAGTTCGGGGACATCCTCGCCACGATTGAGGCGATCAAGACTGGGGATTTCTCTGGCCTGTCGGGCTCCGGCGCGGGCGAGATCGAAACCCAGATGGACCGGGTACTGGCCGATCTCGGATTTGACGATGACACCCTCTCGGAAATGGCCACCAGCGGCAATCCGGGCGCTAACCGCGTGGCGACGCAGGCCACCACCGGCGCCCTGGTCTCGGCCGCGGCCCAGAACAGCTATGAGGATGCCGGCCAATCGCTGGAGCGCATCGACCGGCTCGTCGGGCTGATCGATGACATGGACGAACTCAAGGAAAGCATCGATCTCAACACGCGTGTCACGGCGGAACTGGCGATCGCGCTGGTCGCGATGTGGCAGCTCGAAGCGGTGCAGACCGTGGGCGACGGCACCGGCGGTGTGATCGATGCCGCCACCATCGCAGAGGAGCAGCGCTTCATGGACTTCACGCTGCCGGATCTGCGCGCAGACTGACTTGGGGTGTAACGCGTGGCGAGTGAACAGGAAATCATCGAAGAAGAGCTGGTCTATGGTGCCCTGCGCCGCGAACGGCTCTGGCAACGCCTTGGGCTCATCGGCCTCATCTTCGGCATTCTCGGATGCCTGAGCGCTGCCGCAGTCGCAATCCTCGATGTCGACCCGCCCCCCGTCGTTGTCCCCTATGATCCCGCCACCGGCTTTGCACTCCCCGAAGCCTCGGTGGGCGCCTCCTCGGTGACCGCCAACCAGGCGATCATCGAGGCGGAGGTGTTCCGCTATGTGACCGGCCGGGAGGTCTATAACCAGCTCGACAACGATCTGCGCATCCGCAGCGTCCTGCGCCGCTCGGATGGGGCCGCTGAAAGCGGGCTGCGTCAAATCTGGAACAGCGCCAACGAGAATTACCCGCCGACAGTCTACGGGCCGAACGCCCGGCTCGACGTGGAAATCCTCAGCATCAACCGGATCGGAACCAACCGCGCGACGGTCCGCCTGCGCAAGCGCCTGACGTCCATTAACGGCACCCAAACCGGGCTCTTCACCGCGACCCTTCTCTTCGAGTTCCGTCCCGAGACCCGCCGCTCCATCGATGAGGTCTGGACCAATCCCTTCGGCTTCACCGTCCTCGAATATTCCATCCGCTCCGACAGATTGGAGAACTGACGTTGTTGTTTATAAGATCGCTTATTTTTGTCATTGCCCTATTGCCCGGCCTCGCCTCTGCCGAAGCCATCCCGCGTGGCGGTCCCAACGACAGCCGAGTGCGCTTGGCCACCTACCAGGAGGGTCAGGTCTACCGTCTCAGCGTCTCGCTTACCCATGTCACCACGGTCGAATTCGGTGAGGGTGAAAGCATCCGCTCGATCATCGCGGGCGACACCGAGGGCTTCGAGATCGATGGCGTGCCGGGCGGGCAGGCCTTCGCGATCAAGCCCGTCGCGCGCGGGGTGCATACCAATGTGACAGTCTATACGAACCGCCGGAGCTACTACTTCAACGTCCACGAGGTCCGCAGCCCAACCTTCTACGTGGTGCAGTTCCGCTATCCGGAGGACGCTGCGCGCCCGACCCGGGCCATCGCCGCCCAAGCGCCGAACTACAATTACGGTGCCAGCGCGCGGACCGAGTTCACCCCGACCCGCGTCTGGGATGACGGGACGTTCACGTATTTCGCGTTTCCGCGGAACGCACCTGTGCCAGCGATCTTCCGCTACGCGGGCGGCCGCGAGCGCACGGTCAACACGCAAACCCCTGAAGACGGCGTGATCCGCGTCAGCGGCGTAGACCGCCAATGGGTCCTGCGACTTGGCGAAGAGGTGGTCTGCATCGAGGCGATCCCGCCCGCGGAGGCCGCCTCATGAGCGATACCGGGAACACCGAGCTGGAAAAACGCCTCGCCGCCCTTGAGAAAGGCAGTGCCCGCGCCCCCACGGCGGCGCAGCGCCGGTCGCCCCTTCTCGCGCTGATCGTGGTCCTCGTCATCGGCGCAGGTGGTGCCCTGCTTTATCTCCTCTCACAGCCCGACGAAGAGGAAGCCTTGCCGACGGCCACCCCGGACGTCTTCCAAAACGAAGGGGATGGCTTTGGCGCTATCGAGACCTTGCCCCCGCCCGAGCCCGAGGTTGTGTTCGTCGGACCAGACCCCGTTGAGCCCAACGCCGAGCTTCTGGCGCAGATCACCGCCCTGCAGGCCCAGATCGAGGAGTTGCGCAACGCCCCTGAACCAGTTGTCGAGGAAGACACCGCCGCCGCAGAGGCAATTGACGCGCTGACTGCTCAGATCGCGGCGCTACAAGCCGCCTCGGAAGCAGCACAGCAACGATTTCAGGACGAACTGACGGCGCGGGATCGCAGCCTTGAGCAACTCCGCATGGATCTGGAACTGGCCCAACTCGAGGCCAGCCGGCCCCAACCCGCCCCAGCGGGCCCCACGGAGGATGAGCTGCGCGCACGCGAGCAAGAGCGACTGCGCCGCGAGGAAGAAGCCCGGCGCATGGCCGAGCTGGAGCGCCGCGCCGCGGAGGAACGCGCCTTCCAGGAGCGGCGCATCGCCTCTCCCACCATCGCTTTTGGAGGTGCCTCAGGAGCGAGTGAAACGGCTCTGACCGAACGCACCTTCGGCGAGGTGACGGATTTCGTGCTGAACGGTGCATTGCCCTCCACCGTGACGCAGGCCGAGGTGATCGCCAATCCCTCCAACACGATTCTACAGGGCACCATGATCCAGGCCGTCATGGAAACCGCCCTCGACAGCTCCCTGCCCGGCCAGACCCGTGCCGTGGTGTCCGAGGACGTCTACAGCGTCGATGGCGCGCGCCTGTTGATCCCCCGCGGATCCCGTCTCGTCGGGCGCTACCGCGCTGGCGTCGATATCGCGCAGCGCCGCGTCACGATCGCCTGGGACCGGATCATCCTGCCCGCGGGCCAAACCGTCCAGATCAGCTCCTTCGGAGGTGATGAACTGGGCCGTTCTGGCGTCACCGGTTTCGTGGACACGCGTTTTGCCGAGCGTTTCGGGTCGGCCGCCCTGATCTCGCTGATTTCGGCCGCGCCAAGTGCCGCCGCCTCCGAGGTCCAGGATGAGACTGCCGCCGACGTTCTCGAAGACGTTGGCGATGATCTGGCAGATGCCACGGACAGCGTCATTGGCGATTACCTCTCCATCGGACCCGTCATCTATGTCGACCAGGGGGCCCGCGTGACAGTGATGGTCGACCGCGATCTGGAGATATTCTGAGCCCATGTCGCTGAGCTATCTCGAAACCTCGCTCGACCGGATCGACGCCGCCGCTCGCGACGATGTCATCGAGATCTGTATTAACCCTGATGGCACCTGCTGGGGCGAATTCCAGGGCGATCACTTCATGCGCGCGCTGGACCAGAGGCTTACGGGCGTTCAGGTCAGGGACCTCGGCAACCAGATCGCCTCCTCGGCCAATACCACGATGAGCAAGGACCGCCCCATCGTCTCGGTCTCGATCACCTACAAGGGGCGCCCGATCCGCGCACAGGTCATCACCCCGCCCGCCGTGCTCTCGGCCATGTCGATCAGCCTGCGGTTCTTCTCGAGCCTGCCACTCGAGGGCATCGCACTCGATTTCCTCTACGGAAAAGAGCGCAAGCTCGAAGACCTGCGCGTCGAAAAAAAGCGCGCCTTGCGCGCCGTGGTGGCCGCGGGTTTGATCGATGACGCGCTCGCCTTCTGCGTCGAGAACAAACTCAACATGATCGTCTCGGGCGGCACCTCCACCGGCAAGACCGTGGCCGCGCGCAAGATCCTATCTCACGTGCCATCCGAGGAACGCATCGTGACCATCGAAGAAGCCGCCGAGCTGCTGCCGACCCAGCCAAATGCAGTGACCCTCATCGCCAATCGCGACGCGGAATTCCAGACCGCCGATGTGCTTCTCACCGCCACGCTGCGCATGCGTCCCGACCGGATCATCCTGGGCGAAGTGCGCGGCAAGGAGGCCATGACCTTTCTGGAAGCCATCAACACCGGCCACGGCGGGTCCATGACCACGCTGCATGCCGAAACCCCGCAATTGGCCGTGCAGCGGCTTGCGATCGCAGCACTGAAGACCGAGATCCCGATGACCTATGCCGACATGATCCAATACATCGAGAATTCGATCGATGTGATCATCCAGGCAGGCCGGCATGACGGCAAACGCGGCATCACGGAATTCTACCTCCCCGGCGCTAATGAGATTGGAACTTCCCTATGAAGACCTTTGAATACGTTATCCTGTCCTTTCCCATGACCCGCAAAACCAGCCTTGCCGACATGCAAGCCAGCCTGAATGCCAAAGGTGCGGAAGGCTGGGAGGTGGTGTCGATCAGCTCCTCGGAATTCGCGAATGTTGGGCACACGGTCTTCCTGAAACGCGAAACGACCACCATCGGAGCCACGGCATGAGGCTGGCACGGCTAAGCGTTGCTTTGACCGGAGTGGCCCTGAGCCTACTGGCTGTCCCCGCCTTCGCCGAGCGCAATCTAGTGCCGACGCTCGATCGCAGCTTCAACGTCTGTCCGGACCGGCCCGCTGAGCCCAGCTGGATGCAAGGAATCCCCCTGCGCCAAGCCTATCAGCGCGTATTGGTCCAGGACATCTATCGCGCCCAAAACCTCGAGCGGATTGTCGAGTCCGGCAGCTGCGATTGCGAGACCCGGTTCCCATCTTGGGACGCAGCTGAGGCGGTGTTTCGTGAGCGCCACGCCAGTGGCGAACGCTGGGAAATGCTGGAAGCTTCCGAAACCTACAATCGACGCGCCAACGACGTTCGCCTCGAGGCCAAAGCCATCTGCGACGCTGCGGGCAATTGGTAAGGCTGATCCCCGATGAGCGTCGTCACATATTTCGTTGAAACCTCCCAAGGCTATCTCGACACCGCGGCGGAAACCCAGTTCGGTTCCGTTGCAGCTACTGTCGGCACGCTTCTGGTGCTGGGAACAACATTGGTGGTGATCCTTGTGTTCCTCAACATGATCTACCAGTACAAGGCGATGGACGGGCGCACGGCATTCTGGCTCGCGGTCAAGATCGGACTGATCGGGATATTCGCGACTAACTGGGTGCAGTTCAACGCGCTCTCATCCGCCATCCTTGCCGGGATCGACAGCATTGCAGGGGCGCTCGTGGCCTCGGTCGGTGGTGGGACTCCCGGCCCTTCTGGTACCTTCGCCGAAGAATTCGACCGGTTGATCGCCGAGTTGGGGGACTATTTGAATGCCGCTGGTTCCGAGTTGAACTGGATGGCAGGGGCCATGCTCGACATTGTCGGGGTGCTGCTGCTTTCCATCCTCGGCGGGCTGGCCGCCTTCATTCTCGTGGCCTCGCGTTTGATGATCGCGCTTCTGATCGGGATCGCGCCGGTCATGATATTCCTGACACTCTTCGAGGTGACCAAAGACTACTTCGCGCGCTGGCTGTCGGCGCTGGTTTCCTTTGCGCTCTACCCCATCGTCGTCGCCGGCGTGTTCGCGACAATCACCGGCGTTTCCTCCGCACTCATCGGCGAGCTTGGCGATCCGGAAGGCGCCTCAAACATCGGCGCGCTCATTCCCTTCTTCATGATGGTGCTCATGGCCAAGGGCTTCATCATCGCAACGCCCTTCATCGTTCGCGCGATCTCCGGCAACATCATGATGCCCGCCCTCTCCGGAGGTCTCGGCGGGGGCTACAGCTTCGCCCGCGCCGCCATGGGCAGCCAGCAGGCCTACAACCGCTATCTGATCGGCGGTGCCAGTGGCGCGGAATATGCCGCCCTTAGAGCGCGGCAGTTCTTTGGTGTGCAGCAGATGCCAGTGCGGCAAGGCATGGGGCAGACCGGACAGGCAAGTGGCACTGGGTCACCTGGGGCAGGGTCTCAAATGCTGGCTCAACTGGCCCGGTTGGGAAGGCTGGGGCGGCGGTGACGGGCAAATGTGAAAAACCCTCCAAAACCGCAAAGGTATCGCTGGTGATCTGCCACGGGCTGTATGCATATCCAAAGGTTTGACTATATTAAAATAGGATTGCCAGCAAGAACGACTGCTTACCGCCTGACTTTTATTAGAATCCTCTACGCCTTCGATAACCACGCTGGGTGGGTTCTGCGAACTGAACCACTGGCAGCGGCCTCCCTTCACAAATCAACCTAGCGAACTCCACCTTTGGGAAGTCGAAGAGATAGCGGCTTCTGCCTTGTGCGGCTGTCAGCAAGCATAGATTTTCGCCGCCAAAGTCAAATCCGACAATCTTGCCCAATGATCCCCATTCTTTGAGAAGCCGTGTTTCCTCGCAATAAACGGTGTAGATATCTACGCCGTCGAACCGTTCCGGATAGTTTTCTGACAGCATCCGTTCATATTGGGTCAGATCAGTTGGGCGGCGGGTTCCATCGATAATCCAAATCACTTGACCGTAGAAATCTGTGCGCTTTCTTACCTCATCCGACTTGATAGCAGAGTGCTGGAACTCGATCACAAGGTCATAGGGTGTTTTGATATCCGCAATATGAAGCTCGCCAGTTTCATCGCGAGCTGGCAACTCTTGCCAGTCGGTAAAAAACCGGTTCTTCCAGTCGCGATGCCACTCGGTTTCGTTTTCCCACCAATGATCACAATGATGGCGGCCTTTGTGCGCCCAATGCCAGACCTTCTTGGTACCGCATCGAGCTAGCATGGCGGCATTGCAGCCTGGGCAGTAGCCCAAGGCACCAGGCGTCGCCTCAACTCGTTGACCATTCAAAAGTGCAAAACGCATTCCGATCACGCCTAGTTCAAATCTGACTTTACGTTCTGGTACAACGTCACTAACTCGGCCATGCCCATGTCTAAGATTGGCTCATACATAAAGGAATTGAGATGTATGTTTGCTGGCGTGATTAGATTGACCCGGCGTAGAAGGCCTATTTTTTCAGCTTCGTTATTAAACAAGTCTTTGAATTTCTGAAATATTTTCCCTGTTTGTTTATTCGAAACATCATATTCAGCCTCCGCAGAACGGATCTTTGCGACCATGTATCGCTCGGCTCGCATTCTGATCGCGATTGACAGAGCGATCTTGTGCTCAAGATTGATGCCATCGGCAACTTTTTCACACTCATCGGCGGTCGCGAAAAGATGCTCAATAACTGGCTGCGTCAGATCAACATCGGGGAATGTACACCCGGCCAAATGGCGTTCGAACACGTCCTTGTAATCCTCGATGGTGAGGGCTTCCGTTTCATCTTTGAAGTGGAGCATCCTGGTAAGCTGCAGGTAGTCAGCATTAGGATTCCCATCGGCATCTTTGGGGCCAAGCGTGTATTCGATTAAATTACGTAAGAACGGTATATAGGCAATTAGAACTGACGGTTCGGCCAACCTGCCTTGCCACTTACGAAACGGACTCTGGATGTCCGTCCGCTCGAATGGCTCAAGCTTGATCCCGTCATCAGATCGAAACGCCAGCCGACACTGATGTGCTGGACAGATATCTCTGCTTGAAACTGTTCGAAGGAAATCGAAGTTGTGAGTCAGAACGATGGCAAGGAAATTAGTGTCTTCGGTCTTGGTCACATCCTCTAAGAAATCAATGATCGCGAACTTGTTTTTGTAGTCAAACGAGTCAGAAATGTCGTCAAAGACAAAGAGGGTCTTGGTGCGGTTCTTCCATCGCACGAACACCTCATACATGATATCAAGGATGTAGAGTGCGCGACTTTCACCTGTGCTTAGCGCTCGGAGCAGCTCTTGCTTTTCGGATGAAGCGTAACGCCTCTCTTCACCTGAATCTTTGATGATGAAAGCAATCGAAGGAGCACTTCCTTTGAGGATCGCATCGGCCTTATTTTCAACGGAAAGTTCAAACGGCAGGTAGAGAAAGCGACGATTGAAGTCTGCCACTACAGCGTCCCAATCACCTCTGCTGCTGTCCGCGTCTGCGATGATTTCAGCGAGAGCACTTTGACCAGCTCGATACTCGGATACGAGCGCTTTGTATTCATCAAGTGCAGCCCGAAGATATTGCATCCAAAGGTCACGTTTCAGGCCCTCCCGGTCGTTGAGCATGGGCAGAAGGTGTTTGTTATCTGTGATATAATCTCGGAAAGCCTGCAGCTCCTTGTTTTTGAGCTTTGAATTGAATGTGTCAAATTTCTTCGCCACCGCCTTATCGTTCAAGACGCGAAGCTTCTCCTCTTCGATTCGCTCGCGAAGAGATTGGTCCGATGAAACCTCTTCCTTCTGATCCGTTTTTTCATCCGCCAAGCTGATGCTGTGTCCAGCGTTAAAAAAGTTGTTCGCTTCGAGCTGCTGCTGAACCTGGGCGACATTGTGATACTGAAAATCCCTTCGAAGGATTGGCGATTGTTCGGTTATCTCGTCATACTTTTGCGCAAAGTCTTCGACCGCAGCCGCCACATCTTCACTGGCAAGGAATTGCTGAACTTTTGGGTCATACAGGATTCTGTAGTCGGCTTTGCCGAGGTCCGATTGATGAAGTTCGTTGAGCTCGTCCTCAATCGCAGAAAGTGCCTCATAGTAGCTGCGGCCAAATACATCCTCTATAATCGGGTCTAAGTTTTCCCGTGATCTTTCTCCAAACCCCGCAGCGTTCCTGAGAGCTTTGTCCAAAGCCTTCTTTGCTTCGCCAATCGACTGATGGATTCCCTCGTACTTCGCTCTGAGTTCGGCGTTCGCAAGAAGAGTGGACACCTGACTTGAAGAGAATTTGTCATCGTAGGATTTAACGACGAAAATTTCCTCTTTCTTAATGGCTTCGCCATTCAGGGTGATCTCACAAGTAGGTTCGCGATTCGGGAAGTGCAGGTCCTTCGGCGAATTGCCTTCCGAAAGGTCCATCATTGTCTTCGCAAGCGATGTTTTCATAACACCGTTTGGAGCGTAGATCGCGTAGCCTTTGTGCTTAAACTCCAGCTCTGCCTCGAGTTTTCCAATTCCATAGCAATATCTTAAATTTATGTTCAGCTTATCAGCCACGACATTCTCCAAATGATCTCTGCGCCCCAAAAGGCCATTGCATTTGGCCCTAGCGGCTCAGAGCATGCAAGGAAACAACCTCTGCTTCCCACCGCTCATGCCTGAATTATCCTTTCAACCAACGTTGGAAGAATTTGAGGAACAAGCTTCGAACTGGCTGCATCCAACTCCAAGAGCGGCTTCGACAGGTACGGATGAAACTTCTCAGACATGAAGTTACCTGCTCCCGCGAACAGATCAACGGGTTCGCCAGATCGAATATCTGCCAGCACTGAGCGTAGATCTGGTGTTTCGTCCCCGGTCTGCACCATCAGAAACCCGTCATGCTGTTCGACCAAGAACCCCATACTTCTGAGCGCTAGCGCCAAGGTTGACGTCTTAACCGTCCCAGCCCGGGTTGCAATGATCGATGCATGCTCGCCAAGACTGTGGATGTTCTTGGTCCGGAACCCGAGTCGCTCATAGTGGGCGCGCGCTTCGTCAAGCATCGCTAGCGAAACGGGCTCCATGTAGGGTGGACTGATATCCCCCTCCAGCACGGTGAACATCCGGTCTATCACCTCGTCATGAATGTCCCCCGCATCTCCGCCGAAGACAGGAGGCACACCGGCCTTCGCGGGTTTGACCACGATGACCTTTTCAAGATCATGGATCTCTTGAACCACCCAACGCCGCCCAGAAAATATCAGCAGCATCCCAGGCGCAAGAACATTGTCGATCGGCAGGGTTCCAAGATCCCGCCCCTCTGCAACCAAACGGAATTCCTCAGGTGTCTGGAACACCGCATAGAAGCTGTAATGCTCAACCAGCTTTTCGCCTGTCGGTCCCAGAAGTAACAGCCCGCTCCCGGACTGTTCGATCAAGCCGGTTTCTGGATGTCCAATTGCACGCAACACATCTGCGAAGACTCCGGTCGTGACCTTTCGGAAGGGGCCTTCGCGGCAGAGCACGTTGTATACCACACTTGCGGACGCACCGCCGCGCTGCGCGATGACTGACAGTATCTGATGGACGAGCGTCGAGAGATGAAGCGCCTGCGGTTTTGGTGGTTCGCACCAGCCTTCAAGCAACAGGTCTATCATCGCGATGGACCTAATCAGGCCGAGGCGAAGACGATCCACGAAACTGCTCTCCGGCGTCAATTTGGCTTCGACAGCGTACTGCCTGAGAATGGCCGGTTGTCCTTCACGCCGGCCTGACCGGCCAAGCCGTTGTCGCAAAGCCGCAACGCTGAATGGCGCACCGATTTGAGCCACGCAGGTCACGTCACCGATGTCGATTCCAAGCTCAAGCGTTGACGTGCATACTGCGGTTGTCGGTCTCGCAGGGTCCTTCAAGCGCCGCTCAACGAAGTCACGGTGTTCTCGGGAGAGGCTCGCGTGGTGGGGATAGAATTCCTGTGGCAGGTGCTCCCGTTCGCAAAGCTCCCGCAACCGATCTGCGTAAATCTCGACCCGTTGGCGCGCCCCGGCGAAGACCAGGTTGTCACTGCCTCGAAGATGCTTGAACAGATGGGCTGCTATGGCGTCAGTTGCGGATGGACTATTGTCATCTTCATCGCCTGAGAGGTAGCCGCGAAGCTGAAGCTTCAATTCAGCTTCGCCGCCATTTGCTTCGATCAGCTGGACAGAGCTTGCTGCGTCAGGGCGAAGATAGGCCTTGGCGAGGTCCATGTCCCCCAGCGTCGCTGACAGACCTATCCGACGGACTGGCCGCTTTATCGCAAGCTCGAGCCTTGTGAGCAGTGAACGAAGCTGAACACCGCGTTCGCTGTCCAGGACTGTGTGCAGTTCGTCGATAACGACCGCCCGCGTGGCCCCAAACAGGCGAGGGATTTCCAAACCGCGACGAATTAAAAGCGCCTCAAGGGACTCTGGGGTTATCAGCAGGATCCCTTTCGGAGATTTCAACGCCCGCGTCTTGACGGATTGCGAGACATCCCCGTGCCAGGGAATAACCGGAAGCTCTGCTTCTTGGCACATGCCCTCCAGCCGCATGGCCTGGTCCGTGATCAAGGCTTTCAGCGGACCGATGTAGAGCAGGTCGAAGCCGGTGCCGTCGGACGGCTCGTCAAGCACCTGTGAAATCAACGGCAGGAACGCCGCCTCGGTCTTTCCGCCCGCCGTGGACGCCGCAACGATCAAATCGGTATTGGTCTCGCAGATCGTCCGGATGGATCGCGCCTGGATGTCGCGAAGTTCGCGCCATCCTTGCTGGCGTATCCATTTCTGCACAGGTCTCGCCAGTTTGTCGAACGCACTGCTCATCGGCGTCAGAGCTTGAAGCTGATCAGATCATCGTCACCGGGGTCTTGGGCACCAGTCGACTCGTCTACCTCGGTCATGTCTTCGCCGAGGTCTTCGGAGACTTCGATCTTTTCGATCAGATCGCTCCACTCGACACCGGGGTTTTGCTCGAGCACGGAAAGCAGGTTCACGAAGGCCGTCACCGTATTGCGCGGGGTGCGGAAGTAAGCTTCACCGATCCGGTCCGAGCAATGCGCCATGAATGCCTCGAGTGCGGCGTCCGGCACAACACTGGCATCGTCCTGCATGATCCGCCGGACATTGGCCAGAAGTACGAAAAGGTCTTCAGGGGTCAGGCTGGCGAGCCGGACAACCGGTCCTGAAAGGTCGACCAATCCGTCTCGCGCGAAGGTATTTTCGGCCAAACGCGACTGAAGGGCTTCGTAGCTATAGAGCCCACGACGGGTGTTCATCAGAAACTCCGGGGTTCCACCCATGAGAAATCCGAGGTTCTCGGCGCTACCCTGCAGCACATCGTTCAGGATCCGGAGGATCTGTTCATAGTTTGCATTGCGGGCCTGCGACGAGGTGAGCTTGTAGAGGTTCACCATCTCGTCGAGGCCGACGAGCAAGCCTTTGTAACCGGCCTCGCACACAAATGCCGACATAAGCTTCAGATGGTCATAGACACTGGCGTCGTCGATGATCGTTCGCACACCAAGCGCCTTGCGCGCGTCGGTGCGTGTCGCGAACTCGCCGCGCAGCCATCTCAGGGCTGCGGATTTCAACTCGTCGTCGCCGGTCTCATGGCCTTCCCAATATCGACGGATGACTTCGGCGAACTCAAACCCTCCGGTAAGTTCTTCAAAGTGGCCAAGGCGTTCACGAATGACGGTCCCAGTGGGCAAATCCCGTTCTTCAGCATCTCGGTGAGCTTGGCTGACAAACCGTTCCACCACGCTGGCCAATGCCCCGCCATCGGGCTTTGTCCGCGTCGAGAGGTTTCGGGCCATCTCCGCATAAAGCCCCCGAGCTTGTCCGCCGGTCGCGTGAATGCGGCGATCCGGCGCCAGATCCGCGAACATCACGACCAGGCCTTTCTCCAAGGCCACGAGGCGAATCAGGTTCATGAAGAACGTCTTGCCCGATCCGTATTCCCCGATGATGAACCGGATCGCCGATCCGCCATCTGATATCCGGTCCATGTCCTTGACGAGCTCTTCAATCTCCCGGACGCGGCCGACCTGAATATGGCGCAAACCGAGCTTGGGCACGACCCCGGCCCGAAGCGCCTGTACGATTGCATCGCGTTCACGTGGTTTCAACTTAGACATCCCTGCCCTCCGCACTCATCTTTTCTTTTACCGCCTCCGCAATCTCCGGAGACACGTCATATCCATCATACTCGTCGAGAAGCGCTTCATCGTAGGTCTCAAAAGCCCATTCATTCACGACTTCCAGTGCCCCGGACGCCATCAAGCCATGCGAGGCGCAGATCGTCTCGAACTCCGTTTCAGACCAATGCTCACGAGTAACTAGTTCGAGGACAAGGGCGCCGTGTTTCGAGTCAAGCCCCGCCAGCTGGCTTTGGCTGGCGGGCCCGGACGCACCACTTTCTTCCTCTTCGACGTCGAAAATCTGCCCAAGGACAGACGACACGCGCTCAGTGTCCGAACGGATTGCTGCGATCCGCGACGCGTCGAGTTTGGGTCCGCTGGCTTTTTCAAGCTCGGGTATCGCTTCGCCCGGGCGACCTGGTTGCGACGCACGAACAGTGCGGGGACCATCCGAAACTTCGCCAGCATGCAGGTCCGAGTAGGCCAGCGCAGGATCAAGGCCCAAAGCCTTGTAGACTTTCTCGATGCTTGCGACTTCGTCGGAGTGAATAATGCCATCGGCATGTGCTGCACCAACCAGCGCTGCCCGCATGGCGGCCTGGTTGTCTTGGCCCACCTCCTTCAGTTTCCGTCGCAGAAGCGCCATGTCCGGTGGCACGGCTAGGAACCATTCAAGGTTTGCACGCAGCCTGCGGCGTTCCTGATCGCTGAGGGTCGCGGCAGAAACCTGATCTTCCAACGCCCTGCGTTCAGGCTCCGCGATGCGACCATCCGCATGGGCGACGAACGACCCAAGTGCCAATTCGATCAAGGCGCTTCGATAGCTGTCGGAAACTTCCTCCAGTCTTTCGATGGGTTCACCCAGACTAAAAAGCACAACGGGCTCCTCCGCCTTGGGCGACCGGAGAGCAAACCGAGGGTCGGGTGCCAGACCGAAACCGAGGCGCGCGAGCGCGTCGGCGGCTCCAGTCATTTGCCGTTTCCCGATCTTCTCGTTCGTTTCTCCCTCCAGACGCCCGATCACCTCCTCAAGCGGCACCAATCCCCCCCGATCGACAATATCGCTTGCCCAAGATTTCAAGTGGTCCATTTCCTCTGATGGGAAGGCATCCCACAGTTCAGAAGGCAGCAAGGCATGCGCTTCAACGCTTCCGCGACCATCAGGATTTCGGCCCAAGAAGCGACTGAGCTTGTCGAGATCGTTCATCACCTCGTCAGCCAACTCCTGGGCAATCTCGACCGGTTTGCGCAGGCCGGAAATATCCGGGACCGGCTTGCCATCAACGGTTGGGTTGGCAGACCCCTGAAACTCGCTGGAGGCGGCGCGATAGGATGCCGTGAGTGATTTCCGGGGTTTTGTCACTTTGAGCCCATCAGGAAAACGCCGATCAAACCGCATACGGAAAAGAGCGGCGAACTCGTCACGGCACCGCGTCGCGGGAGTTCTCAGATTTGTTTCCGGATGGCAGATGAACCAACTCAGCAACCAGTCAGCCGTCAGGTTCTCGCCTTTGTCGATCTGGGCTCCGATTGCGTATTTGAGTGAGAACGGAAGTTCCCAGCCCTGCTTCTCGAAAATCGGCTCGATAGCGTCAAGGTCGGTTTCGGCAATCATTGCGATATCGAGGAACTCGCCCAAATACCGCCTGACGGAATGGTTATCAGGGTAGAGTGACTGCAGCCGCCGAACTTCCTGGACGATCTCCTTTGCATCTTCGTTCGACTGATCGACGAAGAAGCGACGCTCCAGCCCGTAGAAGTACAGGAACATGTAGCCGGGGTTATAGGAGGCGTCGCTTCGCCCAGTTGCCAACCACTCCAAGTAGGTTGCTCGACACTGGGGTGAGATATCCGAGTATCCGGGCCAATACGGCATGCCATCGCCAGCCTTGTCCCTGCCCGAGCGCGCGACCGGCAGGGATGGATCGATATAGGCTCGGCATTTGTCGCGATACCCGTAAGAGTTCAGCAAGGGAGGCGTGCCAACATAGACCATCCCGCCGATGTTGCGACCGGCGACGCTAGCTGTTTCGCTAGAGGGGACCCACCCGCTTTTCTTTGTTCGGGACGACCTGCTCGATGCAACTCGCCCAGATTGTTTTCTTTCAGCGGCTGCCGCAAGAGCTGGCGCCGCAGACTTTCCAGCGCGAACGATCTCAGCGTAGTCCTGCTTCGGTGGGGAATAGGCTTGAGTCGCAGCCGATGCTCTGGAAACATTGGCTTCGCGAGTTCGTTCGCGTTCACGCTCGACACGTTTTTCATATGCATTTGGAGGCGCTACCAGCGCTGAATTCGTTTCTGTTGTTTCCGAACTCTTTGCGCCGCCATTTGTAGCGGCAATTTTTCTAGATCGCCGCCTTTCTTGCCACCAAACCAAAAAGATGGGCGCTCCCAATGCAAAAAGAACTTGGCTGCCGTCCGACCATGACTGCAATGCAAGTGCAATAATTAACAAAGCAGCAAAGAAATAAATCGCTAAAAAAAATGTAACGCGAAAAACCTTCCATACAAGACTCATCAATAAAATCTCCTAACTGGCCAGTTCGATCTCAAGAGAACGGCGCCCGCCTCTCAACCTCTAGGCGATTTTTCTCTGCTAGAACAATCGAATCCCCAGTGGGGGTGCACATTTCACCAGTTTTCGAAGAGGTCAGGCGTGTTCGTGTCACGCACTCGGCTCAAACCTTCGCCAACATGCAAACATGGGTGCTTGATCCTATACAATCCCTTCGCGCCCTCAAAATGAGCGCTGCCACCATTGGGCATACGGACCGTGACCACGTCTGCACCGCATATGGGGCACTGATGCCGGAAACTGCGCTGGCGCTTTGCATTCGAAGAAGACAGTAAGACCCAGCTTTCTCGAACGTCGGTAGTGCCACCATTTGGCAAGCGCCGCGAATGAGCTCGCCGTCGAAACCAACGAGGAACCATCAGACCACTCCCCTTTCCTCAATACTACTCCCAGACATCCCTTTTCTGACATAGAAGCCGTTTGGGATCGCCTCCTGGACGAGCGGTACATGCGAAATCAGACCCACCGCACGGTTCTGTCGGACGATAGAGTTGAGGACCTGTAGGACTTGGTCGAGCGTGCCGGACCCGTTTTCGGTGTCGAGGCTTCCAAACCCTTCGTCGATAAAAATCGTGTCGAGCCGGACCTTGCCGCTCGCCGCTTCGACCACGTCGGCAAGACCCAGTGCGAGAGCGAGTGCTGCAATGAACGTCTCGCCGCCTGAGAGTGTGCTTGTAGCGCGTGATTTCCCGGTGTGCGCGTCAAACACCTGTGTTCCAAGGCCTCGCTTACCTCGCCCTCCATTCTCCATCTCGCGCTCAAGACTATACTGATAGTTTGTCATTGGGCCGAAGCGTAAGTTTGCCGCTTCCAGAATCTGGTCGAACATCGCGCCTATCGCGAATGTCTCCAGGGTCAGTCTTTGCGAGTTCTGCCCGTTCACCAGCGCAGCTAGTCCGCGCAGCGGGCCTGATACCGCTTCGGCTTCGTCAAGCTTGCGCAGCGTCTCTTCAATCCCCTTTCTAAGCCGATCCAAATGATCGACACGGGTCTGGGCGGCGATGCGTTCTTCGGTCACCCTGCCGAGTGCCTCAGCATGGGTCTGGTGCGTTTCCCGCAGCGCTTCGATGTCAGGCCGGGGCATGCCTTCAATCGCAGAGGTAGCATCTGTGACTGCATCAGACGCACTCTTGTGCTCACGCCGGTAGGTCTCGACCGTTTCTCTATCTTCATTGAGAGTTTCGATGGCTGACTTGAGAGACTGAAAGGCCTCTGCTGTGAGGCCAGCTCCAGCCAGTCTCGTCCGGAAGACCTCAACCGCCTTTTGATGGCGCGCCTTACAGTCCACGAGCGCCTTATTTGCGCTTTCAATATCCTTATCCGCGCCGAGTGCCATTTCGCGCGCGGATTTCAGCGCTTTGTCTGCCGCGATCCGCGCCGCCTGAAGTGACTCCAGCGACTCGGTCACCTTCTTCAGTGTGGCCGCGAGCGCCGTGACATCGCGCAGGTCCTCAGGCACCTCGGCAAGCTTGCCGTCGCGAGTCGCCTTGGCCTCAGTAGCCTTGTTCCGCCGCTCATCGAAGCTGTCCCGCAACTCATCGCGTTTCCGCTCCAGTTCCTCGACCTGCCGTCCCAGTTCCTCAATCCCGGCCTCCGCGGCAAGGATGTCGACCCGGGGACCAAGCGCTGCGAGTGCTGCGTCCTCACGACCGATCTGCGCCGCGATGACGTCCGCACGCGCCTCTGGCGGCTCAAGGGTGGACAAGCGTTTCCGTCGCTCGTCAAGCGTCGCTTGCACGCCGACCAGTGCTTCGCCGGCTTGCCGGGCTTCGCGATCGGCGGCCAGCCATGCTTCTCGTGACTCTCGGAATGCCTTGTCCAGGCCGGCACTACCGATCTCGCCAGTCGCCGGCGCAGGATGTTCGGTTGCGCCGCAGACCGGACATGGCGACCCTGCTTCCAATCTCGTCGCGAGGTGAAGCGCCTGTGCTGCCGCTAGATCCCGTTCGGCCGTCTCATAATCATCTCGCGCCTTCTCGGCCTTTCCGGCCGCAGCTTCCGACGTCCGCAGTTGTTCTGCGACAGCGTCCTGAGCCGTTGCGACATCCTGCAAAGCGCCCTCGTAGGACTTGGCTGCCAGATGCCGTTTTTCGAGTTCTGCGCGCCGATCCGCGATCTCGGCGCGCTTCGCCTCCGTTTCGCGCGCAGCTTTTAGCTCTGCGCTTTTCGAGGTGCGCTTCTCCTGCAGTTCGGTCAGTTGTGCCTTTGCTGCCTGAAAAGCGTTGTCGGCGTCTCGCTGCTCTTTCAGCGCGGTTTCGACTGCCTTATTGCTATCGGCCGCTGCCTCGAGGATTCGACCATACCTCTCCAGTTCATCACTTCTCCGGCGCAGGGTTTCGACCTCATCGGCACGATCGTCCTCGCGCCGGAGCGCCTCTGCCGCCTTTTCTGCTTCTCTGGAAGCAAGCTCGCTGGCCTCGTCAGCCTTCTTGCGCGCACCCTCGGCTTCACCAACCTCACGTTCGGCATCCCCTACTCGTTCCTCGACATCGATCAGACCGCGTGCGCGCTCGGCTTGTCGGACCTGCTCAGAAAGCGTCTCGACATCGCCCTTCTGCGCCTCAAGTGCGCGAAGCCGTTCGTTCATCTTTTCGGCCGTCGCGAATTTTTCTTCGATCGCCTCCGCCTGACGCACTGCTTTCTCGGCAGCTTCCGCCGTCGCCTTCCCGGTTTCTTCGTTCGCGCGTAGCTCTGCGCATTTCCCAGTTGCGGCTTCGATGCCCGAAATCAGTGCATCAGTGCTTTCGAATCCTTCTGCGGCGAGCTGTCTGGCGCATAGCGCACGTTCATCCCGCACCTGCCGTTCAGCCTCATCGGCTGCCGACTTGAGATCGGCCATGAGCTTCTCGTACAGCGAGACATCGAAGAGTTCTCGCAGGATTTCGAGGCGCTCTTTCGTCTTGGCCGAAAGGAATTTCTCGAAGCGCCCTTGCGGCAGGAGGACGATCTGGCGAAATTGCTCGGAGCCATATCCAAGCATCTCAACAACAGCCGCGTCGACGTCGCGCACCTTCTTCTCGGCCAAGATCTTGCCCCGTGCCGCATCTGTGATTGCGTCCAGCGCCATTCCGGTCGCATCGAACAGGTAAGCTTCGTGTGCGCTCCGCGTCTCGCCTTCACCGCGTGCCTTGGGCCGCATCTGGTCGGGTCGGCGAAGCACAACATATCGCCGCTCACCAATGTCGAACACGAACTCCGCCTCGGTTATTATATCCGGATCTGCGTGATCCGAGCGCAACGAAGGAGCGTCTTGCTCTGCCTTCGCCGCTTCGCCAAAGAGCGCAAAGGTCATCGCGCTGAAGATGGTCGATTTACCTGATCCTGTTTGTCCGTAGATGCCGAAAAGACCCGCCTCGACGGCATCCCGAAAGTCGATAACCACCCGACCTGGATAGGGACCGAACGCCTGAAGTGTTAGCCGAACCGGTCTCATTGGACATCCTCCGCCTCACACAGGCGACCGAGTGCCGACGCTACGACCTCCAGTTCCTTCTCTGAGAACCCTTCGTCCCGCACGTGTTCAACGAAGTCGCCAATGACTTCGACAGGGTTCGCGACCGCCAGGGCACGTCCCGTTAAAGACTTTACTTCTTGCGCCTGTTCATCCCGCTCGTAGATAAGTTCACAGGCGTTCGGGAACACGTCGCGGATGCGCTTCATTCCATCGATCACAGGCGCATCATCGGTAAGCACGGCTTTGATAAAATCGTCAGATCGATCTGCGAGGAGAAGTTCTGCGTGACGTCCCTTCAAGACGCGCACTTGGCGAATGGGTGTGAAAGGAATGATCTCAATCGTGGTTTGCCCGACTGCATCGATCTCGACGAGGCTCATCGACTTCTGGCAGTCAGATTCATCAAACCCGAAAGCTAATGGCGATCCCGAGTACCGGATATGAGGGGCACCAACCGATTGCGGCCGGTGCAGATGGCCAAGAGCCACATAGTGGGCACCCTCGAACACGGCCGAACTGACGGTCTCGATGCCGCCGACCCTAGTGAGAGGTCGTTCACTTTCGCTGCTCGAAGCCCCGGCTACGAAAGCATGCGAAACGACGACCCAACGCGTACCATCGGGAATGTTACGCCGACCGCAAGCCACCTGAGCGGCGAGAACGTCCTCGGGCGCGTGGAGAGCTTCGTCGGAAAAACATTCACGGGCGGCATACTCGTAGGCGAACGGCAACCCCGTGAACGCCACAGGTCCGTGGGCGTCCGTAAGTAACAGCGGCTTCTCGTCCGCACTGATAGCCCCACGTATCAAAGCGCGTCGTGTGTCTGTCATGATCGCCATGGATGCGATTCGATCACCAGAGTCGTGATTGCCGGCGATCATCACCACGGCCGCGTCGGTCTCTGAGGCAACGCGCGCCAAGAACCCATTGAACTGTCGCACGGCAGACGTCGGCGGGGCAGCCCGGTCAAAAATATCTCCTGCAATTACAAGAACATCAACGTCGCGAGAGGTGATCGCCGAAACGATCTGGTCGAGAATTGCTGCGTGATCGGCATCAAGAGGAATCCCGTTGAACTGACGCCCGAGATGGAGGTCGGCGGTGTGGAGAATCCTCATGGCAATAACTCGTATATTTTTTATTCGTATATTTTCTAGATGGACATACAGGCCAGAGTCAAGGTAGGGATGCGCACATGAAGCTCGACGACCTCAAACATGCGCAGAGAGAGCGCCTGATCTTTCTGGACCGCTGCCTGACTTGGCGGGGTATGGCAAACCGCAAGGATCTGATCGACCACTTCGGTATTTCGACCGCGCAGGCAGCGCTGGACTTCCGTGTCTATCTTGGTCTCGCGCACAGTTCACCGCCGACCTATGATCCGGTGCGAAAGACATACATAGCTGCGAGCGAGCACGAGGCATTGGCACCATCCGGCCTGACCGAAGCATTCGATATCTTGGCGGGCGTCGATGAAGACACGCCTTCGTCCGCGTTGCCGCGACCGGAACGGAAGGCAGATCAAAGGACCATCGCGTTTCTTCATCAAGCAATCAGGTCGGGGAACGCCGTCCACGTCCGATACACATCAATGTCGTCCGGTGCCGACGAAGGGCAGTGGATCGCACCGACCCGCTTCACGTCCGATGGTGAAAGCGTGCACTTGCGTGCCCACAGTTTCAAACGCGGTGAATATCGGAACTACCTCCCGATCCGCATCGATCCTGACAGCTCGTTCGAGGAGAAACCCATAGACAAGCCTCTGCCGGAGGACGTGGACTGGAATACTCGAGCAATCATTTGGCTGCGACCAAAAACAGGACTTTCAGATGAGCAAGCAAAGGTCGTCAGACGTGAATTCGGCTTTGAAGGCGAATGGCTCCGTGTCGAAACCAGAAAAGCGCTGGAATTCTTTTTTGATCGTCGATGGGGGTTGGATACCGTAGGTGCACGGCTTGAGCGCGCGAAAACGGACTACGAACCAATATGATAACTAGATCCCTTCTCGTACGCCGTTCTTGCTCCGCTCCATAGTTGCCTCTAACATATCGAGACCATCGACGGCGGAACGCATCTGCGCCTCACCCACGACGCTCGTGGTCTCGGCATCCGCGACCGGGCCCTCAAAATCCATCTCCATCTGCCGCTGTTCCTCAGCGATGACGGCTTGAACGACGGGCGCGGTCTTCTTTGGCACGACATGCGCTGACGGCTGACCTGCAGCAGCCTGGTCTGCTGCCTCGATATCGGCCTCGGATCCGCCTGACCCTTTCGCTGGCGGCGTCATCGGCATGGCGCGCATACTCAGCGGCAGCGTACCCTGTGATCCGCCTCCCCCCGGCTCCGGAAACGGCAACTCGCCTGTCTGCGCCGCGTAGATCGCCTTGAACAGCCGGTCGTCGAAATACTGGATCCGCTTCGCCCGGACCGGCATTTGCGCATCGATCACCATGACGATCTCGTCGAGCGGCAGGCGGCGGGCCTCATCTTCGGGTAGCAGAGAGCTCTCTTCGGTCCGTGTGGACTGGCTGCGCCCTTCGAAGGGGTTCTTGCCGATAGACTGAGAGCGCGTGATGACGGTTTTGGTGGTCTTGCCGACCGCCTTGCTCAGCTCCTCGACGGTTTTTTCATCCGAGGGCGTAAGGTAGAGCTTCACGCCGGCGTTGCCTTGCAGAGCGCGGCGGGTGTTCTCGCCGTAGATTTCATCGAGGGCGGGGATGGTCTGGGTGACGACGGCCAAATGTCCGCGATAGGTCCGCAAGGTCTCGATACTCTCGACCACAATGGGCATCTTGCCGAGGCGGTTGAACTCGTCGAGCATGATCATCACGGGCCAGGGTTCGTCAGGTCCGGGGTCTTTCTCCTGCATGGCGGAGAGGAGATCGGAAAAGAACAGCCGGATCAGCGGCGCGAGGGGTTTGACCATCAGCGGCTGGACGACGAGATAGACCGAAAAGGGCTTTTTCCGGATCGTGCGGAAATCAAAATCCGACACCGCTGTCGCCTCATCGATGGCCGGGTTCTGCCATTGATCGAGCCCCGATGTCATCAGGAGCGAGACGTAAGAGGTCAGCGTATCGTTGTTGGTTGAGGCCAGCCGCGTGAAGATCAACTTGGCGGCCCTGTTATCGACCTCATGGCCGCGCGCGAAGTATTCCTTCTGCTTGTTCCCGCCCGAGGCGGCGATCCGATAGATTTCGCCCAAGGTGGGGCGCTTGCGTTGGAAGGCCAGCAGGCCTGCTGCCACGAAGAGATCGATCCCACCCTTGAGGAGGCCCTGCACCCGGTCATTGTCGCTCTGCAGGAAGAGCGTTGCGAGAAGCTGTAATTCCATCTGCTGGCGCGCGGGATCTTTCAGCTCAAAGATGCGCAGGAGCGGGTTGTAGCGATGCGTGCGCTTGCCCTCCCAATCGGTGGGGGCAAAGCGATAGACCTTGTCGCCTTGGGCTGCGCGGTGCCGGGCCGTGGCCTCGAAACACTCGCCCTTCACATCGAGCGTCACGGCGGAGCCTTGCCAGGTCAGCAGGTTCGGAATGACAAAGCCCGTGGTCTTGCCGCGGCCCGTGGGCGCCACGATCAGCGCATGCGGGAAAACCTTCGAGCAAATGTAATTGGCGCGAGAGCCAGGCGTCCCCAGCTTGCCGAGGATGAACCCGGTCCCGGGCGCCCCGAAAAACCCATTGGCCTTCATCTCGCGCGCACTCTGCCAATGCGTCTGGCCAAACCGTGTGAGGGCCGATCCCGAGAGGGCGAGGCTCAGCATCAGGCCGGCGGCGGCAAAGCTGCCGATGATCAGGTGAATGAGTTGGGCATCCTCCGGGCGGCGGTCCAGGATCGCCATGTAGTTCTGCGCGATATAGGCAAAGTCGATCTCGGCCCCGAAGCCGAGATCCTGGTAGGTCAGCACCGCCGAGGCGATGGTATAGCCCATGGCCCCACTCACAAGCGTCACCAGAAGGACGCCCGTGGCGATCCGCGCTTTTCCCATGGCGGCGCTCAATGGACCTGTCCCCGCTCGGTCTCGCCATCCACGTCTGTCGCGCGGTGTTTTTCGTATTCGGCATCGGCGAGGTCATCGACCACCTGGCGCAAGGCCTCCGTGTTGGCCGTGGCGGCATCGGATTGCAGATAGACCTTGGCGACATAGAGCCGGTCGAGACGATCCTCGAGAACCTTGTCCAGCGCATCGGCATCGCCGGATGTGAGCCGGTCGAGTTGGCGCACGTCCAGCACCCGCGCGATCTCCTCGCGGAAGGCGTCCCGCTCCGCCTCGGTTTCGAAGGGCGCGGACAACTCCCCTGCCCGCTCATGGTCCAGAACACGCGCGATTTCGTCTGAGAGGCGGCCGGATCGGTCAGACAGCGGTGCAGTTTCATCGCGGGCCGCGAGGATGTCGTCGCGCGTGCCAACCCCAAGTCCGTCGCGCAACTCGCTTTCGCGGCGGACCTGATTGATGGCCTCCGTGTCCCGTATCTCGACGACAGCGGCATAGGTCGCGCCGAGCCCGCGGGCGAGGTGGGACGGCATGTCCGGATAGCGCTCCCTGAATTCATCCGTGACAGCATCTGCAACGGGCGTGCGGATATCGCGTCCCTCCATGATCCGGTCGACCTCGCGGGTGATCTCGCTGGCGCGGGCCGCATCGGTAATGGTCTCCCTGTAAGGCTCAGACCGGTCAATCACATCGCCGGGGCGTGCGAGCAGATCCGGGTGTGCCTCGAGATATGCACGCTGCTCCGTCTCAATCCGGCGCTCTGCCTTTGAGACCACCTCCCAGTCCCGGTCTTCGATCCGCTGCGCTGTCAGGCCCTCTGCGCGCATCTGCTGACGGATTGTCCCTTCCATCGCCCGGACCGCGTCCCGGTGATAATGGAACCGCTCGCTGATCGGTTCCGCTTCCATGACGCCATCCCGGCGCAGCACGTTCTCGCGCTCCAACAGCGTGCCAAGTTCCACATGCACGTCATTCAGGATGTCACGCGCCTGTTCCAGATCGGCGCGGCGCTCGAGGTTCAGATCGCGCGCCTCAGCCACCTTGGAGAGATCATCTGCGATCCATTGATGCTCCAGCGCGGCATTCGCGGCCCCGGTCTCGATCCGGGCCACCACTTCCGATGTGCTGACCCCGGTGCCGTGTAGTGCCGCGTCAATCCGCGATCTCAAGTCGGGCGTAGCCAGACGCGCGAGCTGGTTGGTGTCGATATTGGCCTCGGAATAGATCCCACCCTCCGAGGGGGTCTCTGACAGCGTGGATGATCGCAATCCGAGAGGCTGCATGTGCTGGACCTGCGTCTGGATCTCGATGAGACGTTTTTCCAGCACGGGACGTTCCGCGTCAGACTTCTCTGCGATCATGCCCTGCACCCGCGCGAGCTTTTCCGCATAGAGGCTTCTCAGATCCTCGAAGCTTTGATCCTCGGCCATATACACATCTCCTGTTCGGTCCATCTGTCCGCCATGCGCCAGCACCTCGCCCGCGCGGAAGAGTGCCGCGGCAATATCCTCGCGGGCTTCACGCGAAGCCTCCGCGGCAAGCGAATGGTAGACGGTTCTGGTGTTGGCGATCTCCGCCAGCGTCCGGGTCAAGTCGGCCCCCACACGTTCGCGCTCGCGGGGCGCGCGACCCTCTTCTTTCGCGGCGTAGATCTCGCTGGTCCGGGCCGGGTAATGCACGACGCCGCGCTCCACCCGCCGCGTGGCTTCCAGCCGCACGCCGTACTTCTCGGCCTCCTCGACCATGGCGAGCCGGAAGTCGTCATAGTTGAAGCGATGGTTGCGCCCCAGAAAGAAGAACTCGCCTTCCTGCGAGCGACGGTTCAGCACCAGATGCGCATGCGGGTGATCGCGGTCTTCATGCACTGCGATGATGTAGTCGAAATGCCCCTCGTCGGTCTGGAAAAACCGCTCCGCCACATCAGTCGCGATGTCGCGCACATCCTCGCCGCGCGTGCCGATGGGGAAGGACATGAGCATGTGGGTGGTCTGTCCGAGCTTGGGCTTGAAGCCCGCATCCCACCGCTTGGCAAAGCGCTCGGTCAGATCCTTGATGTCACCCGCCTCGAGCTTCGCTTTGCCATCCAGGAACCCGCTACTGTCCACGATATGGGTGGACTTGGTCGTGAGGTAATCGAGCTGGTTTGCGAGCTGCGATTTCGTGTGCGTGCCCCCGCTTCGGATTGCCTTGAAGACCGCCGGCCGATGCCCTGCTGCCGCGCGCACAAGCTGGGTCTGCTTGGCCACGTGCAGCCCTTGCATCGAGCCCCGGACGCGGCTCCAGCCATCCCGAAAGACCTCGCCCGTGACGGCATGGACAGCATCATTCAGCCGCATGGGCAAACTCCCTCAGCGCGGCCGTGGCCTCCAGCTGCATGACGTCGCGCCGACGCCGCAGCAGCAGGTCGATCTCGTCAGCGGAATCCAGAATGAACCGCGCCAGCCCGCGCATCTGTGCAAGGCGCAATTCAGTGAACTCGGCACTCGTGCTGCCCCCTGCCCCCTGCCCCCGCCGGTTGGCCTGCGTCATCTGCTTGGCGATCTGCGCGACCCCATTGCCGACCTCGTGCAGCGAGGCGCGATAGCGCGCCATCTCAGCCGCCATCTGCGCGTCCGGGACAAACACGCCACCCGCCGCCTGAATGAGCCGCCGCAACCCCTCGGCCCGGCTCTCGATCCCCGCCTTCGCCAACACCTCGTCGAGCGCCGCCAGCTCCGCAGCCGTGACCTTCACACTGACTGCTGAGACCGGGATCGCGGCATCGGCCTGGCGCTCGGCATCAGCTTTCAGGACGTAGCGCACGGCCCGCGATGTGACCTCGAAACGCTCAGCCAGCTCGGACGTCGACACACCCTCCGCGGCCTCGCGGACGATCTGCATCTTCTCGATCTCTGTCAGGCGTTTTGTTCGGGACATGCGGAAGAAAGACCCCCTATTTCCTGCCACCTTCCACCAAGGCTGCCTCTACCTTACAATAATATACCAAGCTGTCAATTATATACTTACGTCGCATTCAGGCTCAGGCAGCCTTGGTGTCCGCTTCCCCCGCTGCCCGCAGGGACGCGGCTCTGCCGCCCTCACCACCGATTGCACCACCTGTCCTAGGGGTCCCGTCCGCCAGCCCCGCCCGAGGGTCTGGCCGAACACCCATGTGTTCGGACGGAACCGCGGGCGGGCGCAAACCCCTCCGACAGGGCGGACAGGCAGGGTCAAGGAGGGCCAGATTTGGCTTGCCAAATCTCTGCCGCAAAAACCGGGAGGCCTTGGCCGATAGGTTTTTGTGGATGGCCCCCTTGAGGCTGACTGGCCGGTCTGTCGCGGCCTGATCATTCCGGGCGGAGTGCGTCCGTTGAACGCGTAGGGACCGGCATCCCTGGAACAGGGATCGGGCCGCCCCAAGATCGTCCTGGGGCGGCCCATCCTCGTCAGAGGATTTAGTCCTGGGGATCTTTCGCGCTCGGCGGGAACATCACCAGCTCCGAGACCGCGACCGGGAAGTCGAGCTTGAGGCTGAAGAACTCCGAGCCGTCCCCGTTGCGGGTGTTGCGGAACATCGCACCCACGCGCTGAAAACGGGTGCGCTCCTGGCCATCGGTATCGGTGAACTTGACGGGGACGGTAGCGACGCAGTGGTTGGTCATTTGGGTTACTCCTTGTTGCGATGGGGATCACCCAGCACGGGGGCAGGAGGCCCGGTCGCAAGCGCAAATGCGGAGGGTCCGCGGCTAGCCGTGGAAGCCGTATTTGTGCTTGCCGAAGCATGAGCTGAGGGCACGGACGGGCCGACCCCGTGCGATCCACATCTATGAGCAAAAAGGAGTGATCCGGATGACCCTTGCCATCACGCAGCCGCCACCATCCGCGTCCCGCCGAGCCTGGCCGGGGTGCTGACGGAGCCCGCCCGCGTGGATGCGATATTCCGAAACACCACCCGAGGGACGCGCAAGTCTTTAGCCTCAAGTGCGACGTTTCGAGCCTTCGTGTCTTGCGATGCTGACGATGTGCGTGAGGTGCGCACCATCCCCAGCCCATACCGATGCGGATGGGCCACACTCTGACGGACTGGGTAGAGGGATAACGGTGCTGGCCGCCGTGAGCTGCCGATAACGCGTGACCGACCGCACGCGCCATGAGACATGACGAAAGGGCCGCGCCAAGCGCGACCCCCTCTCTTCAATCCTGCGCAGTCTTCTTCGCCGGGTCCGCAACCCGCATGACCGTCAGGCCTTTCGCTTCCGCCTTCTGCCCGAGGTTCAGCGCGACCCCGTTGCCGCCGAAGAGGACAACCCCCGTCGCGGCGAACTTGTCGTCCAGCATTTCGTCGTTGCACTTGAACGGCGCCGCCCGCCCATGCGCGGACCAGCGCGGATCGAAGCGCGCCTGCGCGACACCCCGTGCCCGGGCCCACCGAGCCGCAATCATCTCCGCCCCGTGCTTGCCACCCTTGTGGCAGAGGAAGATCTCCTGATTGCGGTTCTGTTTGATCCGTTCGCGAACCTTGTCGAGCGTGTTGAAGATCACATCAACATCGGTCCAGTCGGTGGCGCCCGAGACGATCAGGGGCACCCCCTCGACCTTCGACTTCGCAGCCGTCTCGCGATCGTGCTGCTCCAGCAGCTGCCGTGCCTCGAAGACCGCCCCGGTCTCTTGCGCCCGGACGCTTGCGCGCGACCCGGCTGCCGGGATGAAGGCGTGGCCCGTCTCGACCTCGTAGCATTCCGCCGCCGCCTCGCTCATCACCTCGATGGCGCTGATGATCTCGCGCAACTGCAGAAAACGCGCCTGCGCCTCTTCGAGCGCGGTCTCGGCGATCTCCGATCCATCGTGGGATTTTGCCAGAGCGCCGATCTTGTCGGCTGTGCGGTCGACCTCCTTGCCGAGCGCCACCTTGCGCCGCTGCAGGATCGTCGCCAGCCCATGGGCCAGCGGTTCGATTTCGGCTTCAAGCCCGGTTCCGCGCAGCGGGCCAAGCAGAGCCTCGAAGCTCTCGCGGATGATGCGGTCGGTCAGGATGTGATCCTCCGGGATCGGGAGCTGTGCGTCCTTCTCGGTCAGTCCGAAAAGCTCGATGGTCTCGTAGGTGTTTGCAGTGTCGTAAGCCATGTCTGGTCTCCAGTGTTCGGTTTCTAGGCCACCACGTGAGTGTGGGGGCATGGCCGAATGACTGGTTTCCGAATCTGCCCGGGTCAGGGACGGCGCAGCCGCCGGCTTGCCGGGCGCAAAAGTTTTCCGCGCGCAGCACCCGACACACGCGCACCCTCACGCACGGGACCGCCCCATGCCACAGGCTCCGCCCTCGCCGAAAAGTTTTGCGATCCTTGACGCGGGCTGATTTGGGGGCCATCCGGAGGATATGCTTCCGCACTCATGTGTGTGTGTTTTGACGGTAGGTTTGCCCGACCTGAGCAGGCAAACGGCCCGACCGGACGCGGGAGACGGATGGAGCGGCGGGATCGTTTTGGCCTCAGGCCAAAACAGACCAGAGCGCAATCCGGCGGAGCGGCCGGGGAGGGACGTGCTCGCGAGGCGGGCAAACCGGGATGCCGGGTGCGACGCCGCGGTGAGGCCGCATGGCCGAATGCGCGACGGACCGAAGGGCCGTTCTCCCCTGCGACATGGCTGGCGAGCTGGGGAGGCCGGAAGGCTGTTGACGCATTTCGCTCGGTCCGCCTGACTTGCTTGCCAGAAGCGGCAAAATTCGGTAGTCTGTTGGAGCACCAAGGAGTCCGCGATGAGCGTTCAAAAGCAATCCGTCAGTTTCACCGACACGGCCTACACATTTGCCAAGGAACTGGTCGAAGCTGGAGAGTACCCAAATATGAGCGCGGCTGTTTCGGGTGAATTGGCGAAGGCCAAGGCAGAGCGAGATCGTGAACGGTCTCTGCTCGAAGCAGAATTAGAGCGTCGTCTGTCTCTGCCTCTCGATCAATGGGAACCCGTCGGCGATGCCGCCGACGTCACTAAAGGCGCCCGGGCCCATCTTGCGGCGATGGCTCAGAAGACCTGATGCGTTTTGTCAGGCATCCGTTCTTTGAACGGGACCTTATCGGTATCGTTGATCATATTGTCGACGTGACTGACGGTGACGTTGCTGCAGCAAGCCGCAGGCTCGATGAAATCGATACCCTTATCCAGAAGATTGCCGAAAAGCCAAAATCCGGTGCTCGCCTCAGCGGCAAGCTGGACGGATGGCTCGTGCGCCATGGCGGCGCAGGTCACCGACTGACCATCGTATTCAAACCGGATTTAGATACCGGAATTGTTTATCTCGCTCTCGTCGCATTCGGCGGTCGGGACTGGATGAGGCTCGCGTCGGCAAGACAGGTGTTCGCAGACTAACTTCAAAGCCATCTACTGCGAAAAATCTCAAGACCGGACCTTCGCTGCGCTCGAGATGAAGAGGAAAGATGCGGACTCTGCCGACATTCGGTTTTTGATGTTTGCTGATGCAGAAAACCCTCGCGCCTGCGGCGTAGCATTTACGGCGGCACAGCGGATTTCACCATACCAGCCGTTCATGGGCGTTGTTCTGGCTGGAACCAAGACCGTGCTTTCGCTGCATGCCGTTCAGACAAACCAGTCGCGGGACATAGGGTGAATTCGCCGCGTTTCCGTTAGAGGCTGCTTTCGTGCGCTTTCCGGATCTTCACTTTGGATTGCACACAAGTTGCACGCCTCTGGTGGGTACGACCCTGATCCAGCGAGAAAGTCTGTCCGCTCCTCCATGGGCGGACAAGTCACAGAACTCGCTTCCAGTTCATAGTTGTACCCGGTTGAAACAGGCAAATCTGCACGACCTTTGTTCCCGCATCGAACCGTTCTCAGATCCCGAATCTGTCTTGTGTTAAATCAAAGCCGTTCGCACATTTTGAGAAATGCACTAGGCGGGTACAGGAAGCACTCGAGTAACATCCTGCCTAGGTCTCAAAACCATCGCTAACCACTGAAGAATTTGCGCTTCAGATGGCTCTAAATGAGCGGCTTCTGGGCCGGCGAATTCTCTAAATGCTGCCAGATTGAGAGCGTTGACCCCCACGAGAACTGGAATTTCAAGCTCCAGCGCTGTGGCAATGATGGTTCTGAAGCCGCGACCATCGGCTTCATGCTTGCCGAACTTGTTGATGATCAAGAGGTCCACATTTGGATCAAGTCGCGCCTCCGCCAGGCCGACGGCGGTCTCCAACGCAGCGGGGTCCAGCCTGCATCCCTTAGAGCCCAATCCAAGATCTTGTGAAATGCGCAGAACCGGGCCGTCTGGCAAGACCTGCACATCCATGTCGCACGGGCCATTTGCACGATCCGTATTGATCTGAACTGTGCCGCAGGTTGCGTAGCCTTGCGAAGCGAGCCTGCCCGCCAGCCGTGAAAGCAGAAGGTCGGTATCTCCCCTGCCTGGAGCCATTGTGTAAGCGATCTTCATATCTTGTTGTCCTCGTCCTTCAAAAAGGGTGAAACTCCACCAATGCACCACAGGGCAATTCCTCGGTGTCGGCAGGAATGAAAAGCAAGCCGTCCATTTCAGGAAGCAGTGACACCCTACCCGAATGAGTTGCCTCCGCGAATTCAGCGATTTCTCGTCCCGCGCTATCAAAGCCCGTCAGGCGCGCCAGCCGTAGCTCACATCGGCCCGGTTTATGATGAAGCGTATGTTGCAATACCACATGTCGTCGGCGGGCGGGCCTTTGCGCTTGTCCGCTGAGGAACCTGCAAAGGGCTGAACCGAAGATTTGCCACGTCACGAAAGCAGACAGTGGATTACCGGGCAGTCCAAGCCAGACCGCTCGCCCAACATGTCCAAACGACACTGGCTTGCCGGGCTTTAACGCGACGCCGCTAAAGGCAATTTTGGCGGAAAGCTCAGCCAAGGCTGGCTTCACATGGTCTTCTTCGCCGACCGATATACCACCAGTCGTAACGATCAGGTCCACCTGTTGCGACAGAGCGTCCAGTTGTGCGCGCAGCGCGGGGAGCGTGTCGAATGCAACTCGGACGCTGCACAGCTCAATGTCAGGCGTCGCCAGCGCGGCGCAGAGCATCGGCGTATTCACATCCCATATCGCAGCGGCGCCCCGCGCCTCACCTTGCTGGGCGACCTCATCCCCGGTGACCACGAGAGCTACGCGGATGCGTCGTGTGACGCACACCTCAGCGTGCCCGGCGGCCGCGCAGGCCGCGATGTCTCGCGGAGTGAGAAGGCGTCCCGCTGGAGCGATCGTCTTTCCCCTCGCCATGTCTTCGCCGGCGCGGCGAACATGAGCGCCCCGTTTGACGGCATCGTGCAAACGGACATGGGTGCCAGTGCACAAAACCTGCTCCTGCATCACGACAGCGTTTGCACCGTCTGGAAGAGGTGCGCCTGTAAAGATCTGGATCGCACTCCCGCGCTTGAGCGTGTTGCTCGAGACATGCCCTGCTGCAACGCGCCCTACGACTGTCAATTCCCACGGCCCTTCACCAGATAGGTCGCCCGTATTGATTGCGTACCCGTCCATGGCGGCATTATCAAAAGGCGGAACCATTCCAAGCGACTGCACAGGTTTTGCCAGCACCCGCCCTACGGCTTGCGCTAGCGGGACATGCTCGGTTTCAGGAACAGCCATTGTCAGGCGCGCAATCCGGGCCAACCCCTCATCAATACTGATCAGTGAACCCTGAGGCACGAGATCGTCACACCCGCAAGCGCTGCTTTCAATCTTTTGGATGACGGTCATTGCGCGGCCTCCGCCTGAAAATGGCCCGGCCCAACTGTGCAATCCAGATCGCGAAGCCGTCCGTCTTTCAGGCCATAGATCAGCCCATGGACACGGATGTTGACGCGTTCCCGCCAGGCCCGTTGAAGAATGGGCGTCTCAGCCACCCGGCGAACGCCCTCCACCACATTCAGTTCCGCGAGCTTGTCTCTTCGTGCCTCGTCATCGCCCTGTTGTGCCAAATCGACGGCATAGGCCCGGGCAAGACGCCGGATCGGTTCAAGCCAGTGGTCCGCCAAGCCGTGGGGCAGGTCTTCGGTCGCCGCCTTGACCCCGCCGCACCCGTAGTGACCGCATACGATGATCTCGCGGATCTTGAGCGCATCTACGGCAAACTCCAGCGCCGAAAGCATATTCATATCCGACGAATGGATAATATTTGCCACGTTGCGGTGCACAAACACCTCGCCTGGATCGAGGCCTGCGACGACATTGGCAGGCACCCGGCTGTCAGAACAGCCGATCCAGAAGAATTCAGGCGATTGCCGTGTTGCCAGACGTGCAAAATAACCGGGTTCTTCTGTGTTTTTCTGTTCAGACCATTTCACGTTGCGGTCAAGAAGGTCATTCAGCATGTCTCATTCTCCGAGCGTGGGCGTTAGACTACGGCGCTCCAGCATGTGCCTTCTCATTGTGTTCAGATCCTCGTCGGTCAGTCTCGCCCGGGCGATAGGAAGGATGACCGCGTTTTCGAGAATTAAGTGGCGGCGGGCATGATGGGCGAAATCCTTCATTTGCTCGCAATCCGATTGGGAGGGCCGCGAGCTAGGTTTATCGAAACCTCTGATGATCGCGACAATCGCCGGCGCGTCGGCGATGGCATGGCCATGATCAGATTGAAGCTTGTCGATCACCTTGTCGATTTCATCTTCCGGCTCGCAGCGTTTCAGCATCATCGGAAATAGATCAATTTCTTCATCAGCCAGATGTTGCGGCAGTTGCGCTTCCAGAAAGGTGAGGACTTGGTCGATCTCCGCGCGTTCCATGGATGCAGAGGCGACAATCCGATCGATCACTGCGCAGACCTCCCGTTCGCGCATATGATCTTCGGCGATGAAGTCTAGTGGATTGTCCAAGTTGGAAACATCCGCAGCCTCACCTCTTGCCGTTCTCAAGAGTCGTTCAGGATCTTTTCCCATCGTCCTCTCCTCCCAGTTAGACCATGCTCAGGTCTGCCCCCTCGATATCTGAGGCTTCAACCAATTGAGTGATGAAGGTATGGGACTGCCGCGCCCAAGCTGCTTTCTCCATTGCTTCAGAAATTTTCCCGCGAACGGCTTCGAATGGCAGGACTTGCCCCAACGCAACCGCATCCATTCGGATGATATGATAGCCATGGCGGGTCAGAACCGGCTCTGTCGAAATCTCGCCTTCAGCAAGGTGACGCAGGGCAGCCTCGAACTCAGGAACGGTGTCGTTCGGGCCAAGTTGGCCGAGCGTCCCGCCTGAGGTCTTGGACCCGCAATCGCTCTCGCGCGCGGCCAGTGCCGCGAAGCTCTTTGGTTCACCCAGCACCAAGGCAAGCAGCTCCTTGGCTCGGGCGAGCGCTTTGGCGCTTGCTGCTTCGTCCCGCGGATCGCAGGCGCACAGGATATGGGACACTTCCCAAAGCGGCGGTGTTCGAAAGCGCGTCGGATCTTTTTTCCATTCGGATGCGATATCTTCCTCGGTTGGGGGAACAACATCGATCGCCTCCTCTAGGAGGCCCCTGATCAGGGCCTCCTCATCAGTTTCAAACCGCCCTGGGCCGACCTCATTGGGTTTTGCCTCGACGCTGCGGGACCGCGCTTCTTGCAACAACAAGGTGCGGATCGCCACGGCATTGACCGCTTTGCGCCAAGCAATACCAGGTTTGCCTTTCGGCGCGTCCTGGTTCTGCGTCTCCGCAGCAATCAGGGAGTGGGGAACAAGCTCGCCGTTGACGACCAGATCAGGAAAGAGTGCTGCGTTCATTTGCTTTACTCCGCCGGTGTCGCTTTGGTATCGGCACGCTTTGGCAACGCTTTCTGACGGCGCGAGCGCACAATCTGATAGCCAGGCCGCAAAAGGTACCGGAACGGTGCTGCAAAGCCCGAAACCATATGAACCAACCGCGAGAAGGGGAAGAGCGCCGTGATGATCAAGCCAAGGAAGATGTGCAACTTGTAGAGCCAATGCACGTCTACCACTGTGACCCATGCATTTATGTTCCAAGTGACGATGCTCTGCGACCAGTTCATGAAACGCACCATCTCGGAGCCGTCCATGTGTTGCAGGGTCTGCGTGATTGTCAGCAGGCCAATGGCCAGTTGCAACCAGATCAATGCCATGATGGTGATATCCATCCGGCTGGACGTTGCACGGATCCGTGGCTCAGTCAGACGACGATGCATAAGCAGGGATGCACCGATCAAGGCCGCGATACCCGCAGGGCCGCCAATAATCACGGCCATCCATTGTTTGAGCGAATATGGCACGCCTAGTGCGTCAAGCACCCAGACCGGTGTGAACAGGCCAACGAGGTGCCCAAAAAAGATCGTGATGATCCCAACATGAAACAGGATCGAGCCCCAGATCAGTTGTTTGCGCTTTAGTAGCTGACTAGAGGAGCTTTTCCACGTGTATTGGTCGCGGTCATAGCGGGCGATTGATCCCACAACGAGGATGGTCAGCGCTGCATAGGGCAATATGCCGAAGATGATGAAGTTGATATCAAAGTTCGAGAACATGTCTTGTCTCCCTATTCAGCCGCGTGTCGCGGTGCGGGGTTAACGGGCAGATCCATCTGCGCGAGCATTTCGCGCGCTTGGGGACATCCAGCATTGGGATCGGGGCCGAAGAGCACTTCGCTATCTTCCCAAACCTCATCGAGAGCCTCCAGATCGGTCGGATCATCGTCAGGCTGCGCGAGCATCTCGGCAACAGCGTCCTGATCGGCTTTCACCCCGGCCAATTGCAAAAGGCTGGCGAATACAGCGCCATAAGGGCTTTCCCTCCGGACAAGCCGGGCGTTCAGCGCCTCAAAGATATGGGCTGCATCCGCCAGAGTATCCTGTGCTTCTGCGAAGGGACGCGTCGACAGGAATTCCAGCAAAACAGGCAAGTGATCCGGGAGTTCCGAGGTGACGGGATCAAACCCGCCCTCCCGATACGTCTCGACCAACGAGACCATGGCGCCGCCACGATCCCGGCTTTCTCCGTGCACGTGCTCGAACAGGTTGAGCGACAAGGTGCGCGATCTGTCGAAAAGCAGGACGAACTGCTCTTCGAGGTCATAGATGTCGCGTCCGGTCAGCTCCTCCACCAGCGGGCGCAACGCCCGACGGGCTGCTGCTGTGAGACGTATGTCCGAGGCCAGAACGGCGCCGATTTCGGGCATCGCCTGCTGCAACTCACGCGTCGGGTAGCTCAGGATGAGTGATAGTGCTTTTAAGGTCCGGTCCATATCACATCGCCTCCGTTGGCATCTTGAGGGGTTTTTTGGAGCCGCCGAAAAGCGAGCCCTTCGTTGAGCCACCGCCACATCCGTTGGTGTCAGTGAATCCACAGCCGCCACGCAGGTCATAGGCTTCTTCCACCTGTTCACGGTGTGTTGTCGGGATGACGAAGCGGTCTTCGTAATCGGCAAGAGCCATGATCTTGTACATGTCCTCAATCACGCGGCCAGAAAGGCCGACGCGCGCAGCGATGGCTTCGTCAACCACCCCTTCGATCGTCTTGGAGCGCATATAGGATCGCATCGCCAGCATACGCTCGAGCGCCGTGACAACAGGTTCTTCATCTCCTGCGGTCAGCATGTTGGCGAGGTATTTGACCGGGATACGCAGGTTCTTGACGTCCGGCATGCCGGCGTCCGTCCCGATGGCACCGGCTTCGGCGGCATTCTGGATCGGGCTGAGTGGCGGAATGTACCACACCATCGGCAGCGTCCGGTATTCAGGGTGCAGCGGGAAGGCGACCTTCCACTCCATCGCCATCTTCCAGATCGGGCTTTCCTGTGCCGCCTTGATCCAGTCCTCCGGTATGCCGTCGGCGCGGGCTGTCTCAATCACGAAAGGGTCGCTGGGGTCAAGAAACACGCCCAGTTGCGCATCATAGAGATCCTGTTCGTCCTCCATGTTCGCCGCATCTTCGATCTTGTCGGCGTCATAGAGCATGACGCCCAGATACCGGATGCGTCCGACACAAGTTTCAGAACAGACGGTTGGGTTACCACTTTCAATCCGGGGGTAGCACAGGGTGCATTTCTCGGATTTGCCGCTTTCCCAGTTGTAATAGATCTTCTTGTACGGGCAGCCCGATACACACATCCGCCAACCACGGCATTTTTCCTGGTCGATCAGTACGATGCCGTCTTCTTCGCGCTTGTAGATCGCGCCCGATGGGCAGGACGAAGCACATGCCGGGTTCAGGCAGTGTTCGCAGAGCCGAGGGAGATACATCATGAAGGTATTCTCGTATTCCCCGTAGATCTCCTTCTGGATTCCCTCGAAGTTGTAGTCCTGCGAGCGCTTGGAGAATTCACCGCCCAGGATTTCTTCCCAGTTCGGACCTTTCTCGATCTTCTCGATCCGCTCACCGGTGATCTTGGAACGGGGGCGCGCCGTCGGGAACGCCTCCATTTCCGGGGCTGATTTCAGGTGGTCATAATCGAAATCGAACGGCTCGTAATAGTCATCGATCTCGGGCATGGACGGGTTGGCGAAGATGTTGGACAGGATGCGCCATTTGCTGCCCTGCTTGGGCTGCAACTTGCCTGCCTTGGTGCGTTCCCAGCCGCCTTTCCAGCGATCCTGATTTTCCCAGTCGGTCGGATATCCCGTGCCGGGCTTGGTTTCGACATTGTTGAACCAAGCGTATTCAACGCCGTCCCGGCTCGTCCAGACGTTCTTGCAAGTGACAGAGCATGTGTGGCACCCGATGCATTTATCGAGGTTCAGCACCATGCCGATTTGTGCGCGGATTCTCATTCTGCTGCCTCCTGTGCAGGTGCTTCCCAGCTCTTTTCTTTGTCGAGCCAGTCCACTTTCTTCATCTTGCGGACAACGACGAACTCGTCCCGGTTCGATCCCACGGTGCCGTAGTAATTGAAGCCGTAGGACTGCTGGGCATAGCCGCCGATCATGTGTGTGGGTTTGAGAACAGCGCGGGTCACAGAGTTGTGGATACCCCCGCGGTTCCCGGTCTTCTCAGAGCCCGGCGTGTTCACGATCTTCTCTTGAGCGTGATACATGAACGTTGTGCCGTCCTTGATCCGCTGCGAGACAACCGCGCGCGCCGTCAGGGCACCGTTGGTGTTGTAAAGCTCCACCCAGTCGTTATCGACAATCCCGGCGCTCTTGGCGTCATTCTCGCTGATCCAGATCACCGGACCGCCCCTGTTCAGCGTCAGCATCAACAGGTTGTCGGTATAGGTGGAGTGGATGCCCCACTTCTGGTGTGGCGTGATGAAGTTCAAAACGAGGTTGTCGCCCTCATCCTGCACATCCGCCGTAATGGTCTTCAGATCGACGGGCGGGCGGTAGGACATGAAGCCTTCGCCGAATGCACGCATCCAGAGGTGATCCTGGTAAAGCTGTTGCCGCCCTGTCAGGGTCCGCCACGGGATCAGCTCGTGGACGTTTGTGTAGCCCGCGTTGTAGCTGACTTTCTCCGACTCGATGCCCGACCATGTGGGGCTGGAGATGATCTTGCGCGGTTGAGCTGCGATATCATGGAAACGGATTTTGTTGCCATGTTCGCCTTCAGCCAGATGCGCATGTTCGCGCCCCGTGGCTTTTTCCAGAGCCTCCCAAGCCTTCACGGCGACGTTGCCGTTCGTCTCAGGTGCGAGCATCAGGATGACTTCGCAAGCGTCAATGGCCGTTTCGATCTTTGGGCGTCCCGCTGCCGCGCCGTCCAGTTGCACGCCATTGAGAGCCGACAGGTTGTCGATCTCGTCCTCGGTGTTCCAAGTGATGCCCTTGCCGCCATTGCCGAGTTCATCGAGCATCGGGCCAAGCGCCGTGAAGCGGTCATAGATCGCGGTATAGTCCCGCTCGACCGCTACGAAAGCAGGGGCGGTCTTGCCCGGGATCAGGTCGCATTCGCCTTTCTTCCAGTCCTTCACCTGGTCCTGCGCGATCTCCGCAGGGGTGTCGTGCAGGATCGGCAGGGCGACGATATCTGTCTCTTTGTCCAGATAGCCCGGCGCGATCTGCTGGAATTTCTTGGCGATTGCCTTGAAGATTTCCCAATCGGATTTGGACTCATAGGCCGGATCGACCGCCGCTTGCAGCGGGTGGATGAACGGGTGCATGTCCGACGTGTTCATGTCGTCCTTTTCGTACCAACTGGCCGTTGGTAGAACGATGTCGGAATAGACGCAGGTCGTGCTCATCCTAAAGTCGATGGTCACAAGCAGGTCCAGCTTGCCCCGCGGCGCATCTTCATGCCACTTAGCCTCCTTGGGCAATTGTCCGCCGTCTTCGCCAAGATCCTTGCCCATCACACCATGATCGGTGCCAAGCAGGTGCTTGAGGAAGTATTCGTGCCCCTTGCCCGAAGACCCGAGCAGGTTGGAACGCCACACGAACAAGTTGCGCGGCCAGTTGGCAGGGTTATCCGGGTCCTCACAGGACATTTCCAGATCCCCGGACTTCAGGTTCTCGGCCACATAGGCCGGGATTTCCTTGCCCACCGCCTTGGCCGCCTTGGCTACTTCGAACGGGTTGGTCTTGAGCTGCGGAGCAGACGGCAACCAGCCCATGCGTTCGGCGCGGATGTTGTAGTCGATCAGGGAAATGTCCCAGTCGCCCTCGGGCGCTGTGGGTGACAGGATCTCGTCTGCTTTAAGGGTCTCATAGCGCCACTGATCCGTGTGCGCATACCATGCTGAAGTCGAGTTCATGTGCCGCGGAGGACGGTTCCAATCCAGCGCAAAGGCCAGAGGTTGCCAGCCGGTCTGCGGGCGCAGTTTTTCCTGCCCCACATAGTGTGCCCAGCCACCGCCGGATTGCCCAACACAGCCACACATCACCAGCATGTTGATGACACCGCGATAGTTCATATCCATGTGGAACCAGTGGTTCATCGCGGCCCCGATGATGATCATCGACTTGCCGTTCGTCTTCTCTGCGTTGTCAGCAAATCCGCGGGCCACGTGGATGATCTTGTCAGCCGGGACGCCAGTGATCTTCTCGGCCCAAGCAGGCGTACCAGGCATGTCATTGGCATAGTCCGATGTGACCCAGTCACCGCCGAGACCACGGTCCAAGCCGTAGTTGGCACAGAACAGGTCGAACACGGTCGCGACCGCAATCTCGCCATCTTCGGTTTTGATCTTTTTCACCGGGATGTTGCGGGTCAGAACGTCAGGGTGATCGGCATCTGTCTTGAATTGGCCGAACGCCTCGCCACCAAAGTAGGGAAAGTCGACGCCCAGAACATCGTCATGGTCTTCTTCCAGAACGAAGCTCATCTTGAGCTTGGTCTCGGCCTCTTTCGCCTTTTCTTCGAGGTTCCATTCACCGTCTTCGCCCCAGCGATACCCGACAGACCCGTTGGGTGCGACAAAGGCTTTGGAGGCCTCATCAAACGCAACAGTTTTCCATTCCGGGTTGTTGTTTTCACCCAATTTGCCGTCCAGATCGTCGGCTCTCAGGAAGCGGCCCGGCACCAGCTTGCCGTCCTTTTCGTCCAGCTTCACCAGCATTGGGAAGTCCGAGTATTTGCGGGTGTAATCCTCGAAGTATTCGGCCTGACGGTCCAAGTGGAATTCACGCAAGATGACGTGGCCAAAGGCCATCGCCAGGGCAGCATCCGTGCCCTGCTTGGCGTTTAGCCAGACGTCGCCGAACTTGGCGGCCTCGGAATAATCGGGGCAAATGACGGCGGACTTGGTGCCCTTGTAGCGTGCCTCAGTATAGAAATGGGCGTCAGGTGTCCGCGTTTGCGGCACGTTGGAGCCCCAAAGCAGCAAATAGCCCGAATTGTACCAGTCGGCACTTTCCGGCACGTCTGTCTGTTCGCCCCAGGTCATGGGCGAGGCAGGCGGCAGGTCGCAGTACCAATCATAGAACGACATGCAGACGCCGCCCATCAGACTGAGATAGCGTGACCCGGCCGCATAACTGACCATCGACATTGCAGGAATCGGCGAGAAGCCAAAGACGCGGTCGGGGCCATAGGTCTTGGCCGTATACGCGTTTGCGGCCGCCGTGATTTCGGTCGCCTCGTCCCAAGTGGCGCGCACGAAGCCGCCCTTGCCGCGTGTTTCCACGTAAGAGGCGCGCAGGATCGGATCAGCCTGCAGTTTGGTCCAGGCCTCGATCGGCTCCATCGTCTCGCGCATCTTGCGCCAGATTTTCATCAACCGACCGCGCACGAGAGGGTTTTTGACCCGGTTCGCAGAGTAGAGATACCAGCTGTAGCTCGCACCACGTGCGCAACCGCGTGGTTCGTGGTTTGGCAGATCGGCGCGGGTGCGCGGGTAGTCGGTCTGCTGCGTCTCCCAGGTAACGATCCCGGATTTGACGTAGATCTTCCAACTGCAGGACCCCGTGCAATTCACTCCGTGGGTAGACCGCACAATTTTGTCGTGCCGCCAGCGGTTGCGATAGGTGTCTTCCCAATCGCGGCTTTCATTCGTGGCTTTCCCAAATCCGTCGGAAAACTGTTCGAGTTCCTTGGACTGGAGGAAGTTCAATCTGTCGAGCAGATGGCTCATTTTGCTGTCTCCTAAAAGCGGTGGTCCGCGCCGCCATTGCGGCGCGGCAAGGGGTTAATGGCTCAGCAAGGAACCGGCGCGGATTTGCGGCTGTAGAAGATCCAGCAGATCACAGCGCAGACCGCGTAAAAGCCGAGGAAGGCCCAGAGCGCACCGTTCGGTGCTCCGGTCATGGCAATCGAGGTGCCGTACATCTTCGGAATGAAGAACGCGCCATAGGCTGCAATCGCCGAGGTAAAGGCGATGATCGCCGCGCTTTCCATTTCGGTTTGCTTCTGGAGCGCGCCTGCATCGAGGTTCGACATGAGCCGCGGCACTTCCTGTTTCATGATCGACGGGATCATCTGGAAGGTGGATGCGTTGCCGACACCGGTCAGGAAGAACAGCGCCATGAAGCAAGCAAAGAAGCCCCAGAAGCTGCCATCCGCCGCCTCAGGCGTGGTGGGCAGGAAGCTGATGACACCAAAGACGGCAATAATCATGGCCAGGAATGTCCAGAAGGTCACACGCCCGCCACCGAACTTGTCGGAAATCCAGCCCGTTGCTGCGCGGCTCAACGCTCCGACAAGCGGCCCGAGAAAGGCATATTTCAGCACATCAACTTCAGGGAACTGTGTGCGCATCAACAGTGGGAAGCCAGCGGCATAGCCGATGAAGCTGCCGAATGTACCCGTATAGAGCACACACATGATCCAGTTGTGCTTGCGGCTGAAAATCACAGACTGATCAGAAAAGGATGATTTCGCATCTGCAATATCGTTCATCCCAAACCATGCGGCGATTGCACTGACGACGAGGAACGGCACCCAGATGAACCCGGCGTTCTGAATGAACAGCTGACCACCATCGGACAGTTGCTGCGGTTCTCCGCCAATGGCACCGAAGACGCCCATGGTAATGACGACCGGCACGAGGAACTGCATGACTGATACACCGAGGTTGCCGAGGCCCGCATTCAAAGCGAGTGCGTTGCCCTTCGACTTCTTGGGGTAGAAGTAAGCGATATTCGCCATTGAGGACGCAAAGTTGCCGCCGCCGAAACCGCACATCAGCGCAAGGATCAGAAACGTCATATAGCTGGTTTCTGGGTCCTGGACGGCAAAACCGATGCCGATTGCCGGAAGTAGTAATGAGGCGGTTGATATTGCTGTCCATTTCCGGCCACCGAAAATCGGCACCATAAAGCTGTAGAAAATGCGAAGCGTTGCCCCGGACAGTCCAGGCAGTGATGCCAGCCAAAAGCGTTCGCTGACAGAAAAGTCGAAACCAATCGCGGGCATCTTGGCCACAACCACGGACCAGACCATCCAAACCGAGAAGGCCAAGAGCAGGTTGGGAATCGAAATCCAAAGGTTCCGGGTCGCGATGGCGTGACCCTTTTCTTTCCAGAAGGTCTCGTCCTCGGGGCGCCAGTCGATCAGAGTATGGCCCTTCTGACCGGCATTTGTATCTGTAATCGCCATGGGATCGGTCCTTTCAGGCGCAGGGTTGCTGTGCCGGGCCGCCGCTCAGGCGGCCCGTTGACGTTTCAATTCATTCCGCAGGTTGCGTGGTGGATCGTCCGGCATGTGCCGCTTTTGGCTGCGGTGCGGGGTGAGGTTCGTGCGGGACATCCGAGAGGTACTTCTCTTCGGCGAGGCCGGGGTGCCGGGCTCGTTCCATGCGACGGATGGCAATATGCATCCAGATTGTGGACACTGCGACGATAATGAAGAGCAGCATGAACGGCGCGGTCCAGACCCCGGTCAAGTCGAGCAAGATGCCGAACGAGATGGGAAGGAAGAAGCCGCCAAGACCCCCGATCATGCCGACAAGGCCACCGACTGAACCCACGTGGTGCGGGTAGTAGACAGGAATGTGCTTGTAGACAGCAGCTTTTCCGAGGCTCATCAGGAAACCGAGTATGATGGTCATCGCGACAAAGAACCCAACGGAAAGCCCGAAGTTAAACTCAATCGGTCCCGTGATGCCCTGCACGACGTAGCTGGTCTCGGGGTAGCTCATCACGAACAAGATCACGAGCGAGCCGATAAAGGTCAGGTACATCACAAAGCGCGCGCCCCATTTGTCGGACATCCAGCCTCCGAGGGCGCGGAAGACCGAACCGGGAAGGGAGTAGAGACCGGCAAAAACACCTGCCGTGGTCAACTCTAGCCCGTAAGCGCCGACGTAGTAGCGCGGAAGGAAACTCGCGAGCGCGACGAAGGCGCCAAAGACAAAGAAGTAGTAGGTGGCAAAACGCCAAACCTGGATGTTCTTCAGCGGTTCCAGCATGGAACCAGCGGAAATCGGGCCTGCACCGGTGCGTTTGCGCTCCGTCTGGACCGGGTCGGTCTTGGCGAGCAGGTAGAAAAGCACAGCCACAACCGCGAGGACGATTGCATAGACGCGTGCCGTCCCTTCCCAACCAAGGGCAACAACAAGAAAGGGTGCCGCAAAGTTGGTCACGGCCGCACCCACGTTACCGGCCCCGAAGATGCCGAGAGCCGTGCCTTGGTGCTCTTTCTCGAACCAGCGCGAGGTATAGGCGACGCCGACAATGAAAGAACCACCGGCAAGGCCAAGGCCGAGGGCCGCAAGAAGGAAGATCTCGTAGGTCTGAACGCTGGTCAGCAACCAGACGGCCACGGCCGTGATCAACATTTGCAGCGGAAACATGATCCGCCCGCCGAATTGTTCGGTCCAAACGCCAAGGAAAATCCGGCTGATCGATCCGGTCAGAATCGGCGTAGCGACGAGCAAACCGAACTGGGTATCGCTCAGACCCAAATCCTGTTTGATCTGCACCCCGATAATGGAAAAAATCGTCCACACGGCAAAGCAGACCGTGAATGCGAAAGTGCTTAGCCCCAAGGCTCGGTATTGGTCCGAGCGTGAGACGCCATCGAGTGTGTGCATGTGCTGTCCCTCCAAAACTCTGCATCGGCTCTTCGCCAATGTCAGCCTTGGATGCAAAAATGCATGAGCGAGGCACGGTTCATGCTTGATCCAGATCAAAATACCGGGAAAAGTGCAGCAATATAAATTACTTGCGGAAATTTGTCATGATCGGCTCCGCGGGTTATCAAGAACAAAGAAAACGCAAATCAAGTCAAGTATTGACTTTTGTCAATCGCACGCTTGATAAATATCAAGAGGAATAAATAGGTGCGTTTAGGGATGCCCGAGTCGGACTACCCGGACATCCGGGAGCTCCATCTTTTCGAAGACATGGCGGATGAGCATTTCCTGTTGCTCATGCGCGGTGCATACGTGCAGAATTTTCCGCCGCAAATTGAACTCATCAGCGAAGGGGATCCCAGCGATTTCCTTCACATTGTTCTGTCGGGATCCATCGACCTCTTTTCCAGCTGGAGCGGTCGCGAAACCAGTATGGCAACTGTGCGTCCGATCTCAACGTTCATTCTTGCGGCAACAATCCGGGACGCACCTTACCTGATGTCGGCCCGCACACTTGAGAAAAGCCGGGTTGCCTTGATCCCCAGTCAGGATGTGCGCGAGGTATTTGACGCCGATAACGCCTTCGCGCGAGCGATAGTGGCCGAGCTTGCCCAATGCTACCGGTCAGTCGTCAAATCTCAAAAGGATCTCAAGCTCCGAACATCGCTCGAGCGCCTGGCAAATTTCCTGCTAAGGCAACAGAAACGAGCGGGCGAAGGTGCCGAATTCGAACTGCCCTTCGAAAAACGTCGACTGGCGTCTTTTCTGGGAATGACACCCGAAAACTTGAGCCGTGCGATCAAAGGCCTTCAGCCCTACAGCGTCACAGTAACCGGGACACGTGTGAAGATCGGTGATCAGGCTGACCTGGAGCTATTCGCGAAACCCGATCCCTTGATCGATGACCATTCAACATGAGGAAAAAGACATGACCAAATCCATGCCCGGTGCCGCTGGCGACCTTGCCGAACAACACCCCGACATTTGGGCTGCATATTCCGACCTCGGCAAAGCCTGCGCGGATGCCGGCCCGTTGACTGATCGCGAAAAGCGACTGGTCAAGCTTGCCCTTGCGGTCGGTGCGGGCTCGGAAGGTGCTGTGCATTCGCATACGCGTCGTGCAGTTTCCGAAGGCATTGAGGTTGCAGCGATTCAGCAAGTCGCCCTGCTCGCCATTGGTCCCTTGGGCCTTCCGCGCGCCGTTGCGGCAAAAACTTGGATCGAAGATAAAGACAAATGACCCTCATGGCTCGATGAAAAAACCAAGCGGTGCTTGTGCACGCACCAGACCGAACTTGCGAAAAGCCCATTTGTTTCAGCGAGAAGTTTGATCTACGGCAAAGAGCCTGATCTGCATATGCCGCAAGATCGGTGCATGGAACATATCGATACACTCAAGGCGCTTGGCCTTTTCGACGCGCGCGTGCCCCGGTACACGTCTTATCCGACGGCCGCGGTGTTTTCACCCAACACCGGCGCTGCCTTTCAAAAAACTGCGCTTGAGACATTGGATCCGGACGATCCGGTGTCGGTGTATATTCATATCCCCTTCTGCGAGCGATTGTGCTGGTTCTGTGCCTGTCACACGCAGGGCACCCAAACGCTTGGGCCGGTCGAAAGCTATATCGAGACGCTTGAAGCGGAACTTGAGATGGTGCGCTGTACAGTGCCAGATGGTCTCCGCATGGGGCGTTTGCATTGGGGTGGGGGAACGCCGACCATTCTGTCCCCAGCGCTGATTCACCGTCTGGCCAAGGCAATCAGAGCTGTGTTTCCGCCAGCCGATGATTTTGAATTCTCGGTCGAGATTGATCCGACTATGGTGGACCTTGCGAAAATCGATGCTCTGGCAGCCAAAGGGATGACAAGAGCCTCCATCGGGATTCAGGATTTCGATCCAGAGGTGCAGCAAGCCATTGGTCGATTGCAGCCCTTTGATGTGACGCGCGCCTGTGTCGATGACCTGCGTGCAGCGGGCATCACGTCGCTGAACACCGATCTGGTTTACGGTCTTCCGCATCAAACCCTGGCGCGGATCGAGGACACCATCGGCAAGGTGTTGACCTTTGCCCCTGATCGCGTAGCCCTGTTTGGCTATGCGCATGTGCCGTGGGTGTCGAAGCGGCAAAAGCTTATCAAGGAAGAGGCTCTGCCCGACGATCTGGCCCGCTTTACGCTTGCAACGCGCGCAAGCGAACGATTTGTCGAAGCTGGTCTGACAGCTATCGGTATCGATCACTTCGCGCGTCCCGGCGATGCGCTTGCATTGGCTTTGGACACCGGTAGCCTGCGTCGGAACTTTCAGGGGTATACAGCCGACACATGCCAAACCCTGATCGGGCTTGGCGCATCCTCGATCTCGCGATTTCCAGGCGGATATGTCCAGAATGCCCCGGCAACAGCGGCCTACAAACAAAGGATCGCTGAAGCCGTGTTTCCCGGCGCGCGCGGGTATGCGATGACGCAAAACGATCACCTGCACGCGCGGGCGATAGAAGAGCTTATGTGTACGTTCGCGTTGGACTTGGATGATCTGGCTGCCGAACTTGGGCCGAAAGCCTTCGGGCTTTTGCCGTATCTCGACGACATGACGGCGCGATTTTCACCCTTGGCACAGCTGGAGGGGCACCGGATCAGTATTTCACCGGAGGGTCGCCCGCTGACACGGATCATTGCGTCCGTCCTCGATCAACACATTCCAGAGGGCGTCCGCTACTCTCGCGCTTCGTGAGAACAGGCGCAGTAAAAGCGTCGCGCTTATTCAAGGCGCGGCGTTATCTGTTCAAAGGGCGGGAACCCCGATCACAACGGGATGCAAGGCCAGCAAAGCGGCAAAACCGGCGATCGCCGAAATGATCCGCACGGCGACACCGGCCCAAGACAAAGGGCTGTTGATCACACGGGCGTTTCCAACGGCGGCATTCAGATCGCTCCACCGCCCTGCCCCCATCTCGCGCCGTTTGCGACGATTGATCAACGCGCGCCCCACAATTGCGAAGCTGCCCAGCACACCGAACAGAAGCACATGTGCCAGATCGCCATTTGGCAACAGATGCAGCCCCGCCCACAATGCCAAAGCAAGCAAAATCGGATGCCGCGTGATACGCACGATACCGGGACGTGTTGGGTCAAAACGGTCGTTTCTCGCGCCACCAAAGGAAAACGGATTGGGCCGTCCAATGCTGAATGCAAGGATCAGGCAGACGATCAGCATTCCCAGATGCACAACATGCCGTTGCCACACCGCCTGAGGCCAAAGCTCCACATATGGCGCTTTCCCGGCTGACCAGATGAGCGGGGTCAGCATTCCGATAGACAGGATCGAATAGCTGATCCCAAATCCTCGAGGGCCAATCTTCGCCGTGATGCGCGACTTGATGGACGGCCGAACCGGGACGGAATGCGTTGCGAAGAACAGCGCGAATATCCAGGCAAACCCTGCCCAGGTCATGCCGCTTTCTCTGGTTTCTGGCGCAAGAGCGCAGGTCCATACTTGAGGGCAAATCCTGCGAAGGCCAAAAGCCACAGGGTGCCGGAAACGTAGCTCATTTCCAGCCAAACCGATGTCCAAAGCCGCGCCAGGGCGGCCCCGAACAGGCACAGGTAGATCGCGACGGTGGCCCTGTTTGCCGTCAGCTTTTGCCCGGTATGCCCCAGCGTGGCGCGTGTCATCACCGCCAATGTCATGGCACCAACAGCCCCCGCCATCCACAGATGCTGCGCGCCCGCCGTACCGGGATTGCCCGCCAGTTGGTCAAGCCCCAAGGCAAAAGCGCCCATCGGGATGAAGACGTACGCGACATGCAGCACCCAAACGAGGGGTTCGCTGAGTGTGTGATGCCCCTGCCAGCGCAGCAAGCGCGCAAGGTGCAGAACGCCAAGGAGGATAAGGGCGATGCCCGTCACTCTCTCGAACGGTTGAACGACCCAGAGGGCCAGAACCACGATGCTCGACAGCAAAACCAGCTTGTCAAACCGCTGCATCGGCGGTGCCGGACGCGCAGGGTTGTCGGTTCTGGCCAGCCAGTTGCGGGTGAAAGACGGGATGATCCGGCCACCAATCACCGCGATCATCATCACAGCTGTCGCAAGCCCCAAACGAAGGCCAAGCCCCTGCGCCGCATAATCGCCGCTTAGCGCCTCAAAGTGGAACAGACCATTGGCCAGCGTGAACACCGCAAGCATCGCCAGCACGATCAGGTTCCGCCAGTTCTTGCCTGCCACGATCTCACGCAGGATCAATCCCCCCAGAACCAGGGGGAAGGCCAGATCGACAACCAGTGCAACCATGATGGAAAAATGGGCGGAATAGAACACCGCGATCCGGCCTGCGACCCATAGGCCGAACAACGCAGCCAAGCGCCATCCCACGATCGGCAGGCGCCCGGTCCAGTTCGGAACCGCTGTCAGCAGAAAGCCAGCCAACACTGCCCCCAGATAGCCGAACAGGAACTCATGCGCGTGCCACGAGACATGGTCAAATCGTGTCGGCAGGTCGATAGCGCCCGTCAAAGCCGCCAACCAGACCAGCATCGCCACCACGACCCAGATCGCCCCGAACAGAAAGAAGGGGCGAAACCCGTAGCTAAAGAGCGCAGGCCCTCGCCATGCGCGCATTTGCTCTGCCGATGTCTGTGCCATCAGCGGCCTCCGATATCCGTGCGCAGCGTCTTGAGAACCGTTCCGTCCTCCGAACAGATCAGGCGCACTGTCTTGGTTTTGTAAAGGAATGTCAGACGGATGCGGCCTTCATCCTCGTCCACTCCGGTCTCGAACCGGGTTGTGATCTCTTCAGCGCGCATCTTGGCTTGAACCTCAGCGGCACTTAGGCCCAGCAGGTCTGCCACGTCTTTCGCATCCACAATCGGCTGACCATCTTTCATCTCGATTTTCATGTCTTTTGCGTCCTGTCGGCTACATCCATCAGGTGTCGGATATGGCGGGCAAAAAAGGCGTAGCGGGCGCATCCGGCAACGGGCTAGATGATCCTGACGGCCGCACAATGCAACATGGCCTTTGCTGGCTTGGCTGCGCCTGTTCCATCCCGCCCACGCACGACACATCACGCCCCTTTCCAAGGTCAACGTCCAGCGAATGGAAAACCGAGGGATAGACCTCGGCAGCCGTGCAAGGCGGCGAGGCATATGTCCCGCCTTTGGTCATCTTGCCGGCTCGAACCGGGGGAAAAGCACATTGTTCTCCAGCGCGATATGCGCGGCCAGTTCGTCAAGCAACGTCGCCGTGCCGCCATAAAGCGACCGCCAGAAGCCGCAGGCATGCTCTGGCGGTGTCAGAACACCTGTCAGCTTGCGGATCCGCGCGATGGTCTCGGCGTGATCGTTATGGTCGGCGCGCATGACCGCAATTGGGTGCTCGATGCCCGCACCGCCGCCCACGCGCATGGCAGGGAACAGGATCGTCTCTTCCTTGGTCATGTGGTCTTCCATCTCGTGCGCCAGCGTGGCCAGGGTACGGGCAAGACCCTTCGGGGCGTCTGGATCATCGGCGTGAACCTGTTCGACGCGCTCGGCCAAGGGCACGAGCGAGGCAAGGTCCGCCCGGTGCATCTCGTGATAATTGGTCAGGATGTGGTCGATCAGGGCGCCGTTTTCCTGCGGCACTGCGGCGGTGGCATTGTCGTGCATGGCACATCCCTTCTGTGATGAATCGTCGGAAAAAAATGAATTGGCATTTGATTTACCGATTAGCCCACAGTAATACGCATTGTAAATACCAAATCAGGAGCGCGACCATGCGCCTCACGTCCTTCACAGATTACGGACTTCGCGTGCTGATGCGCATGGCGGACACCCCCGATCGCGCCTTCACGGTCGCCGACCTAGCCGCCGAGTTCCGTATCTCGCGCAACCATCTGGCCAAGGTGATCTCAGCGCTTGCCGCGGCAGCTCTTCTGGAAACCCGGCGCGGCGGCGGCGGCGGCGCGATGCTGGCCCGCGCGCCCGAGGACATCCGGCTGGGCGATGTGGTGGCGGTGCTCGAGGCCGATCAGGCGCTGGTGGAGTGCTTCGCCTCCGACACCAACACCTGCACCCTGACCCCGCACTGCCGGTTGAAGGCGCGACTGGCCCATGCCGAAGCGGCCTTCGTGGCTGATCTCAACCGCAGCACCCTTGCCGATTGCGTCTACCGCCCGGAAAGCGCCTGAAGCGCCACCAGCGCGATGCCGCACCATACCGTGCTGCGCAGGGCCATGGCGAAAACGGTTCGCATCTCGAAAGCTCCACCCTGCGCCACATGCAAACCGAACGCCGCGAAGACCAACAGCGTTGCCGCGAAGATCGCCAGCGACAGGGGCCAGGCCCATCGCCGCCCCTGCCACAGGCCAAGGCCCGCGACGGCATAGGCGAGCCCGGCCAGCGTGTTGAACCACAGCACGAAGGGTACGACTACCCCCATGTCGGCTGATCCGAGCAATGTTCTGACGCCAGAAAAGACGGTCAGCATACCAAAGGCAACCGCAACACCGCCCGCAATGTGGAGCGTCAGACTGGTTCTAGGCATCGCAAGAGCCCTCCTTCGCGCGTAGAAGTTCCATCTTTACGTCAAACAGCCGCAACCCCTCAGGCACGAGCGCAAAGCCCCGCGCGCCAAGCGTCCAGCGGATCGCGACACCCTGCACCAGCGAGGTCAGAAGGACCGCGACATCCTCAGGACTGACGTCGCGGCGCAGATCCCCGGTCGCTTGGCTATCTTGGATCACTGCAACAAGGCGGCCCTGAAATGCGCCCAGCAGCCCGCGAAACACGTCGCGCAGGGCTGGATTGTCCACCTGCAACTCGCGCGAGAACAGGATCGACGGCAGGGCGGGCGTTGCGGAAATGGCTGACAACTGCGCACCGATGAGTCCCCGCAGGCGCGCCTTTGGCCCGGCGGCCTGAGCCTCGGATGCAGCCCAGGACTCCTGCAAGCGGTCCGCGATATCCTCGGCCACCGCCAGCCAGAGCGCGCCCTTCGTCGGAAAATGCCGGAAGATCGCGGGCTGGCTGAGGCCTACGGCACGCGCGACATCAGTGGTGCTGAGCCGGTCCGGTCCGATCTCATCGGCCAGTCGCAGCACCTCGGCCACGATCTGTGTCTTTCGCTCTTCCGCGCTCTGACGACCGGACATGCAACACCTCTTGTTAGTTATAACTCACTAACATACACTATTGGCAACCGCAACCTCTATCCCGAGTCGCGCGCTCAGACCGAAAGGACCCCCGCCATGCCCGTCACAACCGCCCCGACCGGCTATTCCCGACCGCAGATCGCGCTGCACTGGCTCGTCTTCGCGCTGATTGCGCAGCAATACCTTTTCAAGGACGCGATGTCGGCCGCCTGGGACCGCGTCACCGACGGGCTCGAAGCTGGGTTCGACCCGCTCGTGCTGGCCCATGTAGCGGGCGGCGCGCTGGTGCTGATCTTCGCGCTGTGGCGGCTGACGCTGCGCGCCCGGCACGGCGTGCCTCCGGCGATCGAGGCCAACAAGCTGCAAGGCATCCTCGCCAAGCTCACCCATGTCGGCCTATACGCACTGATGATCCTGATGCCGCTCAGCGGCTCGGTCGCGTGGTTTGGCCGGGTCGAGACCGCGGCGCAAGGCCACAACGTTTTGAAGATTGCCCTGCTGGCGCTGATCGCGCTGCATGTCGTCGGCGCGCTCTACCACCAGTTCTTGCTGCGCGACGGCACGCTGGCGCGGATGCGCCGGGCGCAAGGCTGATCCCATGAGACTCGCCCCTCTCCTCGCCCTGCCGCCCATTGCGCTCGGCATTGCCGCGGCGGTCTGGATGATCTCGTCGGCACCCGGACCGGCCCAGATCGAGGGCAGCGGATCCGCCCTGCCGGTCCGCGTAATGACTGTCGCGGCAGCTGACCTACGCCCGACCGCCACGGCGTGGGGCAACCTGCGGGCAGCCGACACCTGGGTCGCCGTGGCCGAAGTCCAAGGCGAAGTGATCTGGCGGCACTCCGACTTGGAACCCGGCCGCCTGATCCCGGCGGGAACCGAGGTGCTGCGGATCGACCCTGCGGACTACGAGCTCGCGTTGGCGCAGTCGCAGGCAGACCTTGCGGCGCTGCACGCCGAACAGGCGCAGCTTGCAACGGAGACCGACAACACACGCCGCATCCTCGATCTGGAACGTGCGCGACTGACGCTTGCTGAGGCAGATCTTACGCGCACGCGGACCCTGGCCCAACAGGGCACAGTCCCGCAATCGCGCGTCGATGAGGCCGAGCGTGCCACGCTACTGGCCCGCCGCACGGTCGCGGAACTAGAAAACGCGATAGCGCTTATCCCGTCCCGCCAGGCACGGATCGCGGCACAGGTCGCGCGCAGCGGGGCCGCCATCGACCGAGCACGCCGAGCGCTCGTCCGCACGACCCTGACGACGCCGTTCGACTTGCGCGTGACCGAGGTGAATGCGGAGCTGTTTCAGACAGTCGCCCCCGGCCAGGTGGTGATCCGTGCCGACGGGATTGCGGCGGCCGAGGTCGTGGCGCATCTGCCAATCGACAGCTTTCGCCGCCTCGTGGGAAATGCGCCTGAAAGCACCACCCTTGCCGACATGATGCGCGACTTGCCCGCGACGCAGATCGACGTGACGCTCAGCCCGCTGTCAGACCCGAACCAAGTCTGGACCGCCCGTGTTGTCCGGATCGAGGGCGCGCTGGATGCCCGCGCGCGCACCGTGCCGGTCGTGGTGAGGGTCGATGATCCCTATGAAGGCGCGGACCCGCCCCGGCGCCTGCCGCTGGTGCCCAACATGCAGGTGCAGCTTTCCTTTTCGGGCGCATCCCTCACCGACGTCATAGCAATCCCCGAGGCAGCGTTTCATATGGGCATGGTGCGGATCCTCAGTCCCGATAATCTGCTGGAATTGCGCCCCGTCACCGCAGCCTTTGCGCAAGACGGTCGCATCGTCATTGCCCAAGGCATCGCCCCCGGCGACCGCGTCGTGATCGACGACATCGCGCCGGCCATTCCCGGCATGTCCTTGACGCCTGTCGAGGCCCTGCAATGATCCGATGGTTCACCGGCCACCCAACGGCGGGCAACCTGCTGCTGCTCCTGTTTCTCGCTGCCGGTGCCTTTGCCGCGCCGGGTCTCTTGCGCGAAACCTTCCCAGATTTCCGCGCGGTTGAGGCCGAGATCACCGTGCCCTATCGCGGGGCCGCCGCCGAGGATGTGGAGACCGCGATCTGTGCGCCGCTCTGGGACGGGGTGCAGGGTGTGGAAGGGCTGGAAACCTTCACCTGTACCGCGCAGACCGGACGCGCCCGCGCCGTGGCTACTATGGCGCCGGGCAATGACGCGCTGCGCTTCCTCAATTCCCTGCGCACAGAGGTTTCGGCCATCGACAGCTTTCCCGACCGCGCCGATCCTGCGGTGGTGCGCGAATTGCACCGCTCCGATCCTGTGACATCGGTCGCCATCTCGGGCGATCTGCCGTTGGGCGAATTGGATCTCTATGCCTACGGCTTGTCCGACCGACTGACGGCCCTGCCCGGCGTCGCCCGCGTGACACGCGGGGGCCTCGGCACCCGGACACTCACCATCGCCGCCACCCGCGCCGTACTCGACAGCCACGGCCTGACACCTGCCACATTGGCCGCCGCCATCGCCGCGCAGAATATCGACCTGCCCGCCGGTACGCTCGAAGGGCCGGGCGCGGACCTGACCTTGCGCTTCACCGCCGAACGCGACACGGCCACTGCCCTTGCCACAATCCCGGTGCTGGTTTTGCCGAATGGCGGGACGCTTACGCTGGGCGATGTTGCGGTGATTGAGGAACGCTTCGAGCCGCCACAGGAGCGCGCCTTTGTCGATGGCACTCCCGCCATCGTGATCGACGTGGCCAAGGCACTCGATGCCGACGCGCTGCGTGTGCTCGACGGGGTCGCCGCGCTAGTCGCCGAGGAAAGCGCCCGTCTGCCCACAACGATTTCGGTCGAGGTGGTGCAGGACGTGACATCCATCATCCGCGACCGGTTGGTGATGCTGGTTCAGAACGGGGTGATCGGGCTTGTGCTGGTCGTCATCGTGATGAGCCTGTTCTTCCGCCCCGGTTTCGCGATCTGGGCCGCGATGGGCCTGCCCGTGGCTTTTGCGGGGGCCTTCATGTGGATGGCGCTGACCGGACTCAGCCTGAACATGATGACACTGGTGGCGCTTCTAATGGCGATCGGGATCGTGATGGACGATTCCATCGTGATCGCGGACTCCATCGCGGTTCACTCGGCTAGGGGAGCCACGGTGGAAAACGTGGCCGCAGGCGTTGCGGCCGTGGCGCCCGGCGTGATCTCGTCCTTCCTGACGACGCTGGCCGTGTTCCTGCCCCTGGCCTTCCTCGCAGGAGAGTTGGGCGCCGTGCTCGAGGTTTTGCCGGTGGTCCTGCTGGCAGCACTCGCCGCCTCGCTGGTCGAGGCCTTCCTGATCCTGCCCCACCACCTGAAGGGGGGCATGAAGGACACCGCCCCCTCCCGCTTCCGCAAACGCTTCGACGCGGGCTTCGACAGCTTGCGCGAGCGTGGTGTGGGTCGTCTGGCCGATGCCGCGATCCGAGGCCGCTGGCTGGTCGCGGGGCTGGCCATCGGGGCCTTGATCCTGACCGTCGGTGCCCTGGGCGGCGGTGTGGTCAAGCGCGAGGCGATGCCCGAGATTGACGGCGATGTGCTGGAGGCGCGGCTGATGCTGCCCGCAGGCACCACGCTGACGCGCACGACGGAGGCAGTCGCGCAGGTGGAGGCCGCGCTTGACCGTGTGAGTGCCCGCCTGACCCCCGAACAGCCCGAGGCGCAACCGCTGGTGATCCGCCGCATCACCCGGCTGGGCCGCAACCTGTCGGCGGGCGAGAGCGGTGCCCATGTCGCCACCGTCGCGGTCGACCTTCTGAGCGCCGAGACGCGTAACAACACGCTGGACGAGATCGTTACGCTCTGGCGCGAAGAAATCGGCGCCCTGCCCGGTGTGTCCTCAATGATCCTGACCGAGCCGGGGATAGGCCCGCAGGGCATCGCGGTGGAACTGCGCCTGAGCCACCATGACCTCGCCACGCTGGAAGCGGCAGGGCGCGCAACGCTGGCCGAGTTGGAAACCTATGCCGGTGTGCGCAACGCGATCCTCGACCTGCGCCCCGGCGCACCCGAGCTGCGGCTGAGCCTGTCGCAGGGCGCCGAGGCCTTGGGGCTGACCGCCACGGATGTGGCAAGCCAACTTCGCGCGGCTTTCCTCGGTACGCAGCTTGCGGAAATCCGGCGCGGTGATCTGGCATGGGATCTTGAGGTGCGGCTGTCCGATGAGGACCGCACCACCCGCGCCGACCTGAGCCTTTTCGAAGTCGCCCTGCCCGGTGGCGGCACCGTGCCGCTCTCCAGCATCGCCACCATCGACGAGGCGCGCGGCTGGGGAACCGTCACGCGGCGCAACGGACTGCGCACGCTGACCGTCGCGGCCGATGTGGACGGCCGGATCGGCAATGCCGACGCGATCACCGCGCGGCTGTCCGAGGGCTTTCTGCCCGATCGGACCGCCGCCACCCCCGGCCTCACCTTCGAGATCGGGGGGCAGGCCGCCAATTCGGCCGAAACCGTCGCCTCGATCCTGCGCGGCTTCCTGATCGGGCTGGTGGGCATCTACCTCGTGCTCAGCTTCCAGTTTCGCAGCTATGTTGAGCCGCTGATCGTGATGATCACCATCCCGCTGGCGTTTCTGGGCGTGATCTGGGGCCATGTGTTGATGGGCTACAACATTTCCATGCCGTCGCTGGTAGGGGCGGCGTCGCTCGCGGGCATCGTGGTGAACAACGCCATCCTACTGGTCGGCGTTATCAACGCCCGCCGCGCCGAGGGGCTTTCCGCCGCGCTGGCCGCAGGAGAGGCTGTGCGGTCGCGGTTCCGCCCGATCTTCGTCTCGGTTTCGACCACCATCATGGGGATGGCACCGTTACTCTTGGAATCTTCGACCCAGGCCCAGACGCTCAAGCCACTCGTTATCTCGGTCGTCTTCGGGCTCTTGGCGGCAACGGTTCTGATCCTTTTGGTGTTGCCCGCATTCTATGCAGCGCTCGAGGACATTCGGCCAAGGAAACAGGGCCATGCTGCCGTTACAGAAGGTCGCTGACCCCACCCCGCCTCCTCAATAAACAAAAGCAATTGGGACTGGCAGAGAGCTAAGCAAATTGTCGAGCGGACGTTCATTCCGCTTCAGATTTCGGACGAGTTTCGTCCGGTCACGAGATGGACAAATAGCGGCGATCGCGACCCTGGGTAACCTACACCTGAAGACACTGAGCTGAAAAGCGCACGACGAACCACGATCGAGTGCGATCAAACAATGAACACATTGTGCACACGCTCTCACTTAAGCACCTGAAGAAAGTGCAAAATCTTTCCCATCCATCACCGGACAGGCCAGATTCTTTTCGAATGGCGGCTTTGATCTGTTTTGCGTCCGTTCCTGCAAATCGCAGCATCAGGTAGTTTGGGCTCTTCGGTTGCACTAGCTGCGGGCGACACGAACGTCTGCAATGCACGCCGGGTTCATTCAACCACACCAGTACAGAAAAAGGGGAACCGTGGTCTCACGGCTCCCCTTTCGGTTCAGATCGTCTTCTCTCGCGCGCTGGTCATGCGACCAATGACAACCCCGCGTCCTGAGGCTGCTCACCGCTGTCGATGAACGGGATGATCGAGAAGGTCTGGCCACCGCGCTGCTCCTCGTTTTGCACAGCGTTGACGCGCAGGTCGCCATCAGGCGTGTTGATCAGCAGCGACAGGTAGTCATTGCCCGTGCGGCTGCTTTTGGCCATCCAGGCCGAGCCAACGCGGATCGGCTTGCCACGCGGCGAACTGACCTCGATCCGGTAGTCCGGATGCGTGTCTTCGGTCTTGTAATCGTTCTCGATCAGCATGAACTCCAGATCGAACATCATGTTGGCGATGTAGCCGGTGAAGGCGTTGTCGGCGTCCATGGCGGTGAGCTCGCCCGAGATCGAGCCGGATTTCATCAGGCCGTTCGAGACCAGCGGGATGATCTCGAATTCGCCGCTCTGGGCTGTGCGCGCTTCCTTCGTCTGCACGGCATTGACGCGGAACGGGCCCAAACCGACATCGATCTGCATCGAGATGTAGGGATTGCCGCTGGTCGTGCCGGTCTCGTTCCAGGCCGTACCGATGCGCACCTTGCGGCCAGACTTGTTGACCGCCGTCACGTCGTAATCCGGGCTGCGTTCGGACATCTTGGCCCGTGCCTCGAGCTGGATGGCGATGTCAAAGCGCGTCGAATGGATCATGCCGGTGTATTCGGCGGCTGCGGTCTCGACATTGCGGGTAAGGGTTCCTGCGAACATGGGATGGTTCCTTTTGGATTGGCCGGTGCCTGACGTTTTTGCCAACGCATCCGGGATTGCTTTCTCGACCCCTTGAGGGATCACAAATCAGAAAGCCTGCTTTCCTTTCAGTCCCGCCCACGGGTCAGATCTGCCGTCCGAGTGGGAGTGCCCCCGCGCCTCCGGATGCTACGCCCCCCTCCTGCCCGTCTGGTCTTGATTGGCTGCCCGGATTTTCCGCGCCGTCCTCCGATCGCGCGATGAAGAACTCCGCTTCTTTGCCGTTCAACCGGTGCCCGCTCCGGTCGGTCAGACCGATGCAGCTGCCGTTCGGCACATAGGTGATCAGGTACTGCCCAAGCCGGTCCTTGTGGACAACGTAGCCGGTATTGGCCCAATGCACGGTCTGGCCGGCATCGACGGCCGCCTTGATGTCTTCGAGTGTCATGCGATCCTCCTCAAGAAGAATGGTGGGGAAACGACGCAAGAAGCCCGATCTTCCAACCGGGCTTCCATGCAGTATTCGTTTGGCAAACGGCCAAGAGCTGTCAGGCGCTTTGCGTGGCTTGCGTCGCGCGCGCCGCCATCCAATCCTTCAGGCCAAGAACCGTTCTTCCGGCGGCGACCTCGGAGGCCCAGGCAACCCTTGGGTCGCCGCAGGGCTCATTGCCGACATGCCGGTCGATGTGGCCATTTGCCATCCATGGCTCAGGCTGGATCCGTCGAAGCCAGTCCGCCATGCTCGGAATGCGTCCCTGACAGTCTTCGCGGACATGCTGCTCGCCGATCCAGCGCACGGGGATCTCTCGACCTGCGCTATTGGTCAGGGTCAGGCCGAAGACACGTTCGGCCTCGAACAGGCCTTGAGCGTGGTGGCGCATGGCTCGGTGCGTGAAGAGCGCGAGATGCTCTTTCGAGGCGTCAAACCAATCGTGCACAGCCTGATAGTCAGACGGCACCCCGCCGAATTTCCGGGCCGAGCTTTCGGCATGATGAAGCGGATGCGCCATCTCACAGCCCCTCGTCATAGCTATGCGAGCATTCAACGTAGCGGTCCGCATGATCGAGCGTGATGCTGTCGGCTGCTATGTCCCAGGTCAGCGTGCCGTAGCCGCCCTCGTTGTTTTCGAACCCCGGGTGATGGTGATAGGCGAGCGACCAGGCGAAGTCGCCCACCTCGGTGGCAAGCGGCTCCGGCAGTTGGACCTCTGCAGGCTGCACCGTCACATCCTCGACATTGCCGGAATCGCCATAGCCTTCGTATTCGGCGGTGACCTCGCTGATGCCAAGCGCGCGTAGTTGCGCAAGCAGCTCCGCTCGGGATGCCTTCAGAGTGGTTTCGCGCTCTGCACGCCACTGAGCCGCCATTGCGGCATAGTCGATCTGGGGATTGGTCATGGGTCTGTCCTCTTATCTGAATTTGGGGGGCCGGGCCTGGCATTGGTCAGCGCGCGCCCGGAAAGCGCAGATCGGCCAAATCCCGATCCACGCCGCCCGACCGGAAGCCCGCTTTGACTTTTCAGGCGGCTTGTTCTGACGTCATGGCGGCTTCCTGCCCCACGATCCGGGCCAGAATGCTTCCCGTGTCGATCCCGTCCCCATGCGGCAGGAACACCCGTAGCTGGAAGGCGATGATCTCGGTGAAGCAGCCGAGGGCCTTGAGGCCATCAATCATGCCCCTGTCAACGCCGCACAACTCAAGGCGCATCTCGCCTGCGACCCGGCGACGGGTCAGGGTCAGACCCCGGCCCAGATCAACAGGTGCGGTGGTGCCGAGGGCGGCGGTCAACATCTCCTGTGGCGTTTGCGGGTTGGAGACAAGGAAGCGGGCGCGGAGCGCGGCCGCCCCTTCTTCGCTCAACGTGCGCCCGATCATGGCCGTCGCCCCGTCAGGCGTGACCCTGTAGATGCGTTCATTCGTGGTCGGAATGTCCTTCCAGATCGGCAACAGCAGCCCGGTCAGCAGGTAGAGCTTGGTCGTGGTGGTTTTCGGCAGGGACGCGGCCTCTTCATCCCAAAGCCTTGCAAACTCAGGCTTGCCGATCTCTTCCCAAGCCGAGGACTCAAACCGTGCCTCTTCGAGATAGCTCGACCCGTTTGGCCGCACCGCCTTGCGCATCAGCGTGACAGTGTCCTCGTCATACATCTGCATTGGCCGCGCCGAGATGAGCGCCGCGCGACCCGACGCGCGGTTGACCATCGGCAGCTTATCGAAATTGCGCGACAGGGCGTCATCCGCCGAAAGCACATGGACCGGGTCGGTGACTTCAAGTCCAATGATCCGCGTCACGGCGCCGGATTTCGGGCAGGTCCAGAGATCCTCTGTGGATACCTGTTCGATCTTTTCGCCACGCAGAGTTTCCACGCCGAGATCGAGCGTGCCGGCCGCGCGCGCGCGCTCAGACTGATCAGCGATCCGGCGCATGAACTCGGCAAAGAGCGCGTTCTGCATGTGGATGGGAAGGGCCAGAACCCGGTTCAGAAACCGCTGGATCGGGGGAAGCTCCTCAAGGAGCACCCAGTCCTTGTCGATCAGCCGCAGGGCCGTCCAGTCGGTGAAGCTCTCGTAGCTCATCGCCTCAGCGCGTCCGGCGGCAAGATCGGCGAAATACCCACGCAGCGCCGCCCGTGCGATCGGGCTTTCGAGATTGTCCTCCTCGCGGAACATGCCCTGCGAGCCGGTCTCGCGCTGACCCTTGGTCAAGGCCCCCAGCTGGTCGAGGCGTTTGGCAATCGTCGACGTGAAGCGTTTCTCGCCATGCACATCGGAGGTGCAGACACGGAAGAACGGCGCGCTGACCTGGGCAGAGCGATGCGTGCGGCCCAGCCCCTGGATGGCCGCATCCGCGCGCCAGCCGGGCTCCAGAAGATAGTGCCGCCGCCGTTTCTGGTTCTTCGCCGTTTGCGCCGCGTGATAGGACCGGCCCGTACCGCCCGCGTCGGAGAAGATCAGGATATCCTTCTCGCCGTCCATGAAGGCTTGGGTCTCAGACGAATTGCTGCTGGCGGCGCGTTTCTCGATGAAGAGGTGGCCATCCTCGGCCTTGAGGGGCCGGATGGACCGGCCCGTGACTTCAGCGACGGCCTCGTCGCCAAAGGCCCAGAGGATCTGGTCGAGCGCCGAGGGGATCGGGGCCAGCGTCATCAACTCCATCATGGCCGCGTCACGCAGAGCGAGCGCCTCGCGCGAGACGACCAGCGCGCCAGTTTCATCGCGGAGCGGTTCGGCCACCATATTGCCATCGATCTCGACCAGCTTTTGCGCATGAATCGGGAAGGCCTGTTCGAGGTATCCCAGAACATAGTCGCGCGGCGTCAAGGCACCCTCGACGAGTTCACCCTCGGGATCCATCGTCTCAAGTCGACGTTTCAGCAGGCTCTCACCCGTCGAGACCACCTGGATGACGCAAGCCTTGCCCGCCGCCAGATCTTCCTTGATCGCGCGGATGATGGTGGGGGCTTTCATGCCCATCAGGAGATGGTTGAAGAAGCGCTGCTTCGTGCTCTCGAAGCGGGACTTGGCAGAGGCGCGAGCGGCCGAGGCATTGGTCTCTCCCGAGGCGTCGTTGACGCCGGTCGCTGTCAGCGCCGCTTCGAGATTGTGGTGGATCGTGCGAAACGCACCCGCATAGGCGTCGTAGATCTCGATCTGGGCCGGGGTGAGCGCGTGCTCGAGCACGTCATACTCCACGCCGTCGAAGCTGAGGGCGCGGGCCGTTTAGAGCCCGAGCGTCTTGAGATCGCGGGCAACCACCTCCATGGCGGCGACACCGCCGGCTTCCATCGCAGAAACGAAGCTCTCGCGGCTTGGGAAGGGGTATTCGGGGCCCTGCCCCTAGAGCCCCAGCCGCGCGGCATAGGCGAGGTTGTGCACGCTCGTGGCACCCGTGGCCGAGATGTAGAAGACGCGGGCGCGCGGCGCGGCCAGTTGCAGCCGCAGGCCAGCAAGGCCCTGCTGGGAGGGTTTGACCCCCCTGCCCTGCTCAGACCCTGCCGCGTTCTGCATGGCATGGGCCTCATCAAAAGCGAGGACGCCTTCAAAATCTTCGCCCATCCAGTCGAGGATCTGGCTCAGTCGCGTGGTGCCGCATTTGCCCGCGGACCGCAGCGTGGCGTAGGTGACGAAGAGGATACCGTCGCCCATCGGGACGGGCTGGTCCGGTTTCCATTTGGAAAGCGGCTGAATGTCGGCAGGCGAGCCGCCGAGATCGGTCCAGTCGCGGATCGCGTCCTCGATAAGCGTGGCGGATTTGGAGACCCAGATCGCCTTTCTGCGCCCGGCCAGCCAGTTGACAAGGATGAGCCCCGCGCATTCGCGCCCCTTGCCGCAACCGGTGCCGTCGCCGAGGAAATAGCCGAGGCGATCGGCCCGTGCATTAGGGTCATCATCGGCGCGCGTCAGCTTGGTCTGGTCGTCATCGATGGTGAACCGACCGGGCAGGTCGCGCCCATGGGCATCATGTGCCATGACGATGGTCTCGAGCTGCGCCTCGGAGAGATGTCCCTCCTCGATCAACCGTGCGGGCAGGCGCAAGTCATCACGGCCCGTGTTTGAGGGCACCGGCGGCGCGACCGATGCCATGGCGATGCTTTCGACCAGTGGCGTCGGATGTTCCAGCGCACCCGCGATCTCGATCCGCTGCGGACGGTAGCGCGCATAGATTTCCGAGATGGGCGTGTTGTCGCGCGGGGTCTCAAGTCTCGTGAAAGTTAGCGGGACAACGGCATTGGCCCGGGGTTTGGAGGGGGCGACAGGCGCAGCGGCGGTCTTGCGCGGGGCAGATGATGCAACGGTCGGTCGCGCAGGAGTAACCGCTGCCGCCCGTTGGGCGGGGCGCATCTCGGGCCGGGTTGCGGCCACGGCGTCGACAAAAGGAAGGGCTTCATCCAAGTCCCGGACACTGGCGCGGATCATCTCGCCGTCCTCATACACCTTGTCGAAGACCATGAGCTGGGTTTCCACAGACGTGCCGAGCTTGCGATAAATCTGTCCCGGCATCGTGAGTGCCAAGCGCGGCGTGAGGGGGCCGCAGGCGCGTGACCAATGCGCGGAATCGCGTTCGGGCGTGAATCCCGGCGGCATGATCGCCACCAGCCGTCCACCGGGTGCCAGGCGCTTGGCAGCCGCGATGAGATGTTTGGCGGCGATGTGCTTGTCTCGGGAGCGATCGACCGAGGAGGCGAAGGGCGGGTTCATCACCACGACGTCGGGTAGAACCGGCGTCTGCAGCAGATCATCGATATGCTCGCCGTCATGGCCTGTGACCTCGCCGCCGAAGAGCGCCCGCAGGAGGCGCTGGCGAAAGGGGTCGATTTCATTGAGCACAAGCGTGGCACCGGCCCGGGCGGCGAAAGCAGCCAGGGCACCGGTGCCAGCCGAGGGCTCCAGCACGGTCTCGCCCTTGCGGATCGCCGCCGCTCGCAAGACCAGCGCCGCAAATGGCAGCGGCGTGAAAAACTGCTGTAACCGGATCTGCTGCTCTGACCGGCGGGTTTCCGTCAGCAGCCGCGAGGCAAGCAGCTTTGCAGCGGCGATGTCACCTGCCGCGCCGTTCCCACGCAGCAGCACTTGGACAGCCGCGGCCTGCATCAGGTCGTAGGCCATCCGCCAATCCCAGGCGCCGCCGGCATCGCTGCCATGAAACGTCTCGCGCATGATGCGCGCCAGCGCTGAACTGCGCAGGGGTTGGTGGTCGACCTCCGCACCGATCTGCACGAGGGCAGAGGTGAGGTCAGTGTCGGAGATTGAGAGAGCCGGATTTGCCGGTTTGGGCTTGGACATGGGGGTTCCTTTGGATCAGGGTCTGAGTTCCAAAGGACAAAAAGCCCGCTTTCGCTTTTCAGGGTGACGGGGGTCAGACCGCGCCGACCTCCAAGGCTTGGTCAGGACTTGGGTTCGACCTGCCGCTTCGCATCAATCAATGCCTGTGCGGCCTGCATCACCTGAACCTGAGATGTTCCCGAGCGTGCATCCTCCAGCGCGGCCTGCACCTGCGCGCAAAACCAGGCGTCATAAGAATTCGCTTCAGCGGCCATGGAAATGCTCCTCGAGAGCTTTATCCAGAAGCTTGCCAAGGCCATGGGGCATGTCTGCAACGTGCACAGCAATTGGGAAACGGTGCCCCGTCAGGTCAGGCGCGCATTGCTCCTCTAGCCCGAGGTGCTGCCTATCCTTTTCCGCCTCAATCATTGTGCTTTCTCCGACCGTATTATCAGCCGATGCTACATCTTCCAGCGGGGCGTCGTAAACGATAATGCCAAAGGGTCACAGCAAGCTGGCCCACTTACCGATCGGGCACCGCTTCAAGGGAAGTTTCGAACCGCTTGCCCGCCGCTGCAGCTTCTTTCAAGAGCGCGTCGAAATTGTCAGGTGGATTGCCATCTTCGAGCATCCCTTTGAACGTCGCATAGGCGTCCGTCTTGCTGCCGTAGGCGCGCAGGGTCTTGTCGTCGTTCACCCAAGCCACCACGATGACCTTCGCATCGCTGTTGAACCGATAGAACAGCCGATACTGCTGGAAGAATTTCGCCCGGAACCAGTGCTTGCGGTGATCGCCGAGTGTGCCGCCTTGCCGGAAGGCGGCGGCACCCGGATCTGCCGGTATGGCCTCGGTGACCAGCTTGAAGATGGCGGCCAGCCGTTTCGTGGAATTTTTCTTGCGCCAGGTCTTGGGATCGCGTGCCTTACGCGCCTCGACCTCCAGGATCAGCCCTTCGAGTTGGTCCAGAAAGAGCGGATGCGCATAAATCGACCATCCGTTTACGACAAGGGGCGCTTGAGCGGGCACGCTATCGCCGCTCATTCATCCTCGAGCGACAGCGGCGCATCGAGATCGACGTCAACGTCTCCGACCAGTGCTGCAAGACGGTCATGCAAAGCCCCATCGAACGCCCGAATGCGGTCCGGATGCGCCTTGATATCGGCCTCGACAAAATCGAGAAAGGCGCCGAGCACAGGATCTTCCTCGTCGCTGCGCACGGGCTCAATATAGACCCTGCCACTCGGCTCGGTGCAGTAGCGAATCTGGTCGCCCTTGCCCAGCTTGAGCTGCTTGCGCACACCCGCCGGCACGGTCGTCTGATACCGATCCGTGAGTTTCGAGACATCTTGTGCGAGGGCTGTCATGGCAGTCTCCTGAAAGAATGGGGGTCTTTGCTGCCTGCGATAGGTAATGCATTTGCATTGCCATGTCAAGATAAGCCGCAGGATCTGCTGTCGCCGGGCAGGCCGATGAACCGTCCGGCGCAGGACCTAATTTCGCCCCGCCATAAACTCGGCCAGCACAGGACTGGCCGCGCCCTTTGCAGAGCTGAGCAGCTCCGAGCCCGCAAGCGAGGCCTTCGACAGGCGTACGAGCCCACCAGTTTCCTCGATGCGGTAGCAGCGGCGCTTTTGCCGCCCGCGCCTGTAGTGGGTCGCGGTGACAATCTGGCAGGTACTGCCATCGGTGAGCGTCACAGGTGCTGCGAGCTTGATCTTGTCGCCTTCCTCGTAGTCCGGGATCGCAGCCCAGTCCTGGCAGCGCTGGCGCCAGGCATGAGCATAGCTGTCTGGGTCTTTCAGCTCGGACAGCAGGGCCAATAGGCTCAGTGGCGCGCGGGATTCGACCGGTCCCGCGCTTTCCTCCATGTCCTTGTAGCCCCAGCAGCCGTCATCATATCGGGTAAGGAATACGGCGGCGAAAGTGATGGAGCCATCCGCATCGGTGACATAGGTCGTGTCTTCGACAGGGGTGCCGTCGATATTTGTGACCTTTGCCGCCGCGTACCAAGTCGAACCCACCTTGCAGGCTTTGACCAGTTCCGTCTTGCGCATGTCGCTCTCGAAGGTGCAGAGCCGGGCGATTTCCGCTTTCTCATCCGCGTAGGTCTGGACGCGGCCGTCGGTGTAGAAGAGCCAACCCATCACGCCGCCCTCCGGTCATCGATTTCCATCAGCGCATCGAGCGGCACGCGGTAGGGCTGCATGGCGTCGAAATCCTCGCAATTGCCGCAGTTCTGCACGATCGCGAAGGTGTCGCAGGCATCCTTGAGGATGACCCGGAAGGTGCCGCCGAGGCCCGAGGGCACCTCGTAGGTCCCGCCGATGAGATAGTCCGAGGCCCGGCGCACAAAGACGCGGATACTGTGGCCATCGGTTGCGAGCCGTATCGCCCCCCGCCCCCGGTCGATGAGCACCTGCACGTCATCCAGGATGTCGGTGTAGAACTGGCCGGTCAGATCGCGAAATGCCATGCGGCGCTGCGCCATCCAGTCGGTATCCCGAAACGGGTTCATGCCGTCGGCGAAGGCGAAGGACGGATCGGCCTGCTCGGTGGTGACGATGCGGGTGGTCGTGCCATCGATGCCGTTTGAGCGCAGATGCACGCCATTGCCGACGATGAGGATCAGGGCCGGCCTGTCCACGGGCCCGTTCCAGTTGGGCAGGAAGGTTTTGCAGGCGCGCGCATGTGCGATTTGCGCCGCAACAGCGGAGGCAGAGAACTTGAGAATAGCCATGGGGATGTCTTTCTGTTCGGTTTGGAATGGTCGACCCGCGCGGGTCGCGTGATGGCTCAGGCCGCTTGCGCGACCTCGCTGTCAGGCTCCGTGGTGTCCGCAGTGGGCTCCGCCTCATCACAGGCGACACCCGCGGTCTGCATCATCGGCGGGCACCAGGCGGCCACGGCAGCGCGCTGCGCGTCCGTGAGTGTGGCGAAGGGTTCGGCGAAGAGCTTGTCACAAAAGGCGACGATCTCCTTCTTGCTCGACGAGGCCAGCGTCACCGCCTCCTGGGCCAGGCCCAAATCCTCGCCGAGGATCTTCAGGAGCCAAGCCTTCTTGAAGCGGTTGAAGAGCGCCGCATTCGGCGTCCAATGCGCCCGGATGTCGGGCATGATCTCGATCTCGAACGCATGCATCAGGCTGTCGCGCTGGCGGACCCGGGCAAAGCAGGACTGCGTGGTGCTGGCGGTGGCACAGGCGACGAGCTTGACCTTCTCCCCTGCCTCCAGCGCGCGAAACGCCACGAACTGATCGGCGGGAGACCGGGCGTCATCGAGCCAAGAAAGGTCGAGCGCATCATGGGCCGCCGCCACTTGCTCGAGCGAGGTCTCGTCGATCTCGTCCATCTTGGCATGGCTGCGGTATTCCTTGCGGGCATCGATCTTGATCGCCTGCGTGACACTCATGCCGCTGGCCAGAACGTCACTGACCAGCTTGAAGAGCGTCAGATCGAGAGTGGCCTCCGGATGCAGCGCCATCGCGGCGCCAAGGGCCATGGCCCGCTCGGTCTTGAGGTCCTCAGCCAGCGAGGCCGGGTAGGTGATTTCGCCGGCGTCCGGGGCCTCCTCCCCTGTCGGATTGCTCGCGGAGCCGCGCGCGCCCTCCTCTTTCACGGTGTCCTCCGGGCGCACGAGGCCCATATGGAGCGTGATCTGCCCACCCTGCCACGACGCGATCACCCCAGACCGCGCCAGGTCCCCGGCGCTGTAGGCCTCCTGCAGATTGCGCGCTTCGTCTTCCAGAGCGTCAACGCGGTCGTAAAGGGCGTTGTAGGCGTCCTCCTCGAGCCCCTCATCCTCCATCTCGAGCTGCAATTTCTCAAGCTCGGCGGTGATCTCATCGATGCGCTTTTGGGCAGCCTCATCCGGCTCGATCGGGCCGGGATAGACGCGGCCATAGTCGGCCATGGTCGCGTAGTCACAGCGCACCATCGCATCGGCCCAGGTAAAACCCAGCCTCATACGGGCCTCTTCGGCAGCGGCACCGAGCTTTTCGAGCAAGATGGTCTCGACCAGCGCCGCATCCTCAAGCACGGAATGCTCTTCAAGAAGGTCAGCCGCGACGGCGCCGCCACGCGCCTCGTAGTCTTCGCGCACGAAAGCCCCAATATCATCTTTGACTTGCACCCCGCGGGATTTGAGCGCCTGCCGGACGGTATAGGCCTGCAGATAGCCGCCGTCTTTCGTGAGCGCCTCGAAGACCTCGCGCTGCGCCTCCTGGCTCGGGTGCTCGGCGAAGGCCTTCATCGTGTCGAGCGTGATCACCTTGGCCCGGGCCGCGGCGCGGATGTCGGGGTGGATAAGGCCATAGCGCAACCGGCCTTTCACGGCGGCCACCGTGGTGCCGAAGGTCTTTGCGATGGTCTCGGGCGTCTGGCCGTCGACCTCCATCATCCGGGCGAAAGCCTCGAACTCGTCGATTGCGTTCATCGGTGCCTGAGTGATGTTCTCGGCGAGCGACAGTGCCGTGGTGACGTCGCAGTCTTCCGGCACGAGGCGGCAGTCGACCTTGGTTTTCGCCGTGAACCCCTTGGTGGCCTTGTCTGCGATCAGCTCCTTCAGCGCGGCATGGCGTCGGCCACCGGCGAGGACAGCGTATTTGCCGTCGAGCTTCTGGACCAGGAGAGGCTGGAGCAGGCCCAGAATAGCGATACTGGCCTTCAGATGGGCGATGTTCTCGGGGTCATAGGTTTCCGGAGAGTTGCTGCGCACATTGGCGGGATGCGGGACCAGATCGCCGATGGCGATGGTGAGAGGGGCAAAGCTTGTGGTCATGGGATATCCTTCCAGGTTGGTGAGGTGTGGCCGACGCACTCACGCACGTGACCAATCCCCGGCTTCAGGGATCACCACGACAAAAGGCCCACTCTCCCTTTGAGGGGTCAGTGGGCCTTCATTGCTTGACGTGTAAGGTTTGGGGGGTGTCCCCTCGCCTACCAGTCGCGCGCCAGCATGATGGTCAGCACGCGCATGGTCGTGGCAGGATTGTCCGGGGTCTCGGCCCCGTAGCGGAAATCCGAATCTGCCTCATAGAGATCGATTTTCCAGAACACGGTCTCGCCCCGGATCTCGACCGCGCCAAAATCGTGCCATCCCTCGGGATCATTCTCAGGCTCGAATGTATCGAACGCACCGGTGGCCTTCACCGCCTCGGCCATGAAGCCGTCACCGGCCTCCATAAGCGAGCGGGTGACATGCATTCGGCCCTGGGTGGGCTGCGCGGGCGCCACTCCAAGGCACGCGAGCTTGCGAAACGCGTCGTTTTGCGCCGCCATCACGGTCTGATCCGGACGGTCTGGCTGGGATTGAACGGTCATGGACATGGGATCTCCTTTGAGAAGTTGAAACACCCTTCCCAAAGCCCGCTTTCACTTTTCTGCTTGGCGGAAGGACCGAAGCAGAAGGCGCCTTACCCGAACAGCCCTCTGGCTCTGTAGTTCGGGTTGGGGATGGTTTCGATCCAGCCGCCCTGCTCCTTGATGCTCTCGAGTGCCGCCGAGAGCGGGTAAGCGCCCTCGGACGGGCTCCACCAATAGGCACCGCGTTTGAAGGTGATGATCTTGCGGCGGCCGTCTTCGAAGCAGGCCACCCGCAGCGTCTTGGGTTCCTTGCGTGACATGCGAGTCTCCGTTCTCCGTGTGGTCAGGCGGCCTCGGCACTGCGCCCAGCCCTACCCGCCTCAGATTGTGCGATCAGATAGTCACAGGCGCGCTGCGCATCCGCGGCGTGCTTGAAGATCGCACCCTTGTCCGACCGAAGAACGCGCAACCAGTTGTGGAGGTAGGCGGCATTCATCTCGAGCGTATGCGCCGTGAAGCCGAGTGTCTGACCCAGGAACACCGAGGTCAATTCCGCGACGATCTCCTCGCGCGCATAGGACGTGTTGCCATACTTCGAGAATCCGAAATTACGGTTCAGTCGATGGGGGGCTTTCGTGGCATGGGCCAGCTCATGGGCCCACACCCCGTAGAAATTGCGCGGGTCCTGGAACCGCGTGATGGACGGCATGTAGACCTTGTCCACGGGCGGCAAATAGTACGCCTCCGTGCCCGTGAAGACGGTCGTGATGTCGATGGCATCGAAAAACGCCTGCATGTGCGGGATTGGCTCGGACGGAGGATGCTCGGGCACGGGCTCCGGATCGGGGAAGAAGCTGTCGGGCAAGCCCTCGATTTGGCAGGCATTGAACACGCGGTAGGATTTCTGGAAGCGGAAGATGTGGGCTTCCTCGGAGCGATCATCGCCATCGCTGCGGTCGTCCTCGCCGCCCGCGTCTTTCCGGCTTTGGCCGTAATAGACGACGACAGAGGATTTCTCGCCCTTGCGGACCTTTGCGCCCAATGCATTGGCCTGCGGCAACGTCATCCAGAAAGGAGAGCTGTGGCCCGCCATCACGGTCCGCATCGTCAGCAGAAAGTTGTTGACCCCCTGGTAGGGTTCACCGCCCACGCGTAGGGGACGAGAGTTGCTACCTGCGGTCCAGGGCTTGCGCCACGGCAGGACGCCGCGCTCGATGATGCGGATGATTTCGTTTGTGATGACCTCGGAGGCATCGAATTTGGGCGTGCGGGATCGGGCCATGGCTGGCCTCCTTTCGAGTTTTGGTGAGAGGAAATGGTGATCAGGCTGACTGATGGGACCGCGGATCGTTGAGGATCCTCGCGCCGAGCCCTTCGACCATGTCGATGTAGGTGGTCAGCGAGACGGACTTGCCGGAACCCGAAGGTTCAGGGTCGCCCGATCCGTCCCGCGCCACCCGCGGCAAGTTAGCGAAGGCGATGACATCGGTGACGGGTCGGATATCGATGAACGGGGTCCCTCGTGCGACCGCAAGAGTGGCCAAGGGAAAGCGCTCGATCGGCGCGAAGGTCGAAACGGTGGTCCAGCCGAGATGGATGAATGTCCCGCCCTCTCCGCAGATCACATGCGCGTTTGGCAATGACGCCGCCTGCTTCAGATAGCCGAGATCACGCAGGACAGTCTCCCGCTCGCGCCGCTGTGCCTGCCTCGTCTGGCCGGTTCGGCGTGGTTTCTTGTGTCGCCACCACGAGGCAGCGGTCGCGCGCAACACGCGCAAGACACCTGTTTGCATCGGAATGCCCTTCATCAGGAAAGACAGACCGGAATCCGGCCCGGACCCATCTGAGGGACCCCAAAGGCCCGCATCCGTCAGTCACAAAACCCGAAGAACACTTTTACTTTTCGTGGACCAAACCCATGAAACACCCAACCGCCACCGAACTGTACTGGTACGACGGGATCAGAACTTCCACAGGGCCCATCGGCTAGACCTGTGGCGGTTCCTTCTTCACGAGATAGCCCAGACCGCTCAATCGGCCCGCAACTGCCAACTTCTTCGTAAAGCGTGCTGATGCTTTGGCTTCCCGTCGATGTAGCGGATCGGCACCCTGGAAAGGGAAATCATGTCGATGAAGGCTGTTATGGGCATGATTTCTCATCGCGAATACCAAAAAACGCAATAACCTATTGTTATTAAATCATTTTCCTCCATATGACGGATCAGATCATTCCGCAGCCAACATCAATGCACTCTTTTAAAGAGTTCGGGTGTCATGAAATCAAGAGATTGCGTTGCAACCGCTGTTCTGCGATGTCCTCGTCGTCCACTACAACCAAATCAGCGGAACGCGGGACCGCTGGCAACCAGCTGCTGCGCTTGAGGAACCGATTGCCTCGTTGGCCATGTCGCCATTATCGAAGTGACTGAGAAGTTACCGGCTCCCCCTTCCCCGCGCGCGGGAATTCGAGGATCGAGCCCTTGGTCAAACGGTTTTGGCAACCATCGATCGTCTGCTCCTTGTGCGCTACGGCCCGTAGCCACGATATCATGCAACAGACATCCACAACCTACCTCTCAGGCATTAGCACCGATGAAGGCCAAGCGAATATCCGAGGCCAGGACCCAAATCGCCGTCAGCAGGCGCCGGATAGCGTAGAGCCAATTGTTGAGGGTATTCATCATCAGATCTCAGACATCGAAAAGGGCAGGGGGCCGCGGAGGCGCGCAACTGCTAGGTTGGCTGCAGCGCAACGCTCTGTATGTTCTTCGCTAGCCGCCTTTGCGCTACTAGCAGCGATGGTCACCAGCTGAGGTTTTGCCATGATGATCGGGATGCCCTCGTCATCAGAGCTTCGCCGGGACGAAGGCGAAAGCCACTTTCACGATCTCAAATACCGCCACACCTCAACCCCCTAACTTTTCTCTCTCGAACACCGTTTGTGTGCCGAGAGCCCACTTAACAGCTGTTAAGTTATGCCATGCCAGCCGCACGAGATCGGAGTTTAACAGCTGTTAAGCCGCGTTCCGCCGGCCAATCAATGCCATGACCATTGGGCCACAGGAAAACTCGCCTGCCGCAGCTTTGGCAGTCAGAGCTCGCAAGTATCCACCAGGCGATCTTATATCGGCGAAGCGTTCCAGCATGGCAGCAACGACGATCGACGCTTGCTCCGGACCCATGAACCGCTGTGCTTCTTCCCATGCAGACGCACTGATTCCCATGGCTGGCCGCACATGGCACGCCGCATCGAAGAGCTGATGCCAATGCCGGATCTCACCTTGGTAGAAGGTCTTAAGCGAGGGACATGCCGCGATCACTAGGTGCAGCGGGATCTTTGGCAGGTGTCTTGTGTCCTGTTCATCGACGTCAGCCACAGGCTCATCCGTGTCCATATCTGGCACACCCGCCACCACCCCGCTTTTTTCTAAAGCAGGTTCAAGATCTATAGATTCTTTATTTGAATTATGATGGTGACGCTCAGAATGGGCATCATTGGTGTTCATTTCTTCTGTTTCAGGGCCATCAATGATGTTGCGTGCCTGGTCAAGGAGAGCTTCAAGGTCGGCTCGATAGGCCGCGAGGTCCTCAATTGAAAGCTTGCGGCGAAGCGCGCGGGCTGTGAGTGCAGCCTTGTCGCGAAGCTGATCCCAGAAGCCTAGGCCGGGCTGTATCTCGTCTCCGAACTCGGCGAGGGCCGCGAGGTCGCGTCGCATGAGGCTTACGACCTCTCTCAGGCGCCTGACGCGCTCCTCAGCCTCACGTACGGCCTCTGCGGCCCGTGCTATCTCCTCTGACTGACAGTAGAGCGGGGAAAGATCGAAGCCAAAGGCAACGCGATCTTCGCCGTGCTTGCGGACGTAACGCTTCCCATTGGGGCTATCGCGCCGCTGGAGCAAGCCAGCCTCGACAAGACGCGCGAGGTGACGACGCATCGTGGAGCAGGGCATACCATTCAGGCGCTCACAGATCGCCTTGTTCGAGGGGAAGACGACCATCTCGGCGTTCCCGCCAAGCGCATCGTCCGGAAAGAAGCTGAGGAGCCCCTGCAAAACCGTCAGATCACGTTCCGAGACCCCAAAGGCCGCTTGCGCCTTGGAGAGCTCGCGCAGGAGTTCCCACTTGTTAACGGGTCTGGCTGGAACAGATGCCTCGGGTCGCTCAATGACGCGCAAATGGGCGTGCGAAATCGGCCGCATAAACGGCGAGATTGGTGTGTACTCCATGAAAATGTCCACGAAGACAAAAATTCCAGGGCCCGCGAATCGCTTTGCGCTTGCGGGGTAGGGGCCAGAACGCTACATTCAGAAGTGCGAAAACTGAGATTTTGTAGCGGGCTGATCCCGGTGCGAAACCTTACAAAGGTCTCGTGAAGCTAGCTTCTCGGGGCCTTTTTCTTTTTGCCTGTATCGTGCCTCCTTCTTGTTGGTTGCTCTTCCTCAGTCTCCTGAACGCTTCCAGCGCTCATGAAGCTCGGTAATCAGCTTTGGGGCGTTGCCCTCCAACCAGCTGATAAAATCAGGTTCATCCGTAGTTAGATCAAGTTTGAGCTGCTTGCCTTGGCGGCCGGTCTTGACCGTCGCAGCTCCAACACCGGGGATCGCCAAAGCAGGCACACCCTTTCTAGACGGGCTTGCTTTCTTCTCTGCTCTTTTCGCAGCTGCCAGAACTGCGAGAAACGCACGCTCAGAAACCTCATCGACCGAGCCGGAACTTTCGGACTTGGCTGCATGAGCTACGGCTTGCAGTTGGTCTCGATCACCGTCGTAGGCACCTAAAGCCTTTTTGAGCTCTTCCCATCTCGGGCGACCAATCCCGGGAGCCGCACCAATTGCCTGGATGAGTTCCTCGCCGACCGTCCGAACGACACTCAAGAGTTGTGAAACCCCAGCTTCGTGGAGGTTAAGGACTTCGGCGACACCTCGATTGGTGCGCTCAGCCCCTTCCAAATGATCACCGTCCAGAAGTGCCGTCGCAACGAGCGCACGCTCAATAAAGCTCAGATCACGACGCTCTTGGTTCTCGAGAAGCTGATCTCGAAGCGCTTGATCACCCTCAACCTCTGTGACGATGGCTCGAACTTTGATACCGAGTTCGCGACATGCTTCTAAGCGTCTGCGGCCATAGATCAGGTTGTAGCGATCGCCTTCCAGTGGGCGGACCAAGACAGGCACACGCTGACCGTTCTTGGAAATAGAGTTCTTCAGGCCCTCAACTTCAATCTGAAGCCTGTCATCCAACCGTCCTTCGGTAACAATCTGCGCCGGATCGATCTCAAAAACACCGCCACGCAGTCGGCGCCCTTCAAGAGCGTCAGGAGCGTTGCGAAGGGTCTGCAGCGGCAGGCCAAGTTTAGGCTTTCTTGCCATTCCGCCCCCATGTGTTCTGGATGATTTCAGCGATCTCATCGTTCACTGCGTTCATAGATTCGATCGCACGATCAAACGTCTGACGCGTGAAGTCCCTCTTGTCAGCTTCGTAGAGCGTTTGCTTGGTCAAGCCGGCATCAGAAATTGCAGTCGATTCAACCATGTGATTGGTCAGGACCGACCTCCCAAACAGCCCGCGAATGAAGGCGATGACTTCGGTTTGTGGCGCGTCGCCGACTTTGTATCGCGTTGGCAAGAAGCGCAGCCAATCGAAGCGCAGATTTGCGCCTGCATCCCTGATTACTCCAAGGAGATCCGCCGTCATTCGCAGGAATTGGGACATCGACATAAGGTCAAGCATCTGCGGGTGAACCGTCACGAGGACGCCCGAGGACGCGGAAAGTGCTGACATCGTCAAGAAACCAAGCTGCGGCGGGCAGTCGATCACAACAACGTCGTAGTTCGCTTCAACACTATCGAGTGCGTCATGAACTCTCGCGAAGAACGCTTTCGCTCCGCCTCGCTGGATAGCAGCAGGCGTCTCGTGCTCGAACTCCATGAGTTCAAGGTTGCCTGGGATGAGATCAAGGCCGCGAATGTAAGTCTTGCGGATCACTTCGGAGATCGGAACCGGATCGTCGTAGCGAACGGCATCATAGAGGGTTCCGCCCTCCATGAGGTCGAGTTCTGGCTGGATTCCGTGAAGAGCCGAAAGAGATGCTTGGGGGTCGAGATCGATCGCAAGAACTCTGTACCCCTTGAGCGCCAAGCGCTGAGCGAGGTGAGCAGACGTCGTCGTTTTGCCGCTTCCGCCCTTGAAGTTCACCACTGAAATGACTTGAAGCTCGTCACCGTCGCGACGCCCAGGCACGTAAGTTCCAGACTTTTTTGCGTTTCCTTCAAGCGTCTGCCGGATTTCCCAGATATCGTCGAGCGTATAGCGGCGATGACTTCCAGCCGTCGTCTCGACGTCAACGATCTTTCCTTCTCGATGAAGCTTCCGAAGATAGGTATGGTCGACACCAAGGAGTTCAGCAGCTTCGCCGCTGGTCAAAGTGCGCATCACCTTCTTTGCATCCGGTGGGAAGTGTGCAGCGCGCTGAGCATGCAGGTTCGACGCGAGAAGTTCCGCGTAGTGCCCGATGGCGATATCTAGATCCTGTTCTGCTTCGCTCATGTCTGCCCCGATCCGTGGGCGCGTTTTTTATGTGACCGCGCGTTATTTTTCGAGACTATTGCCCGACCAACCAGATTCGTGCAAGCACTTTCTAGATTTAGTGGCAATCCGTCAGGCCAACACAAGTGTCGTGTTCAGAGGAGCCCCAACTTTTCCGCACGCTCAAGCAGCATTTTGACCGAAGACGGCTGCCAGCTAGTGCGGCCTCGAGGGGTGCGCTCACGCATCGATTCCAGCCGGTCGCAGATCGCCTGCAGTGTGATTTCCGGGTCCGAGCCTTTGATGGCAGCCACGATAGCTGGCAGGCGGTCATCGGTTTCGCGGCGTCCGGCGCGGCCAAGCACTTCATCTAGCAGAAACCCGTCGCGGACATAGGCTTTCACAGCACGGAGTAGGCGGCTTCGGGTCCAGTGCCGGTCGTGGGGCAGGGGGCCATTAATGATTCGCAAGACATCTTCCCAGGCCATATCCGGCCGTAGGCGTCGCACGTGGGGCACCCAATCCTGCGCGGTTTCGTTCAGGCGCTCCATGTAGCCGTCCTGTCGTGCCAGCCGCACCTTGCGCAGCGCGGCGGGGTCTTTGGTGCGAAGCCCAGGATTGCCACCAACGCGCCCTTTGGCGCGCGCAGAGGCAAGCCCGGCCTTTGTGCGCTCACGTATTAGCGCGCGCTCGAACTCAGCCGCGGCGCCCAGAACCTGCAATGTGAATTTTCCTTGAGGGGAGGCGGTGTCGATTGGATCCTGCAGCGAGCGGAAGAAAGCTCCCTTGGCCTCCAGACGTTCGATCACCTCCAGTAAGTGCGACAGAGACCGCGCAAGCCGGTCGATCCGCACGACGACCAGCGTATCGCCGCTCTGGACGCGTTCGAGCACCCGCGCGAGCACAGGACGCGCGCGATTGCCGCCTGAGGCGTGCTCTTCGAAGATCTCGACGCATCCCGCAGTTTGCAGGGCCTCAGACTGGGGCAGGGGGGTCTGATCCTCTGTCGATACGCGGGCATAGCCTATCAGGGGCATGAAAACGGGGCCGTTTGCAATTTCATATACCGTTACTAAAAGACCGCTTTTAAACGAATGCAAGTAGGTGCTCTCTCGTCGCGCTCGTCCAAAACCCCTTGGTTTCCTTGTGCTGAGCGCGATCTGAGAGGTTTCACCGGCAGTCGCGCGCGCAGACTATATAAAGAGCGAAGGCAACCGCCACAAAATCACTTGGATAATGTGCAAAAGAACAGTATTTTGCACATTATCCAAGCATCCGCTTTAAATGATGATTTCAATGACCCCCTCATCAACATCGAGGAGGATGAAGAGGCCCACGAAGAGGATCTCTGGTTTCTGCCGGGACCACTTGAAGAAGAACCAGATGATTTGCCTCCTGGGCCACGGGCGGAACCGCCCGACACTGCTGTCATCGAATACTGGGCAAAGGCAGAAGGCGTTCACGCTGCGCGACTGGCACGGGTCGCTGGACGCCTGGGTGCTCTGGATGACCGGCTGCTGCGTGGCCCGGAAGGCTGGCGGCATCGCCTCGCTCTTATCGAGGCAGCGGACCTCAGCTGGTTCGCAGGGGATCGGGTGAGTTCTGATCGTCTGGCGCTCTGGGTGTCGATGCGGCTCTCGGGCGCACAGGATGACCCAAATGCCCTGGCAAGGGTTGGATGGGCTGTTCGGCGCCTGACAGGCTGTTCGGCGCCTGACAGGCGGTCCCGGACCAAAAGTCGACTTGGCCGCATTCCTGGATCGCCGCGACCCCGAAAACATTGAAGACAGCACCGAGCGTTTCGAAGATCGCGCGGGTGGATGGCTGGACGTAATGACAGCCGCGGTCGATCTCCACCCAATCACGCGGGCATGCATGGGCTTTCATCTCTGGAGCCTGGTCGGCTTCGGACAGCACGGCGAACAGATCGAAGCCGCCGTCACCGCGTCCAGGATCGCGGCCAGCGATGGAAGCGGCGCCACCTTCGCACCGCTAGCCATGGGCGGGGCAGGGGGGCTGCGTGTTTCGGGCTTGCCACCCGAACGTTTGGTCCGCTGGTTGGATGGGATGGACAGCGCAATTCTAACGGCGATGCGTCACTTGGACGATATCGAAGCTTGGGCGGCGCGGGCGGAGGCAATGACTGCCACGCTTTCGGGGAAAACGCCGCCAGCATTACGCCAGGTGCTGACGGAGTGGCCACTTGTCTCCGCGCCAATGATCGAGGCAATGACCGGCACGAGCCGGGCCGCAGTTCAGCGCAACCTGACGTGGCTAGAAAACAAAGGCTTGGTCCGGGAAGTCACAGGTCAGGGCCGCTTTCGGATGTGGCGGGCCGCTATCTGACACCGTTCCGTGCGTCAAAATAGGCCAACGTTCCATTTCGTCGGCATAGAGGCGCCAAGGCTTCGAACTATTGTGCGCTAACATCAACTGCCCAGTTGCCATGTAGAAGCGACAGGCTTCAAAAGCCTCTCTCAAGCGTAACTTTTCAGTAGGCGCCCGAAGATTTCACAATCCCATGCCTGACCCCGAAAGCGCCTCGCGGGCGGCATTCAGATCCTCAAGCGCCGCCTTCATCCTGTCGGGTTCGGCCGCCGAAATCGCGAGGAGGAGCCCCTCGAGCAAGGCGAGCGTACCCGCGTGCAGGCCGAAACCGCCTGTGCGGCCGCGGGGCACGCGCACGAGGATGCTCGCGCGCGGGTCGGGAAGGCGCGGCCCGTTCGAGGTGATCAGGAGGGAGCGAAGGTTCAGGCGTGAGGCCCGGTCGAAGAGAGCCCGCACCTCGAGATAGGGGCGATCATAGGCCAGGGCCACGACTGCGTCGCCGACGCCAATCCCCACGAGATCGTCGGCAAACTGCAGGCCGGTGCGCGACAGGGCTCGCGCGTCGAAGCCGAGTCGCCCCAGCTGCGCCGCGAAATACCCGGCGATGAAACCCGACGGCCCGATTCCGAAGACGTGGATCCGGCGCGCGGCCATGAGCGTCCCGACAATGTCCGAAACCACCGCGTCCTCCAGCGCCTCGATGGCGTCCAGCGATGCGCGCAAGGCATGTGCCGATGTCTGCAGGCCCGGGACCGTGCCAGGCTGCGCCAGTTCGCTCGCCATGCGGTCCGCCAGCGTCAGGTCGCGGCGCAGATCCTCGGCCAGGGCGTGGCGCAGATCGGCCAGCCCGGCATAGCCGAGCTTGCGCGCGGTTCGGATCACGGTGGCGTCGCTGGTCCCCGCTGCTTCGGCGATCTCGGCGGCCGAGGCATGCAGGGCGGTCTCGCGATTGCGGGCGAGCCAGTCGATGAGGCGCGATTCGACAGGCGAAACCGCCGCGTCGAGGGTGGAGATCCGGTCGGAGAATGTGGCCTTGCTCATGTTCACTACATACCTGTTGTAAACGCTACAAGCAAGATGTAGTGATTACCACAAGCGAGTCGCAACCGGATCGCAGTCAAGCGCAAGATGGGGAGGATCTCATGCCGCCGGATTTCTGGACTGTCCTGTTTCCCGCCGTCACGGCGGCCTTCCTCGCCTCGATCGTCGAGGTGGTGGAAGCGTTCACCATCGTGCTGGCCGTCGGCACCACGCGGGGATGGCGACCGGCCATCGTCGGGACCGCGGCGGCGCTCGCGGTCCTTGGCCTCGTCGTCCTGATCCTCGGGCCGGCGCTGCGATTCATCCCGATCCAGGCCCTGCAACTGGTCGTCGGCATCCTGCTGCTCCTGTTCGGCATGGGCTGGCTCAGGAAAGCCGTCCTTCGCTCGGCCGGTGTCATCGCCTTGCATGATGAAACCCTGGCCTATGACGAGGAAACCGCGGAGCTTCGCGCGCAGACGGGGTCGCCGCAGACATTGCAGTGGATCGCTGGGATCGCCGCTTTCAAGGCGGTGCTGCTGGAAGGGCTTGAGGTCGCCTTCATCGTCGTCGCCGTCGGCGCCGGCAAGGGTCTCTTGTGGGAGGCTTCGCTCGGCGCTCTGGCGGCTTGCGCTCTCGTCCTGATCGTGGGCGCAGCCGTTCATAAGCCGTTGTCGAATGTACCAGAGAACACGCTGAAGTTCGGTGTGGGCGTCATGCTGTCCGCCTTCGGTGTCTTCTGGACCGGCGAAGGGCTGGGCGCGGAATGGCCCGGGGCCGATCTTGCGCTCTTGCCTCTGGCGGCGCTGTTCCTGCTGTCTGGCATCAGCCTTTCGCGTCTTGCACGCACCACTTACGGAAGCAGCCTCGCATGACCATCCTCGGCGACGTCTTCAAGGAACTTCTCAAGATGTTCGTGGCCGACCTGCGGCTCACGCTGGCGGTCCTCGGCGGTGTGGTTCTGGTGGCCATCCTCATGGACAGGGGGGTACTCGGACCCATTGGCGGAGGTCTGGCGCTCGCTGCCGGGTGCGTGCTGGTGCTCGGCGAAGCGGTCCTGCGCGAGGCTCGGAGGCGCAAGTGACTTTGGCAGCGTTTTGAAAGCGGCCAGAAGCGGTTTCTTCAGTTTGCACCGAGGTGCACCGGCCTTCCGTCCTTGCCCCATTCGGGCAAGCCCCCGTCGAGACAGCGGGCGATGAGCCCCTTCCGGCGCAGGGCGGCAACGGCCTGGTGCGTATAGACGTAGTAAGGGCCTCGGCAATAGGCAACGATCTCGGCGTCGGGGGCAAGTGTCGTCGCCGGAAAAACGGCGGCGATCCTTTGCAACATTTCTTGTTTGTCGCGCCCACATATCCGAAATATGAACCCTTCATGGATCATCTCAATCTCATCCTGTTTTCCTATCTCAATGGGCCCGCCACCCCGGGATTTCTGGAACTGGGCGTTGCCCGCCTCGCCGCCGAATGGCTGATCTGGCTAGTCGCGATCGGCCTTGCGCTCGGCTATCTGCGGAGCGGCCGCGCCGGGAGGGTTGCGATCATACGCACCGGGATGGCAGCGGTGGTTGCGTTGGCGGTCAACTTCACCATCGCGGCGCTCTGGTATCACCCACGACCCTTCGAGTTGGGCGTGGGCCATCAGCTCTTGCCGCACGCAGCGGAGACGTCGTTTCCTTCTGACCACGCGACGGTGCTCTTCGCCGTGACCTTCGGGCTGATGGCCTTCGGCGCACGGCGCATCTGGTGGTCGCTTGCCCTGTGCTCTGCCCTTGCGGTCGCCTGGGCGCGGGTCTGGCTCGGCGTTCACTGGCCGCTTGACATGGTCGGCTCGGCCGGGGTCGCGGCGGTCGCCATTGTTGTGCTGCGGGGCATCGCCCGATACCCGGTGATGGCCAAATTCGATCAGGTCATTCTTGGGCTGACCGACGCGGTTCTTGCGTTTCTGCGCGTTCCGCCGAATCTGGTGCCCCGGCTCGCGGACGGCACGCACCCGATGGCGGAACAAGCTGTGGGGCAAGAGTCGGGTGACTGAGGCGTCGATCCGAGGTCATTTCAGCGTGACCACGGCCGTCTTGCCATCGGTGAACCAGGGGTCTCCGGCGACTGATATGCCCAGCCGCGCCTTCGAGAGTTGCAGCATCTCAAGCGGTGCGACGACGCCGGCGTTCCGAAGGTCGGTTACAAGCGTGTCGCGTTCCGCATCCACGTTGGGGTCGATGTGATGCAGAAGCAGCCAGTCGAGCCCGTCGTCGAAACTCGCGGCCCCGATGAACAGGCGCAGGCCCCCGGGCGTGACGAAGTTCGAGCGCCAGAAGCGGACGTGGTGGCGCTTGCGGATGGTCTTGTCGGGGGTGGGCTTCTGAAACGCGATGTCATTGGGCTGGCCGCGCCAGAAGTAGGGCGTGACGGGGGCGGTGTCGTCCTCGAGCCCCGTCACGAGCGCCCAGCCGGCGCGGGCAAGCGTGCCGAGTGTTGGCTTTTCGGCCTGCTTCCATCCCGTCCTAGTCATCGCGGCCGTGAGCGCTGCCTCGTCGCGGGCGAGCAGGATCGCGTTCACCGGCTCAAGCGGCGTGCGGATGATCGACTCGGTCGTATTCGGCGCCTTGCCCGAGGCGAACAGGTCGGCGATGTCAGCGACGGTCTCTTCGGCAGCCTGCGCCACCACCACGTTGCGCGCCTTGTCATAGGTGGCGATCTGCCAGCCGGCGAAGAGGACGAGCACGACCGCTAGGCCAATGCCCCCGGCGCGCATTGCGCCCGGATCGGGTGAGGCTGCGCTGCCGCGCGTCTCGCGCCACCATTCGCCAAGGGCGATCCCGATCAGGAGCCACAGTGTACCGACCAGCCAGCCGTTCAGCACATCCGTGAGGTAATGCTCGATGAGGTAGAGCCGGCTGAGCCCGATCACGAAGGCCAGCGTTGCGGCCAGAAGCGCCGCCATGATCGGCCCCAACCGCCCCAACCGCCAGACGGCGAAGAAAAGCATCCCGTAAAGGGCGACCGAGATTGCGGCATGGCCCGAGGGGAAGCTGCCGGATGTCTCGACGAAATATGCCAGCTCCGGGCGGGGGCGATCGAATATGCGTTTCAGCAGCGCCACGGTCACCACGTTGCCGGCGACCGAGGCTGTGAGCCCCAGCATCAGGTCCGGGCGGCGGCGCAGCCACAGGCCCGCCAGCGCCGCGACCATCAGGCTGGCTACCACCCGCCAGTCGCCGAGCGCGGTGACATGGGCGGCGGTCTTCAGAAGCCAGGGCGTCCAGAAGGCGTGGATCAGGTTGGCCAGCCGCGTGTCGGCCAGCACGATCGGCTCGGCCATCAGGAAGTCCAGCGCCGATCCTGCCCAAATCACCAGGATGTACAGGATTGCGCCGCCCAGAAGCGTCGCCGTCAACCCCGAGGCGCGCGAGGCATCAAAGCGATGGGCAATCAAACCGGCGAGCTTGGGGTGCCGCGCGCTCCAGGCCGCCACGTCGGGGTTCGTGGCGACGGCCTGCGCGATGGAACGCAGGATCGACAGCACGAAAGGCAGCATCCGCTCGATACGGATGATGAGCCACCACAGCACGGCCAACAGCAGCAGAACCGCGCCGGCGAAGATCGCCAGTCGCGTGGCGATGGGGCCGATCCGGGTGATGACGTCGCCGAGAAAATAGCCGAACGCGACGTGCCCCAGCGCATAAGGAAAGCCCGAGAAAATGTTCCAGATCAGGAACTTCCGCCGCTCCATGCCCGCGACTGCCGCCGCGAAAGGCACTAAGCCTGAGACAGGCCCCGCGAAACGCCCAAGCACCAGCGCCAGCCCACCATGGCGCCGAAACAGCCGCTCCGCCTTCAGATAGCTCGGCGAATTCTCGGGCTTCCAGCGGGTGTTCATCCCGCGCCGCGCCCAGACGCCCGCCCAATAGCTGATTTCACCGCCCAGGATCGAGCCGATGGCCACGAACCAGGCAAGATCGAAGAAGTCGATCGCGCCCTGCTGCACCAGGATCCCGCCAGAATCGACGACGAGCGTGCCGGGCACGAAGACGCCGGTGGCAAAGAACGCCTCCAGCATCGAGGCCAGCCCGATGATCCAGTAGGACCACAGTCCAAGCGCTTCCAGCGAGGGCAGGATCTGATCAAGCGTGTGGGGCATCCCGGATAGGCCTTCTTTCGTTAATTCCCGGTCGTCTGCTGGCCCGGTGTCCGCGCGGTAACCTTGCGGCCGGTCACGGCGTGCAGTCCCGTTTCAACGATGAAAGACAGCGTAATAAAGCCGACAATCCACAACAGCAATCCCGGATTTGTGGTGCTAAGATGCCAGCCGCCAAGCGTCACCGCCACCGCGTTGGCCAGCACCGCCAGCCAGATGAGGCCGCGCGATGCGCCGGTCTGATCCAGAAGCCGCAGATGCCCGATATGGGTCACCATGTGGATGAAAAGCATCGTCAGCGCGCCGATCACCGCAATGGCCGACAGGTCGAAAAGCACGACTAGCAGAACGATGGTGGCGGAGCTGACGATCAATCCCTCGCGACTGTGCCCGATGGGCTCGCCGAAGATCGCAGGAAGCTCTCCCTTGCGAGCCATTTCGTAGGTCACGTTGGTCACGGCATATAGCGCGGCGTTGATTGCCGAGGCGGTCGAGAATAGAGCGGCGACAGCGACGATGGTGAACCCGGCTTGACCAAAGACCGGTCGCGCTGCCTCTGCCAGCGCATAGTCCCGCGCAGCGACCACCTTTTCTGGTGGCAGGTTGCCGAAGACGGCAATGGCGAGCGCTACATAGATCACCATGACCAGTCCGATCGCCGTCATGATCGCGCGCGGCAGGGTACGCGCCGGATCTGCCATGTCCTCGGCGGCGTTGGTGATGACGCGGAAGCCCTCGTAGGCAAAGAAAGTGATGGCGACACTATAGAGGATCATCGGGGCAGGTGGATAGCTCGCCGGCGCCAGTTGCGCCGGATCGACAAAAATCAGCCCGATGGCTGCGAAAGCAACAAGAACCGACATCTTGATCAGAACGACGATGTTTTCTGCCCGCGCCATGGCCTTCGCACCGCCGAGATTGATGACCATGAAGGCGAGAATCACAAGGGCCGCCAGAACGGACACCATGATCTGCGGTGTGCCGACAGGCATGAGCGCCACCGCATAAGTGCCGAAGGTGCGCGCCACCAGCGACACAGCCACCAGCGCGCCCAGATACATCGTTACGCTCATGGTGCCGGAAAACCGGCCCACTCCGTAGGCTTGCACCAGGTATTCGACCAACCCGCCGGCGGCAGGGTAGCGGGCGCCGAGCCGACCGAAGGAATAGCCCGACAGCAGCGCGATCAGGCCGCCGATCACGAAGGAAACCCACACCGCGCTGCCGACAATGGCACCGGCAGCGCCAAGAAGCGCGAAGATGCCCGCCCCCACCATCGCGCCGATCCCCATCGCGACGGCGGACCAGAAAGATACCCGTTGTCCTGACTTGTGCATATCTCTTACCTACTTTCCGATGATACCGCGGGTGCCGCTGGCGATCAGCAGGGCGGCGTCCTTGAGCGCGGTCAGTGCCGTGACCCCGCGCGGGACCGCGACGAAGCGCGACCGCCATTCGGGGTCAAACTTGTTCTTGAAGGCGCGCAGGCCTTCGAACAGGCTCCCGCCGTCTTCAGGCATTATTCACCACGCGCGCCAGCATGTCGCGCACCTGCCCGGCGACGCGGGTCAGGTCCGGGTTGTCGATCGCCTGCATCGAGGCAACCGGGTCGATGGCCGAGACCTCGACGCCGCCGTCGACTTCGCGCAGGATCACGTTGCAGGGCAGCATCGCACCGACGCGCGGCTCCATCCCCAACGCCTGGTGCGCCATCTTCGGGTTGCAGGCGCCAAGGATGCGATAGTCGGCCATGTCCTCGCCCAGCTTCTTCTTCATCGTCGCCTGAACGTCGATCTCGGTCAGCACGCCGAAACCGGCCTCGGTCAGCGCCGCGCGCACGCGCTCGTCAGCTGCGTCCATGGTCGCGCCGTCGAGTTTTCGATCCATCGTATAGCTCATTTCCAATCTCCTTCTTTCTGCGTCACTTGCGCAGGTAATTCATCAGTGCGGCAATCGCCAACACCACGAGGACAATGATCAGCAGCATCCAGATGCCGCCGAACCCCATGCCAAAGCCCATTCCAGTACCCATCTTGCTATTCCTTTGTGATTTCACGGCAATTCGGATTGCTGTGGTTCTTTTCGTTACCTGGTAATTCCAGCTACTGGAGCCTCAAGAGGTGGAACGGATATTTTCACACACTCGGGGCCTTCAGGATCAGGCGACCGTGAACTGCGCCATCATTCCCGCGTCTTCGTGTTCGAGAATGTGACAATGCAGCATGAAAGGCGTCGCAGCGTCGGCCTTCTGGTCGACCCGCACCAGAATCTCGGCGCCACGTCCATCGACCACCACGACGTCCTTCAACCCTTCAGTCGCCGGGTCCACGCGTTGCCCGCCGCGAGAGACGACCTGGAACGAGGTCCCGTGGACATGGAAGGGGTGGATCATCATCGGTGCCGAAATCCGCCAAAGCTCGGTTTCGCCGGCACGCAACTCGGCATCGATCCGGCCCATGTCATAGGAATTGCCGTTGATGCCCATGATCGCGCCGGAATTGCCGATCAACTTGCTGAACATGGACCCGATCGTCGAGCCCGCGTGCATGTCCAGCCGGAAGTCGCGGGTTCGGACGGGGGCGCCAAAATCTATCGGCGGCGCGGGCAGGCTAGCGGGAAGGATGGCCGGCCCGGTTGCGGGCGAGACACCGGGCGCGAACGTCATGATCTCGATCGCGCCGCCGGGCCTTGCATCGCCGCCCATCATGCCGCCCCCACCCATCATGCCGCCGCCCATCATGCCACCCTGGGCGATGTCGGCACTGACCAAGCGGACGGGCGCGGTGTCCGCGCTGAAATCGACGACGATCTCGGCGCGTTCGGCCGGGGCCAGCGCGATGTGGCTGCGCGCAACCGGCGCGGGCAACAGGCCGCCGTCGCTGGCGACCTGGTGAAACCGGCGCCCATCGGCAAAGGCGAAATCGTAGAACCGCGCATTCGAACCATTGAGCAGGCGCAGGCGCACCAGGCCTCTTGGCACGTCGGCCACCGGCTGCACGGCACCATTCACGCAGATCGTGTCACCAAGAACGCCGCCCATCAGCGCCATGCCCGAAGTGTCGTAGACCAGCCGCCCGGCCCGGTCGAAACTGCGGTCCTGCACCACCAGAGGCAGGTCGTTGACACCATAGTCCGAGGGCAGGCCATTGGGTGCCGCGGGGTCTTCGACAAGCAGGAAACCGGCCAGGCCGTGATAGACCTGCGGGCCTGTCTTGCCATGGACATGGCTGTGGTACCACAGCGTCGCCGCCGGGTGATGCACGTCGAACCGAGCCGCCCAGGATTGCCCGGGGTCAAAGGCCAGCTGCGGACCGCCGTCCATGGTGCCGGGAACATGGGCGCCGTGCCAGTGGGCAGTGATCTGGTCGTCGGTACGGTTGACCACGTCGATCTGCGCGCTTCGCCCGCGCCGCACGCGCAAGGTGGGCCCAAGGTAATCCAGCTCGTATCCAAGCGTCGGCGTCTGCGTTCCCGGCACGAAGGCGTGGCTGCCCGCCCGTGCCGTCAGCGTCACCGGCTGAGACCCATCCGCATCGACCAGCGGTGGGATCGGCAGCGGGGCGCCACCTTCAGCGGCGAAGGCGCGCCCGGTCAGAAGAAAGGGCGCCGCGATCAGCGAAAATCCTCCCAAGAGGACTTCGCGGCGGTCAATTCCCTGGTCGGGGCAGTCGGACTCATTCGACGACAAGAGGTTTCTCCAGTTTTCGCCGTATCGGGTAATTCAAAACAAATTCACATTGCAGAACATAATTGTCCGACGGCATTGTCGACCGGCTCCAGTCAAACATCTGCTTTCTTCTTCCCTATCGTGCTGCGAAGACCACCGCCGATCAACGACACCACGTCCGTCGCCACGCCGAGGACATTCGCGCGGGGGGGCAGCGCGATGTAGACAGGCCGCCAGTCGGGATCGAATTTCTCCTTGAAATTGCGTAGGCCCTCAAAATTATAGAACTGCCGTCCGTGGCGATAGACGAAGGCGCCAAGCCGTGTCGTGAGCTTGGCGCCGCGGCGTGCCTCGAGGCCCGAAAGCGGGGCATTGCCGAGGCTGAACTCGCGATAGCCCTCGGCCTTGAAATGCAGCATCAGTTCGGTGAACAGAAAATCCATCAGTCCCGATGGCGCGTCATCGACCTGGCGCATGAGATCGATCGTGGCTTTATCTTTCGTCTCGGTCAGCCAGAGGTTGGCAAAGGCGACAATCCGGCCTTCGAACGAAACGGTCGCAATAGGGAATTGCGCCAGACGCTCGGCATCGAAGGCGCCGACGGAGAACCCTTTTTCGCCGCCGGATTTGGATGTGAGCCATTCGTCGGAGATGGCCTTTAGCGTTGCCATCGTCTCAGCCGGGATCGGGGCAGGGATGACGTCAAAGCTCAGCCCATCCCGAAGCGCGCGGTTATGCGCGGTGCGCAACTTCTTGCGGTGCGATCCTTCCAACCCGAAGTCGGGCAGCCTTACGACCGCCTCTTCGCCCATCTTGATCAGCGAGAGTCCCATGTCGAGCCAGAGCGGCACGGATGTCGCCGAGACGGAATAGAAAACGGGGCGAGCATTCGCAGCGTAGGCGGCATCGTGGAATTCCCAGACGAGTTGGGCGAACTCATCGGGATCGCCGAAGGGATCGTGCAGAGCGATCCAGGTGCGTCCTTGTATGCGATACATGAGAAACGACTTCCCGCTTTCGGAAAACAACAGCGACTTGTCTCCGGTCAGCACGATGTTCGCTTCTGGATCGTCCTGCCCCTTGATGATCTCCCGTGCGCGTTCCAGATCCTCCGCCGTCGCGAGATCATGCGAGAAGGCTCCTGGCCTGAGCGCAAAAACAAGAGTCATCAAAGCGAGCGCTAGGACGCCAACCAGTGCTGCACGAAGGGCGCGCGGTGCCGATTGATCCGCCGCAAACTGCCACCAGAGTTCGTGTGCATAAGGTGTGGCCTTGTGTGCAAAGAACAGGACGGCCATGACGGCGATGGAAAGGCTGGCCATCATGATGATCCAGCGCGGGCTCAGGACGTTTCGGGTCAATCTGGTCGTCCTGTAAAACTCGCGGCGCGTCGGCACGAGAATGAGGAGTGCCAGGCCAAGTACCAGTGCCCGTTCGTAATCGAGACCATGGGCAAGGCTTGCCGCAATGCCGCCACCAAGGACCCCGATCGCCAACCACCAGGCCCCTTCGACGCGGCGGAGCAGGCCGTGAGCGATGATCACGAGAGCCGCACCCAGGATACTGGACAAAAGCGCGCCGCCTTCGACAAATGCCAAGGGCAATAGATCTTCGTACTCCTGAGCAAGATCGCTGGTGGGTGGGATGAGGGTCGATGCCAGCATGAAGGCACCAGACCCAAAGACCATCGCGGAGATCGCAAGCGGCGTGACGGCGCTGACCGACTTGAAGACTGGTGCGAGGCTTTGCATCACCGGTCCGAGGGTGCGCCCGCTTGCCATTCGGGCCTCGGTGAAGGCGAGCAGGATCAGCGCGGCAACGAACGGGACGAGATAGTAGATAAGCCGGTAGAGCAGCAGGCCCGCCGCCGCCTGGTCGACTGGAACTGAGGCGGGCAGGGCGGCAATGATAACCGTCTCGAATACGCCCACGCCGCCGGGCACATGGCTGAGCACGCCTGCAAAGATGGCGGCGGCAAACACGGCGAGGAAGGTTGCGAAACCCAAGTCGCTGGCTGGCAGCAACAGGTAGAGTGTTGTCCCGGCCAGGAGAATGTCGATACCGGTGAAGACGATCTGCCCCAACATGATGTTGAGCGAAGGTGCCCGCAAGGAAACCCCTCGGATCATGATCTCGGATTTGCGAAGAGCAAGGAAAGACAGAAGTATCAGGCAGAGTGCGACGATTGCGACTGAGCCCCAGCGGATTGTCGTGGCGTTGAGGGCGGTCAGCGAATCCAGCGCGTGCGGGTGATAGGCAAGCGCGCCGAACCCGATCAGTGTTGCCCCGAACCCGAAGGCAAGCGACCCGAATACAGCGATCCCTGCGATGTCGTAGGCGGACAATCCGAGCGCGGAATAAATGCGGTATCGCACTGCACCGCCCGTGACAGGCCCCGCCCCAATTGTATTTCCCAGGGCATATCCGAGAAACCCGCCGGTGAAGATGACGGGCAGGGGTAGCTTCTTGTCGAGATAACGCAAGGCTGACCAGTCATAGCCGACGAGCGCCGTATATCCGCCGGCCGTGCACAATAATGCGATGGCAATGATGTGCCAGGGCGTGCCCCGTATCTGGGCGGCCACATCATGGAAATTGACGGGTTTCAGAAGGTGGTAAAGCGCCCATGCACCGCCCGCGAATAGAGCCGCCGTCAGCAGATAGGGCAGCAGCGGTTTGATGCGGGCCCATAGCCCTTCGGTGGAAATATCTTCTGAAACCGTCACGTCTGTCCCTCGAATCGTTTGTCTTTATTGATCTTTTTAGCCTGCCCCGGCGATAAATGCACCGGGGCAGGCCGCCCTCCGTGAGTGGGGACCTTTACGCTGCCGAGGGGGGAATCCCGACGGCGCAAAGCGGAGGTCAGGCGTCCTGTGCGGTCGCCCGGTTGGCAAGCGTGACGTCAAGTGTCATCCGCTCGCCCTTGCGCAGGACTACGATCGTTGAAGCGGTGTCCGGCGCGGTGCTTGCCACGGCACGGGTCAGATCGCGGGCCTCTTTGATGTCGCTTCCATCGAAGCTGAGCACGATATCGCCCGCTTTCAGCCCGGCCGACTCTGCCGGTGTGCCCGCGATCACTTCTTCGACCTGGGTGCCCTGGCCGACATCGAGACCGAGAACCTCAGCGACTTCCTCGCTCACAGGCTTGATCTGCACGCCGAGCCAGCCGCGGTCGATCTGACCGTCATCCTGCAGGTCTGCGACAATCTTTGAGACAAGGTCGGACGGAACGGCGAAGCCGATCCCCGCGCTGCCGCCATTCGGCGAAAAGATCGCCGTGTTGACCCCGATCACTTCGCCCTGGTCATTGAAGAGCGGTCCGCCCGAGTTGCCGCGGTTGATGGCAGCATCGGTCTGGATGAATTCATCAAAAGGTCCGGAATTGATGTTGCGATCTTTGGCCGAAACGATCCCTGTCGTGACCGTTCCACCAAGGCCGAAGGGATTGCCCATGGCGATCACCTCGTCACCGACGCGCATGGCGTCGGAAGACCCGAATGCCACAGTCGGCAGGCCGGTGCCTTCGATATCCAGAAGTGCAATATCGGTCAGGGGATCAGTCCCGACAACAGTGGCCTCATGCTCGGACCCATCAGCAAACTTGACGGTCACGGTCGTCGCACCGTCGATGACGTGGTTGTTGGTGACGATCAGACCGTCGCTGGAGATGATGAAGCCCGATCCAAGGCCTTGGCGTTCAGGCGAACCTGGCATGTCCGGCATTTGAGGCATCTGGTCGCCGAAACGGCGTTGGAATTCCTTGAAGAATTCTTCGTTCGGCATCCCGCCTTCCGCATCTGCGGGCGTAACTTTCGCGCTGACTTCTACGAGAACGACCGCCGGGCTGAACTGTTCGATCAGGTCGGCATATCCGCCAGCGGGAACGGCGAGAGCGGTCGTGGGCGCCAAGGCGACAAGACTTGTCGTGCCGAGAGCGGCAACGAGAGCGGCCGCAGTGCTTGCGCGACCCAATGATTTGATACGAGACATGTAAACCTCCATCTCGGGTGTGATGGAGATGCAAATGGCGGTTCGACCTCAGGCTTGCCTGACGAAAGCTATACAGATTTGTAACGTCACGTTTTTGTTCCCGATGTGTAATCAGCTCACCGCGATCAGGATCGCGCCTGCACCCACCAGCGACACGCCGAACCAGCCCGTCGGCGAGAGGTGCTCACCCAGAAACACCGCCCCGAAGATCGCCACGAGGACCACACTAAGCTTGTCGACAGGGGCAACCTGAGACGCCTGTCCGAGTTTAAGCGCACGGAAGTAGCAGACCCAGGAGGCGCCGGTCGCGAGGCCGGAGAGAACGAGAAAGAGCGCGCTCTTGGGTGAAATCGAGCCGAGCGGTTCGTATTGATCTGTCGCCCACAGGATCATGCCAAGAACCGCCATGACAACAAGTGTGCGCAAGAAGGTGGCAAAATCCGATCCTATATCCGAAACGCCCACCTTCGCGAAAATCGCCGTCAGAGATGCGAAAACTGCAGCGAGGATTGCCCACAGCTGCCAGGAGCCAAAAAATGAAGTCATGGGTCTTTCTCCGAGCCATTGTCAATATCATCTCTTCGATGCGACCGCCGTCCTATCCACCCGAGGCGAAAGAATACCAAGAGCATGAGGCAGGCGGAGCCGACCATCAGGCAGAGAGCGTAGACATACCCGAACTTCCATCCCAGCTCGGGCAGATTATAAGGCGAAGTTCGGTCGAAATTCATGCCATAGAGTCCGGCAATGAATGTCATCGGTATGAATACCGTCGCGATCATCGTAAGGACCTTCATCACCTCGTTCATCCGGTTTGAGATTGACGACAGCTGTAGGTCCACAAGGCCTTGGGCCGTTTCCCGGTAAACTTCGACCATGTCGAGCAACTGGAAGGCGTGATCGGAACAATCTCGGAGATAAGGTAGAAGCGAATCGTCGACCTGCGGCGTGTCATCGCGTTGCAGTGCGGCAAGCGCCTCGCGCATCGGCCAGAGCGCGTGCCGCAGATCAAGAAGTTCACGCTTCAGGAGATGGATATCGCGTACAGCACCGTCTCCGGGCTCCTGCAAAATGCGTTCCTCCAGCCCTTCGACCAAATCGCCATACCGTTCCAGGATCGGGAAATAGGTATCTACGATGGCATCGATCAGTGCATAGAAGAGATAGGCGCTCGATCCTCGGATGCGCCCGGCCCCGCCTGCAAGGCGCTTGCGGACACCCTCGAAACAGTCGCGCGGGCCCTCACGTAGGGTCACGACGAAATCAGGTCCCAGGAGCAGTGTGATCTGGTCGGCAACGAAGGGAGGCCCGGACACGGGCATGCGCAGGACTGTTAGAACAAGATCACCATCGAAATCGGTGTGGGCCCTTTGATCTAGATGGAACAGATCGGCAATGGCAAGCTCGCTCAGGCCGACGCCTCCGGCCAGTTCTGCGATCGCCAAATGGTCCTTCAACCCGCAGATGTCGATCCAAAGCAATTCGCCGTCATGTGTGCCGGGCCGAGAGGTCTCCACGGCGTAGCCGTCCGGTCCATAGCGATACCAGGTCACCTGTGTTTCATGCGCATCCTTGGGCGGCTCGATCGCAACCGGCGAAGTTCCAACACTGCGGAATTGCCGCCTCGCTCTCCGATCCTGAACCGTGCGTAAAGCATTCAAGAGCGAGCTTCTGTCAATTGTTCTTTTCATTTCGTCAGTGTTTTCAAAAGCGTGCTCATCGTCAATAGTACGCACCGGGGGTACCTCATGAATTGGCAGACGCTGCAATCCTGGTTGTCAAAACTTCATCCGGACACTTGGTCGGGCGCGTTGACGCTGGCTGTCCTGTTCTGGATGGGCGGGCTCATTCTGTCTTGGGTTATGCGTAGGGCCATCCGATTGATCATGGAGCGTGACCGGGATCAGCGGATTGACCGCATGGCGGCATCATTCCTGTCCAAGGTCGCGAGCGTTTTCGTCTGGATCGTGATTCTGATGCTCTACGCGCACATGATCCCGGCGCTGGACCGGCTCGGCACCGCACTTCTGGCGAGTGTGTCGGTCGCTTCGATCGTCATTGGTCTTGCCGCGCAATCGACGCTTGCCAATTTCGTCGCTGGCCTGAGCCTCATATTCTATCGCCCTTTCAGTCTCGGCGACCGTGTACAGATCAATGCGCCCTCGGGTTTGGAGACCGGGGTCGTCGAGGATGTGTCGCTTGGCTACACGGTTCTGCAGACTTTCGACAACCGTCGCGTGGTTATTTCCAACTCGGTGATTTCGAACACGGTGATGGTCAACCTGACGGCCGTGCATCCGCGTGTCATGGCTATCGTGCCGTTCTCGATCAGCTATGATTCGGACATCGATAAGGCACGGGCAGTTGCATTGGAGTTGGCCGAGGCCCATGAGCAGGTGGAAGAGACCGTCGCGTGCCCGGTCATGCAGCTGGGCGCGTCAAGCGTGGACATGAGTCTAAGGGTCTGGTGCGCTGACCCGGCGATAGCCGCTGGGGTCAAATACGATCTGACGGAGCGGATCAAGAAACGGTTTGACGCCGAAGGCATCGAAATTCCCTATGCCTATCAGAATGTCATCGTGAAATCCCTGCCGGTATCACCCGGTTCTGACAAGTCCGAGCAGAAAGACGAAGACAGTCAATAAGAGCAGGGCCAACATCGCCGAGAAGAGGACCTCTATCCGACCAAAAGAAGCGCGGTCTAACCGATCCCCTTCGATCTGCTTCCGGATCACAAGGGATCGCAAGGACGCCATCAGCACCAGGGCCGCGCTAAGAAAAACCAGCGCCAGACCGGCCCAAGTATTGTTGGGCGTTGATGGAAGCTTCTCTATGAGCACGCCGAACCCAGCAATCGCGATCGCGGTCCTGATCCATGCGAGATAAGTTCGCTCGTTTGCTGTATGTTCCTGAAGTCGTTCGATCATTACGCATTTCCACCCCGGTATCCCCGTACTCGGAAACATCATTACACAGGTTTAATCCAAGCGACATGTTCTATGCAGGTTAAATTCCGAATTTGCATTGCGGCAGGAACACTTGCCTCACATCGAAAAGGATAGACAAATGAAACGTACTCTTCTGGCCACTGCCGCCATTGCGATGCTTACACCGGCAGTTCTAATGGCCGACACCAAACCCGTCGACCCGGCTGTTTTGAACGCAGTCGCGGGATTTGCGGCGGACGTGACCGCCACGGATGTGACGACCCACAAGCTGTCCGGAGGCAAGACACTTGCCGAATTCACACGGGCGAACGTCGGGTACCAGATCGTCGTGGACGGCAAGGGAAAGATCACCCAGGTGATGGAGACCCAGAGCTATCGTCCTGAAACGCCGGACCCGCGCAACGAGGCGATCAGCAATGTAGCGTCGTTGCATGAAGACTTGACCGAATTCGCGCTGGCCGGTGATCGCAGTGCCGCGCAAGAAGCAATCGGCATGATTGCGAAGGGACTGACCGACATCCACCCGCTCCTGAACGCCAAGGCTGCCGAAACGGTCGCGGCGAACCTCAAGGTGATCGAAGCAGCCGCCGAAGCGCAGGATTGGCAAACGGTCGCATTGCGCGCAGTCGACGGGTTCGGTCAACTCGAAGGCACGCTGGACACTTCGAAGTTGACGGTGCCGATCGACGTATCGATGCTCGACTATACCGGCTTCAAACTGAGTGCCCTGGCCGGATCCAAGACCATCGACTGGAGCACAGTGTCCGCGACGATCGATCAGTCCGCAAAGCAGTGGGCTGCGCTTGAATCGCAAGTGAACGACAAGGGGCTGCGTGACACGCTCAATTCGATCCACGCGGGGCTGAACACTGCGCTGGCGGAAAAGGATGCCTCGCAGCTGGCCTTCGGGGCGCATATGGAGCTCGACGTGGTTGACCTGCTCGAGCACTATTTCGTCGCCCAGTACAAGACCGGAACCGGCGCACTCCCTATCCTAGAAGACAGCAAGTAAGGGAATACCAGCACTCATTTCACGGGCGGCGCATCGCGCCGCCCGTGAATTGTATTGCCGTATGCAGCAAGCTATTTGATAAAAAGGCTCATCCAGCGAGAGCAAGGCCACGAAATATGGGGAAAGACATGAACCCATTACGTTATGTTTGGGAAAAAGGGATTGCGAGCGCGTTCCTAACGGGGCTCTTCGTACTCTTGCCCGTGATCCTGACTTTCCTGATCATCGAATGGATCGTTGTCAAACTGCGTGGCGCCTTGGGGCCGGGCAGCATTCTGGGAGACGTCCTTACGTCGGGCGGCTCCAGCCTGCTGGGACCCGGTCACGCAATTCTGGCATTCTGGCTGGGCCTCGCGATTGCGCTTGTGGGCGTCTGGGCGCTTGGCGTATTGGTGAAGGCGCAGGCTAAACGCCAGCTCGCGAACTGGATTGACGCCCTGTTTTCGCGTGTGCCGCTGGTGCGCTCAATCTACAAACCCGTCAGCCAAGTCGTGCGCATGTTGAATGCGGACAAGGGTGATGAATTCAAGGGCATGTCGGTTGTCATGTGCCGTTTCGGTGGAGAGCAGGGCGCCGAGGTTCTGGCGCTCCTGACCTCCCCGGAAGTCTATGTCGTGGACGGTAACAGGCGGCAGCTCGTGTATCTTCCAACCTCACCGATACCAATGTCCGGCGGGCTGGTCTTTGTCGCTGAAGATGCGGTCAGCGCGGTGCCGGGCGTGGATGCGGACGATCTGATGAAGATTTATTTTTCGATGGGGGCGCTCATGCCAGAGGAAGGGCAGGGCGGCCTGACCCGTGCGATAGAAAAAAGACTGGAAGGCCTGAAAACCTGATGCTTTGGATCAAGGATCATCTGCTCGCACTGGTCGAGCAATATGGCGTGATTGCACTTTTCTTCTCGATCACGCTGGAGACGCTTGGACTCCCCTTGCCGGGAGAAAGTGCTTTGATCGCGTCCTCTGCCGCTGCGGGGGCAGGCAAGCTCAGCATTTGGCATGTGGTGACCGCGGCCTATTTCGCGGCCGTTCTTGGCGACAATGTCGGCTATCTCATAGGGCGCAGATACGGCAAAGTCGTAATTCTGCGCCACGGAGAACGTATTGGCATTACACATGACAAATACGCGCGCGCGGAGGAGATCACGGCAAAGTACGGGCCTTTCATGGTCATCGCCGCGCGATTCATCGTGCTCCTGCGACAGTTGAACGGCCTTGTGGCGGGATCGACGGGCATGCACTGGGCAAAGTTTCTGATCGCCAATCTGATCGGCGCAGCGTTTTGGGTCGGTTTGTGGTCTACGCTGGCTTACAAGCTTGGTCATGATGCCTCGATCGTTCCCTGGGTTTGGCATCATTTGTCCTTGGTGGCGATGGTGGTCATTCCCGCGCTGCTCTTGATGATCGCGCTGCTATACTGGCGCGTTCGGCGGAGAAATCCCGACATTACAGAGATGTAATTCTTGCGTCAGGCGGCCGTGTTCATGCCTGCCCATATTCCGTTTCAGAAGGAACAAGGAGACTTCACATGGAACGGATCAAATCTTTTCTCGCCAGCGCCCTGATCGCTCTGATCGTATTTGCTGGCTTCGGCTTCGGCATCATGGCCGTCGGCTTTGCCATCGTTCTGGGCGGAGCTTTCGCCCTGGCATTGCGGCTTGCAGGTCCGCGCTTGATGGAAGAAGCTGAGAAACGCGCCGCTGAAGTGCGCGTGGACACTGCTGAGGCCGAGCCTGCGACGGCCTGAAGACCACCAAAAAAATGCACGGCAACGGCGGGTTGACCCGCCGTTTTTTTTCGTAAAATCAGTATTTTGCAAAGATAACACAGATGTAATCCGCGCGACAGGCGAGATGAATATGCACTCCATAAATCAGTCTCATCGGACGGGATGGTCCCGGCCAGAAACCAAGGAGACTACACCATGAAACGCAACAAGATCGCACTCGCTGCAACGTCCGGCCTGGTTGGCCTGTCGGTTCTCGCCGGTTCGCTGGCCTACGCCTCGACCGGCTCGGACGCCAAGTCGGCAGAAGAACTGGCGCAGTTCCTCAGTGCGAATCCCAACGTGGCCGCTGTCGTGGCAGACGTCGAAACCAAGACGGGCGGCAAGGTCGTCGAAGCCGAATTCGATGATGAAACCGCTGGCAATGGCATCGTGGAATTCGAGATCATGATGGCTGATGGATCCGAGCAGGAAGTGCTCTACACTCTGGCAGATGGTTCGATGACGGTTGCTGCCGATGAGGACGGCGACATGGATGGCGACCATGAAAACGACAACGACGAAGCTGATGAGGATGGCGAGAACGAAGCCGACGACGACAAGTAAGTCGCAAAGTTCTGAAATCCATGGCAAAACACTGGTGGCCCCTCCCGGGGCCGCCGGCACGTGACGGAGCGGAAGATGAAGATTCTGGTGATCGAGGACGACAAGACGACAGGCGCGTATGTCGCCGAAGGGCTGCGCGAAGAAGGCCATGTCGTCGACCTCATGGAAAACGGTCGCGATGCGCTCTTGCAGGCGAGTGCTGCCGACTACGACGTCATGATCGTCGATCGCATGTTGCCAGGTCTTGACGGCATGGCCCTGGTGAAAACGCTGCGCGGTGCAAAGAACCAGACGCCCGTTTTGTTTCTGACCTCACTTGGCGGCGTCGACGACCGCATCGATGGATTGAATGCGGGTGGCGACGATTATCTGACCAAGCCCTTTGCTTTTGGGGAGCTTTCGGCCCGCGTTGCGGCCCTGGCGCGTCGTCCGCGTGCAACGCAAGAGGAGACGATTCTGCGTGCGGCCGATCTCGAAATGGATCTTGTGCGCAGGAAGGTCACTCGGGCCGGACAGAGCATTGACCTGCTGCCGCGTGAATTCGCTCTTCTTGAACATCTTCTGCGGCGAAAGGGTAGAGTGCAGACCCGTACGATGTTGCTGGAGGCTGTGTGGGATATCAGCTTTGATCCCCAGACCAATGTCGTTGAGACACATATCAGCCGACTGCGCGCCAAGGTCGATAAGCCTTTCGATAAAGAGCTGATCGAAACCGTTCGCGGCTCCGGCTACCGGATCGAGGCCTGAGCCTTGGCAACTGCCCGCGGCATATGGACGTCGACGCCTTTGCGTCAATCCCTGGCGATGGCGGCGCTGTTCGCGTTGGTAAGTCTTGTTAGCCTTGCTGCGACTTACGTGATCGTGCGCGACAATACAGAGCAGTCCCTGCGCGCGACGCTTGAACAGGAAATGGCGAGTTTCAGGACATTGCCGAATGCTGCGGCTGTGATCGCATTTGTCCGGTCACAATCTCAAACAGCCTCCCCAGAAGATCGTATTCTCAGTTATGTGCTGCCTGGAGGGCTGCATGTCGGCAATGCGGCTCTCGTGTCTGATGGAGATGGATACGCGGCCGTGTCGTTTGACGACGATGCCGCGGACATAGACGGAGACTACTTTGCCTTGAGTGCGAATGTGCACAGTGGGCAGATGATGATCGCGCTCAGCGCCGAGCCTATCAAAGACATTCAGGAAGCTTTCCTGTCGGTCTTCCTGTTCAGCCTGATCCCGACCACGCTCATTGTCGTCGGTGGCGGCGTCCTTTTAGCCCGGCGTTCCGTCAGGCGGCTGAATCGAATCGACGCAACGCTCGACCGGCTGACAACCGGCGACTATGCCGCGCGCGTTGCCCCCATGAACGGGAGGGCGGACGATCTCACCCGGATTGGGGCACGCATTGACACGATGGCTGCAGCGCAGGAACAGCAGATCTCGGCCCTGAAGCAGGTTTCTGCCGACATTGCGCACGATCTTAAGACACCGATCCAGCGTGTGTCCGTCTTGTTGAACCAGTTGCGCAAGAAAGCCAGCCTGGACAAGGACGCCTCGGATATTGTGGACCGGGCAAACGAAGAAACCGACGGCATCGTAAAGACCTTTCAATCGCTTTTGCAGATCGCTCAAATCGAAGGAGGTTCGCCAAGGAAGCACTTTGAACAAGTTGATGTCGCAGCCTTGGCACGGACGTTTTGCGAGGTGTATGAGCCAACTGCCGAAGAAACCGGTCACAATCTGAGCTGTGACGTCCCGGATGCGCCGGTCTTCGTCTCGGGCAACAAGTCTCTGCTTGGTCAGGTGTTTGCCAATTTGATCGAGAACGCGCTCCGCCATGCTCAAGAGGGCGCCAAGATTTCCGTGTTGGTGGCACAATCGGGTGGGACCGCACACATCACGATAAGCGATAATGGCCCCGGCATTCCCGCCGAAGAACGTGAAAATGTGCTTCGGCGGCTCTATCGTCTGGAGCGTAGCCGAACGACACCCGGCAGCGGGTTGGGCCTTAGCCTGGTCGCCGCGATCATCCACATGCATGACGGCGAACTGCGCCTGGAAGACAACGCGCCGGGCCTAAGAGTCGAAATCGATTTGAAGGAGGTCGGGAAAAACCATGCTGGCGCATAGGGATTTGCATTTCAGCGGTCGCTCAGGGTGGTTGCGCGCAGCGGTCCTCGGCGCCAACGACGGTCTTTTGTCGACGGCAAGCATCATCGTTGGGGTCGCTGCGGCTTCAGCAGCGACTGGACCAGTGCTGGTCGCTGGTCTGGCCGGTCTTGTTGCGGGCGCCCTGTCGATGGCCGCAGGGGAGTATGTGTCCGTAAGCTCGCAAGCGGACAGCGAAAATGCAGACTTGGAGCGCGAGGCAAGTGAACTCGCACGAAACGCCGATGGCGAATTCGACGAACTGGTTGGCATTCTACGCACGCGCGGCATGTCCGAGGCAACTGCGCGCCAGGCCGCAACTGAAATGACCGAACATGATGCGCTTGCGACCCATGCGCGCGAAGAAATCGGCCTGAGCGATGCGCTATCCGCCCGCCCGCTTCAGGCGGCTGCCGCTTCCGCCACCGCTTTTTTGGTCGGAGGAATACCGCCGCTTTTGGTCGCTGCGATTGTACCGTTTTCGAGCGTTGCGATAGCGGTTTCGTTGGTTGCCTTGGCCATGCTTTTCGGACTTGGCGCGGCCGGGGCCAAGCTCGGCGGCGCATCGGTTGAACGTGCGGCACTTCGCGTGGCCTTCTGGGGTGTGATAGCTATGACGGCGACCTATGCGATCGGCGCCCTGTTCGGAACGCGCCTGTAAATTTGCGCTGCGAACCGAATGTTGATGTCACCTCATACGGGTCGTCCGGTCGTCATCTTTCGTCGCATCAGCAAGCCCAAGAGAAATCCAAGCAAAAGTGCGATCACGTGTCCGGTATCCGTGAGAGGTTCGAACTCTACTGCGACCTTTATCGAGATCGCGAGCAGGACGGCGATGCACAAGGGCCAACGATAACGCACGCTCGCGACTGCAAGCCCGACGAGGCCGAACCCGCCCATGGACATGCCAACATCGTTGAGGTCGGAGACGTCGGACAGGCTCGGAAGCATCCAGACGGCAGTCAAAAGGACGAGGGTCGATCCGATTGAGCTACTCCCCGATCGTTGGACAGGATCTGGCGTAGTTTAAGCTACTCTCTGCCGCTGCTGACCAGGTTGGGTTT
>NZ_JAXGFS010000015.1:0-98811 GCF_041008745.1 Pseudophaeobacter sp. 1A09344
GTAGCGCCTCAGCGCCGCCGGTGAAGGGGGTTCTAGTCCTAACTCCAAATACCCGCAACCCCAAAATCAACAAAAACACATTTTTCAGGGAGAAAGATGGAATAACACGCAAATACAATGGCTTAATGAAACTAACAGCGCCAAAGAACTGCCAGGAGCCGCCCCATGCCCGCCCAGCAGATGGGCGCGTGGAAAGACTCACTCGCGACAAAACCCCACATCTAGACGAATGCCATAATGAGACCACAAGACACCCGCGACTCGCGGCAGCGACTCGGACTGATATCCGTCACAAAACAGTCGAATCCTCCGCGGCGGCGGTTCTGCTAACAACCGACGGGCCATCGTCTGCAGTCTGGCGGCGACGTCGGAGGATATGCCCCCTCCCCTACCGCCGCAGTTGCCTCTACGGCGTCGCGTGAGGATCCACTTGGCCAAGCAGGACCGAATGCGCATAGTGCAGGCATGAAAGCAGCTGCAATCACCATGGTGCACAAGGACTACTGGGCTTTGCGCCAGTGGTACCGACATTATTCCGGCGCCCTGGGGGCTGAGAATCTCTTTGTCGTCGCCCATGGGCCGGACCCGGTGGTGCAGGAGATTTGCCCGGCGGCATCCGTCATCACGATCCCTCGGGACCGGTTGCAGGGGTTCGATCATTGGCGCGGGCGCCTTCTGAACGGAATTCAGCGCGGCCTACTGGAGATCTACGACTGGGTGATCCGGACCGATGCGGATGAGCTGATCTGCGTCGACCCGCAACTCTGGTCCTCTCTGCCGAAGATGCTGGCCGCACAAGAGGCCAGCGCCATCTTTGCCCTTGGGGTGAATGTCTTTGCACCAGTTGAGGCATCCGGCTCGCCTCTCTATCAAGGTGTGTTCTCCGGGCATTACAGCAAGGCCTGGGCCGTGCGTCAGCCGCATGACCTGCGGCGCCACGGGGTACAGGTGCGGCCAAGGCGGCTGGCGGAGTTTCCCTATTGCATGCCACGCGGCGTCTATCTTGCGCATCTGAAGTTCGCCGACCGGCAGGCGGCGACCGAGATGGCCGACATCCGAACCGAAGTTGCAGGCGCAGAAGGCACCGGGACCCCCGGCAAGGCCTGGAAGCAAGCACATCAGGAAATGGCAGCGCAATACGCGGCCCTTGCCGATCTGCCACTGTCGCCATGGGAGAAAGCAGAGGCAGCGGCCTGGGACGCGTTGCAATCGCCGGTGCGGGACGAGGGGATCTCGGTCCTGCGCAGCAAGAGCCTGCGATTTGACAGCCGGGTGCATCTGCCGGATTGGTTTCCGCCCCGGGGAGACTAAGGGCAGAGGGTAGACCTGCCCTTTCGCTCTTTCCCTTAAAGGTCGACCTCGATGGTGCCGTCCTTTTGTGCTGCGCGCGACTGGCACAGGATGACCGCGCCTTTGCGCTGCGCCTTGGACAGGACGAAATCCCGGTGCTCGACCTCTCCGGAAAGGAGGTCACATTTGCAGACCCCGCAGATCCCGTCGGCACATTTCACATCGACGCCGATCCCGGCCTCTGCCAGCACATCGGTCGCACTTTTGTCCGCCGGGACGTGCAGATCCCGCCCAGACTTGCGCAGGCGCAGTGTGAAGGGGTGGTTTTCATACTCGGGCACCTCGGGGACCGAGAAATACTCCAGATGCCGCGCCTCCTCGGGAAAGCCCTGGCGCTCGGCGGCCTCAAGCACCCCCTGCATGTAGCGATCCGGGCCGCAGGTGTAGACGTGGTACCCTGCCTGATAGCCCGCCAGAACCTGATCAAGATCGGCCCGGGTGCCTTCCTTCGAGACATGCACATGGACGCGATCCGCCCAAGGCGCCTGCGCAAGATCGGGCAGATATCCCGCCGCTGCGCGGTCGCTTATGGAATAGTGCAGCTCGAACGGGCGGCCCAGCGCATGCAGACGATGCGCCATCGCGATCATCGGGGTGACGCCGATGCCGCCGCCCATCAGGAAGGACTTCGCAGCGCCCTCCTCCAACGGGAAATGGTTTATCGGCTTGGAAATGAAGATCCGGCGCCCTTCGGTAAAGATCCGGTGCAGAAGTTTCGACCCGCCCCGCCCTGCATCCTCGCGCAGAACACCGATCTGATACTTTGACCGGTCGGCGGGATCGCCCGACATGGAGTACTGCCGCAGGAATTCAGGCGCCACGACGATGTCGAGATGCGCTCCGGCGGTCCATTCCGGCAGGTCGCTGCCATCGGGGCTGCGGAATTCATACTTGGTGACATCGGCGCTCATCTCTTCAACCTTGGAGACGACCACCTGCAACACGGGACTGTCCGCGCCATTGGAATAGATGTGATCCCAGGCCCCGGTTTCCCCGCGCGCCCGGCGGGATTGATATTCTTCGGCGGTGACCATCGCCTGATAGGCCTCGATCCCGGCTTCCCGGTCCATTGGGAACGGATAGGGCCAGGGGTGCGGCGCCAGCGGCGCGGGATAGACCGCAAGAGTCTGATCCTCGTATTTTAGATCGAGATCCTTTTGCAGACCGCGGGCATTGACCGGGTGACGAGTCGGGCGATAGCCACCGTCCTCTTCCAGCTCCAGATCCCACCACCATTTCTTGGCCGGGTTCATCTCACCATTGCCCAGCGCATCGTCCAGTTTCGCCAGCGCAGGCGCCGCCTTGGGCAGGTTCATCGCCGCCCAGCGGAAGGGTTTTTCGGCAAAGATCCCCTCAAGGTTCCACGGGCAGGTCTTCATGCAGCGCCCGCACATGGCACCGCCCGGCGTGGTGATCCGGTAGGTCGTGCATTTCTGGCTGTCACTTTTCCAGATCTCATAGCCGTTGAACATCAGCTTGGGTCCGGCCGTGATCGCCCCCGAGGGGCATTCGCGGGCGCATTTGTTGCAGCTCTCGCAAAAGGACTGCAGGCCAAAGTCGATCGGCTTGTCATGCGCCAGCGGCATATCGGTGGTCACCACCCCGGATTTCAGGCGCGGGCCAAGGAAGGGATTCAGAATCACCTCGCCAATGCGGCTGACTTCCCCCAGCCCCGACAGCAGCAAAAGCGGCGGTTGCAGGACTTCGCCATCCATCACGGTATGTGCCTTGGCCTTGTAGCCAAGGTTGCGGATCTGCCGCGCGATCACCCCGCCCAGCAGGGAAAACCGCAGATAGGCCCGCATGGATTGCGCCACCGCGATCCAGTCATCACCCGATGTGCCCTCGGTGGTGTCAAATCCCTGATCGACGATCATGCTGATCGCCTGATCGTGGTCGGGCACGATGGGCGTGCCGGTCGCGTCATGGCTGTACCAGGTCCAGTCGGGGCAGCGGCTAATGCCGACCGCGTCGATCCCCAGCCAATAACTGGCCGCCTTTACATTGGCCGCGTTGCGCTCTGCATCCGTGGGGCGCGGTCCCTGCGCGGGTTCACCATCCTGCAACAGGACAAAGGCCCCCAGCATCCGCCGCTGCGCCATCGATGGCGCCGCCTTGCGCGCATAAAGCCCACCGGTCGCGGCCTTCTGATTTGCCTTGCCCATGTCGCCGAACTGGCTGCGGGCAAACATGTCGGCGCGTTTGGGAACGCGGGCCACGCGCGCCTCGTCGATATAGGTGGTCGGCGTCTCAACCCGCTTCAGGGTTTCAAAGGGATGCGGCCCATCCTTGAAATCCCGCGCAGCAAAGGGATCCCCATTCAGCGCCGACCGTTCCGAGCCAACGCCAAGCCACCATTTCGGCCCCTTGGTAGAAAGGCCCGGCTGCTGGTCTTCTGGCGCCAGCGGGCGATCCATCGCAAGATCGAAATCGGTGGTCACCACCGCAAGGCCAAAGCGATCCCCCAGATAGGGATTCTGCAAACGGGAGCCATTCACCGTTGCCAGCCCCGCAGCCACGGCCAACTGATTGAGATCAACATCTGCCGAAGTGCCGGTATGCGCCTTGGCGTCCCAGCCCAGCAGGCGAATGTAATTGGCCAGCACCACGGCGGTTTCGCTGGCCCGCAGGCACGCGCGGTGATGTTCCGCATCGTGCAGCCAGTCGCAGCCATCCTCACCCGGATGCGGGTCGCGCGGCATCTCGTAAAGGAAGGTAATCGCACGGGTATGCCCGCCGATCCCACTGGGCGGCGCCTGCATGGCATCGCGCAGATCCGCCATGATCATATCAATGCCCGAAGCCAGCGTCTTGGTCTGCTTGGTCTTCAGATCATGGGCCAGCCGGTCGATATCCGGATTGCGATAGGGTTGCTGCAGATGCGCCGACTGTGGCACCGGGCCGATCCCGACCATCGCAGCATCAGCAAAATAGCCAAACGCCTTGATATGATCTGCCCGCACCTGGGGATCCTCCGGGCAGCCTGCCTGCACCTTGTTGACCAGTCCATCCCGGATGGCGTCCATCATCGCCTGATAATCGCCCATGGCGTTGACGATCGACCCCGGCAGATCCGGGCGGCTGAAGGTCAGCGGCTGAAACGGAGGCACCGCAGTGAGATCCGGCATCCTGCCCCGCGCCAGCCGCTCAAGCGGGAAAGGCCCCAGATGAACGGGCCGGTCACGAGTAGAGAAGAAACGCATCGCCATAACACCGGATCCTGCTGTGAATGAAAAAGCTGCGCAGTCTATACCGCAGGTACAGGCCTATCGGTAGCAGCCAATATCCAATTTCACATAAAATCCACTTAAGTCACTGAATAATTTAAGAACAATAATGAGAGACGCGCTAGGTAACGCAGCTCTCCACTTCTTATCAGGCCGACAGCCAAGCGACGGATCAGCCCGTGCGGCCGTCGAAACGGCGGACATCCACTCCGCCTTCGGTCAAGCTGGCGCGCACCGCGCGGGCCAGAGACACCGCCGTCGGTGTGTCCCCGTGCAGGCAGATCGTGTCGATGGCGGTCGGGATACGCTTGCCGCTTTCGGTGATGATCGCGCCTTCCGTGACCATCTGCAGCATGCGCGGACCGGCCAGTTCCGGATCATGGATCACCGCACCCGGCTGACTGCGATCAACCAGGGTGCCATCGTCGTTATAGGCGCGGTCCGCGAAGATCTCGCCACACCAGTTGCAGCCCAGATCCCGCACCACCTCTTCCATGGCCGTGGCCGCTAGCACCATGACGATGATGTCCGGATCCACCTCCAGTGCCGCCTGATAGCAAGCCCGCGCCATATCGTAGTCGGTGCAGGCCATGTTGGACAGGGCGCCGTGCAGTTTCAGGTGCCGCACTTCGGTGCCCAGCGCCGCCGCCATGCCGCGCGCTGCACCCAGCTGATAGCGTACCAGATTGGCCAGCGTTTCATGCGGCACATGCATCCGGCGGCGGCCAAAACCCTGCAGATCCGGAAAACCGGGGTGCGCGCCGATTCCGACGCCATTGTCGCGGGCCAGCCCCATGGTACGCGCCATCACATCCGGATCGCCGGCATGGAACCCACAGGCAATATTGGCAGAGGACACCACGTCCAGCAGCGCCTGATCATCGCCCATATTCCACGGGCCAAAGCTTTCGCCCATATCCGCGTTCAGATCGACAGTTTTGCTCATGTATCGCCTCCAATGGCAAAGGGGTCGGCCAAAGCAGAGACCGCACCGCTGACAAGTTGATAGGACAGAAGGTCCTGAATATCTGCGGGATCCCGCAGCAGAGGATGGCAACCGCCCGGCAAGGCGCGCAGCGCCCGGTCATATGCGTCCTGAATCTGCAACCCCTCCTCCAGCGAGACCCAGCGGAACCTTATCGACGCGCCCGCCTGCGCCTGGGCCACCTTGGGCAGATCGCAAGGCAGGACTGTCCCGATCCTCGGGTATCCGCCAGTGGTCTGGGCCTCACGCAGCAACACGAAGGGTTTACCGTCGCCGGTCATCTGCACATCACCGGGCACGATCACTTCGGACAGGATGTTGAGCTGCCCGGCGGCCGCAAAGCCCTCCCCTTCAGACAGCATCTCAACCCCCATCCGGTTGGCCCGGCTGCCCCGGGTGAACTCTGTCTCCGCGAAGCGGTTGCGCACATCGGGTGGGAACAGCGCGCTCTGGAAACTCTCCACGATGCGTAGCTCGCCGCCCTGAAACCGGTCTTCTGCAGCAAGGGTCAGCCCCGTTTCGGCAGGCCCGTCCGATCCGGCAGGCAACAGATCACCCACGGCGACTGCCCGGCCCAGCCCCGCCGCCACATGGGCGGACCGGGAGCCAAGCACCGGCTCCGTATCGATACCGCCCCCTAGGTGCAGATAGCCATAAACACCGCGCCGGGCCGGGCCGATGTCCAGCCGCTGTCCAGCCTCGATCCGGTGGCTGGCGTTCCACGCCAGCGCCGCCCCATCCAGCGTCGCGACCATCGGTGCCCCGGTCAGGGCAATGCGCAGGGGCGCTGTTGCTTCGAAAGTGCCGCCCATGCCGCCCATTTCCAGCGCGGCCAGCCCCGGATCCTGCCGCAGCAAGGCAGCGCCTTCAGCCAACGCCAGTACATCGGCAGCGCCGCCGCGAGACACACCTTGATCCAGTAGACCCGGACGCCCGCCATCCTGCACCGAGGCCGCCGGGCCGATTTTCAGCACCTTCAGCGCGTTCATGCCGGGATCTCCTCTGCGATGGCGCCGCCCATGGCTGCATCACTCTCTCGCAGTTTCAGGAAATCAGCGCGCGAGACCGGTTCGAACTGCAACTCATCGCCCGCCTGCAGCGCAAAGGGCGCTTCGGCTTCGGGGCGGAAGATCATGAAACCCGTCTGTCCGACATGGCGCCAGCCTGTCGGTGTGGCAGAAGAAAACAACACGAACTGACGGATCGCCAAGACCAGCGCACCGCGCGGCACCATCGGCGTCAGCTCGGTCTGGCGCGGTAGATCCCATTCAGGTCCCAGCGGGCCCAGATAAGGCTGCCCCGGCGCAAAGCCGATGGTCAGAACCCGCACCCGCGCCGATCCCAGACTGTCGATGGTCTGTGCCTCGCTCATCCCCGCAGCATCTGCGGCCTCTGCCAGTTGCGGCGCCAGATCGGTGCCATAGACGGTGGGGACCCGCCAGAACCTGCGCCCGGGCGGCAGCGCCTGCTGATACCAATCCCGGGTACTCAGCTCTTCCTCAAGCCGGGCCTGTAACCTGTGATGATCAAGGATCGCGGGATCGAAACGGATATAGACCGAGGCCAGCGAGGTTGCCGTTTCAAGCACGCCATCAAGGCCCAGCGCCTCAAGCCGCTGACGAAAGGCAAGTGTCGCCCGGTTCGAAGGCTCACTCAATGCATCGGCAAAGGTCACCAGCATCCCCGTCAGGTCGACCGTGCGGATCATTGGGAAATCCGAAGCTACGTGCGAAGTCATCCATGCCCCCTGTTTTGCGCGCAAACGTTGCGGCGCAGGGCGGGAGTGTCAACACAGCAGTTTCACACGTCGGCGGGGATCAGACCCCCGCGAGGCCCCCCGCCGCCATGACGGGAGACATCTGCGAACCAGCCAAGACAAGGCGGCGCGTGTCAATCAGAGGGTTCAGAAATCTTCCCAGCGCACAGCCTCAGCCGTGGCAGCGTTCCCGACCGCGACCGGCGCGGCGGGCCTTGGCCGGGGAGCGGAAGCCTTGGCCGAGGGGCCTTTCCCAGAGCTCTCACCCTTGGTTTCCATGCCGATATCCGGACGCGTCTTGAAGGACTGCACCTCTTGCATCAGATGCGACGCATCGTTGGACAGAATCTGTGTCGCGGCCGTCGTCTGCTCCACCATGGCCGCGTTCTGCTGGGTCACCTGATCTAGCTGCGAAACGCCCGCACTGATCTCGACCAGAGTGGTGGACTGCTCTGAAGCGCCGGTGGCGATCTCGGAAATGTGACCGGAGATCGTCCCCACCGCATCGACGATTCGCTTCAGTTCCTCGCCGCTGCGGCCGACCAGATCGACGCCAGTGCCGACATTGTCCTTGCTCTCGTCGATCAGTTGTTTGATTTCACCCGCCGCCGTCGCCGACCTTTGCGCCAGCGCCCGGACCTCTGCAGCAACAACAGCAAACCCACGCCCTGCGTCTCCGGCACGGGCGGCCTCAACCCCCGCGTTCAGCGCCAGAAGGTTGGTCTGGAAGGCGATCTCGTCAATCACAGTGATGATCTTGGCGATCCGCTCGGATGAGTTTTCGATCGCGGACATGGCGCCAATGGCATCGGATACAACCCGCTCACTCTGCACGGCGACAGACTGCGTGTTGCCAACAATTTCCTCGACCTTGCGCGCGCCTTCAGCAGCAGCGCGCACGGTCGATGTCAGCTGTTCCAAAGCCGCCGCCGTCTGCTCCAACGTGGCTGCCTGGCTTTCGGTGCGATGCGACAGATCGGTGGACGACTGACTGATCTCGGATGCGGTCTGCTCCACCGCGAAAGACACATTCTTGACCGTGTTAACGGCCTTTTCCAGCTGTTCCATGGAGCGATTGAAGGCCTTGGCGATTACCACCGTGTCTTCCGAGCTGCGTACATTGACCCGCTGACGCAGATCCCCCTCGCTCAACGCCTGAAGTCCGGCGGCAACCTCCTGCAGGGCACGACGGCGGGCTGTGACATCGGTTGCAACCTTGATGACCTTTTCGGTCACACCATCGGCACCAACCACAGGTGCATAGGTCGCCTGGATCCACACCACCGACCCATCCTTGGCAAGCCGGGGATATTGATCCGACATATTGCGCCCGGCTCGCAGCGCCGTCCAGAACTGTGCATAGTCCCCGCTTGCCGCAAATTTCGAATCCACGAACATCGCATGGTTTTTGCCGACAATCTCGTCGAGCTGGTATCCCAGCAACGAAAGAAAATTCTCGTTCGCAGAGATGATGGTTCCGTCAGCTTTGAACTGGATAACCGCCTGAGTCCGCTCGATCATATCCACGAGCACGCGATCCATTTCCGATCTTTCGGGCGCTGCCCGCGTCCTACCTTTAAAAAACACTCCAGCGCTCCGCGATGAGTTGGATTGGTTGTGTACTGAAAGCTCAAACTATCCGGAAATCTCTATCTAAACTTTAACGCTTGCAGAAAATCCGCGGTGCAAAAGAATAGCTCACGCTTCGACGGGATAGATGCCGACGGGAAAATGCGGCATGCCCGCTCCACTGCGAGAGGGCGTCTCTGCCACACCGGAACAAAGTAAAGGGGAGAAGAGAAGCAGTGGCGGACCGAGGAGGATTCGAACCCCCGACCCCTTGATTCGTAGTCAAGTACTCTATCCAGCTGAGCTATCGGTCCACTGCTGCGGGATTTAAGGCTCCCAAACGAATGCGGATTTACCATTCGTCTAACCTGCGCCGTCCACACCATTTTCAGTGTTTCAGGTAGTGGCGGACCGAGGAGGATTCGAACCCCCGACCCCTTGATTCGTAGTCAAGTACTCTATCCAGCTGAGCTATCGGTCCACTGGTGGCGGGGTTTAATGTGACCCGCAGATAGGCGCAACCCCAAAAACGAAATTAGTTTCAGCGCACCCGCACGGGCGCGTGAGCGACTTAAAACGCTCCGTCTCCTTTGGGCAGGCAGATCTCAAAAACCGTGCCCTCCGGGCCAGTCTGACGCATGTAAACGGCGCCGCCATGGCCCCGCGCCAATTCCTGCGCGATGGCAAGGCCAAGGCCACTGCCCCCCTTGCGCGCGCCACCCTGGAACGGGGTGAACAGGTTGTCCTGCGCCTTTTTTGGCAGCCCCGGCCCGGTATCGGTGATCCGGATTGTCCAGGCGTCATCCTCTTCGCTGGCGGTGATTTTGACCTGCCCCGGCTTTCCGGTCGCGGCAATGGCCTGGCGGGCGTTGCGCACCAGGTTCATCACGATCCGGTAGAGCTGCTCCTGATCTGCCCGCACGGTCAGCCCGGCCGGGACCGCGGCCACGATCTCGACCTCTCCACCGCTGGCCGCCAGTGTCTCGCTTTCGGCGACGTCACAGGCGATCTCATGCAAGGAGACGAAAGCAAATGTTGGCGCGGGTTCTTCGGCACGGCCAAAGGCCAGCGTGCCTTCGCACAGCGAAACGGCCCTTGTGATGGAATTCACCAGCTTAGGCGCCAGCCTGCGCACCAGTGGATCCTCGCTGGTTTCGATGCGGTCGGTGAACAGCTGCGCTGAGGTCAGGATATTGCGCAGATCGTGGCTAACCTTGGCCACCGCTCCGCCCAGCTGCGCCAGCCGTTCTTTCTGCTTCAGCGCGTGGGTCAGCTCGGTCTGCAGCTTCATCAGCGCCTCTTCGGCTTCGCGCAGCTCAGTTACGCCTGCGTTTGGCTGGATGATTCCCCGCGCATCCTCGGGCGCGGCTGCATAGCGCTGCATATAGCCCACAACGCCCTTGATCGGGCGCACCAGAAACACCCGCACCGCCATGAACAGCAAAAGCGCCGTAAAGACCGAGATCACCGCCGACAGGATCAGAATACGAACGCCATAATCGATCATCGCCGACCGCAGGGGCGCGGTCTCCATGGTGATTTCGATCAGCAGCCCGGCATCTCGCACCGGCGCGCCAATGACCCGGATAATGCGGTTTCCGGGCGTCACCATACGCGTCATCGCATCGGAAATGAGCGTGAACGGCCCGGCCATGCGCAGATCAAAGGTGCCTTCGATCGGCTGCGGAATCGGCGAGGACAGCACCAGCTGGCGCATCTCGTCCCGGCGCAGAACCACGTTGAAGACTCCGGCATTCGCCAGAAGCTCCTTCTCCAGCTCCGAATCCAGCATGTCGTCCGCCAGAAGCGCCAGCGAGGCGAGCTGCGCCCGCTCCAGACGGTCCGACAGGTAATCCAGCCGAAACCGGGAAATGGAGGGCACGAAGATCAGCACCTCGGCCAGCATTACAAAGACCGTGGTCAGAACCAGAAATCTGCCCGACAGCGTATTCAGCATTTCGCCCCTTCCGGCTTAGGGGATCCAGCGCTGTACGAACCGGACCACGCGTTCAACCTTGGGATTATCAAATAGACGAGGAGAGAAATAGGCCCCCGCGACCCGTTTGTTAACCTCACCAATCGTCGGATAGGGCGAGACCATGGCCGCGACCTGGCTCATCTTCATATTATTGGCCAGAACAAGCGACCAGAGGTTGATCAACTCGCCTGCCTGATGGCCGACAATCGTGACCCCCACCGGACGTCCCTTGACCACCATCGCCTTGATGAAACCCTTCGCCTTGCGCTCGGCAAGGGCGCGGTCGTTGTGGCTGAAATCAAACCGCGCGATCTCCAGCTTGCTGCCGTGTTTCTTCCGCGCCTCTGCTTCGGTCAGGCCGACCTGCGCCAGTTCCGGGTCCGTATAGGTGGCCCAGGGAATATGGGCGGTCTTTGCCTTTGACGGCAGCCCGAACAGGACAGAGCGGATGATCACCCCAGCATGATATCCCGCCACATGGGTAAACTGCAGCCCCCCGGCCACGTCACCGATGGCATAGACGCGGCGATTGGTGGTGCGCAGGCTGTCATCGACCTTGATCCCCGAGCGCGTGGTCTCGATCCCCGCTACGTCCAGGTTTAGCCGCTCCGTATTGGTCTTGCGCCCGACCGCCACCAACAGATGCGTACCTTTGAAGGTGCGGCCATCCTTTGCTTCAACTTCAATAGCCCCCGCCGCGCCGCGAATTTCACTGGCCAGTGCCTGTTCGGCAATCTCAACGCCTTCGGCGCGCAGGTGATCCAGCACCAGGGTTGCGGCCTCAGGATCATCCTTTGCCAGCGCGGTGTCACCTTCGATCACCGTCACCTTGCTGCCCAAACGCACATGCGCCTGCGCCATTTCCAGACCGATGGGGCCACCGCCGATGATCAGCAGATGATCTGGGCGCTCGCGCAGATCAAACAGGGTCTCGTTGGTCTCGTAAGGCACCTGATCCAGCCCGGGGATTGGCGGCACCAGCGGCGACGATCCCGTGGCGATGACAATCCGCCGCGCGGAGATGACGTGATCGCCCGCCTCCACCTCGCGCGGAGAAATAAACCGCCCGAGCGCACGGATCACCCGCACCCCGAACCCTTCGAACCGCTCCTGACTGTCGACCGGTGCAATGGTGTCGATCACATCCTGAACATGATCCTTGGCCGCCGCGTAATCCGCCTGCGGCACCTGATCTGCCACCCCAAAGGCCGAGGAATGCGCTGCGCCATAGGCCGCCTTGGCGCTGGCCAGCAGCGCCTTTGAGGGTACGCAGCCGTAGTTGAGGCAATCGCCGCCCATCTTGTGCCCCTCCAGAAGGACCACATCGGCGCCCATCTGGCTAGCCCCGGCCGCGACAGACAAGCCGCCCGACCCGGCCCCGATGACCAGCAGATCACATTTAATACGCTGCATGATCATGCCTCCGGCGTTTTGCCTGCACCCTTGCGGCGCAACGATTTGACGATGATTGGCATGGCCGCCAGCACACAGAGCCCCAGAATCGGGCCGATCACGTGCGGCTCCCAAAGGAGCGACAGGTCGGGATCCTCGCCTCGGTCGAACACGGCGCCGACACCAACACCGATCCAGGTAAAGACGATAGCCCCGGGGATGATTCCCACCGCCGTCGTCCACAGGAAGTTTCCGAACTTCACCCCGACCATGGCGGGCAGCAGATTAGCCACGAAAAACGGTACCGCCGGAACAAGGCGTAACAGCAGGAGCACCTCAATCTCGTTTTCCCGCAGCGCCTGTTTCAACATTTGCACGCGTCCTTCGGCGGCTTCGAAGCGGGCCGAGAGTGTTTCGCCCAGCCCCCAGCGCGCCGCCAGGAAGATGCCTGCTGCACCGATGGTGGCCGAGACCACATTGAGCGTGGTCCCGGTGGCAAGGCCGAACAGGAACCCGCCGGTCACCGAAGCAACAGCGGCGCCGGGCAGCGAAAACACGACCATGACGATGTAAACGGTCGCAAAAACCGCCGCGAGGCCGATCAGATTCTCGTCACGGAACTGCAACAGCGCCTCCCGATTGTCCCGAAGCGTGTCGAAGGTAAGGTAATCCTTCAGCGTCACGGCTCCGATCACCGCGACCACAGCCACGATAATCAAAGGCAGGTGCCGCGCGATGCCCGGCTTTTTGAGGTCTGTCATCTTGCTCTCACCCATGTCTTGACTGTTCGGCAGGGCACGGCCATCCGGGAAGGTCCTCCCCCCTTGATCCGCCTGCCCCGGCGCCTTTCGCTGCTCCGGTGCATTTTTCTATGATCAATATGGCCCCGGCACGAGCCTGACGCATAGCAGTTCACGGGCGCTTGATCACCGGACATTTTTCGTGAGAAATCCACTAGTCCACATGCGCGCCCTGTAACAATCCCACCGGTTTTCGTGACGCGACAGCGCCGCAGCCCCCGAATTTTGACATAAATATTGCGTGAGGGGGCGAAAAGCGGCGAAAACACCGGCCAATGGGTTTGACTTGCCGCCCGATCCCTTCTAATGACCGGGCTTCGAGATTTGACCCCGGGAGGCGATTCCACGCCCTGCCCGTAGATACAATGTGGAGACCGGAGCGATGAAACGCACCTATCAGCCTTCGAACCTGGTTCGCAAACGCCGCCACGGCTTCCGTGCGCGCATGGCCACCAAGGCAGGCCGCAAGATCCTGAACGCACGCCGCGCACGTGGCCGGAAAGAGCTGAGCGCATAAATCGCGCTCACTGCTTGATCCGCGTTGACGGTATGACACCGCCGAAGGCCCCCAAAGACGGCTCTGCCGACGACCGGGACACGCCTTCGGCGGTTTCTGTTTGTCCAGACGGCGCCGAATCCCCGCAAGGGATCGAGGTGCTGACCAAGCGCCGCGAGTTTCTTGCGGCGGCGCGCGCGCGTCGTCAGGGCAGCAAGGGCATGATGGTCCAGGGCCGCAACCGTCGGGATACCGGCGGCATTCGCGTTGGCTTCACCTGTTCAAAAAAGGTCGGCAATGCCGTTGCGCGCAACCGGGCCAAACGCCGACTGCGCGAGGTGGCTCGGATGATTCTGCCCAGTCACGGCCGCCCCGGCTGGGATTATGTTCTCATTGGCCGAGCCAATGAAACCGCCCAGCGCCCGTTCGAAGAGCTGAAGCGCGACCTGATCTACGCCCTGAAGAAGATTCACGGCTGATCCTGTCTGCGGGGCCTTCCCCGGGCCCAACCTGCTTCCTATCTTGATCAACATGACCTTCTTTGCCCGCATCCTTGCCCTGCCCGTGCGCGCCTATCGGCTGATCTTCAGTCCCTGGGTCGGTTTTAACTGCCGGTATCAACCCACCTGCTCGGCCTATGCGCTGGAATCGCTGGAAAAACACGGCGCGGTAAAGGGAACATGGCTGATCCTGCGGCGAATCGGCCGCTGCCATCCCTTGGGCGGAGATGGCTACGATCCGGTCCCGGGCAGCGATCCACAGCACGAGACCGAACAAAAGAGCAAGTCACAGGGTTAAGGGGCTGCTATTCCCCACCCAGCGCCCACGACAGGCACTCTCGGCTCAAAACCTTGTGCCCCGCTTTTTTCTTGGCAAAGCCGTTTTGACAGGCTACGGGGCCGTCATGCTTGATGATGATCTGGACGAAATCCATCCGCTCTTTGCCGGTGCGCCCTCCACCACCGAATTCAAGAAGCTGCGCAAACGCATAGTCCGCTATGCCCGCGAAGCGATTGATCAATACGGCATGGTGGAACGACGCACGGACGGCACCACGCCGCGCTGGCTGGTCTGCCTGTCCGGCGGCAAGGACAGCTACACCCTGCTTGCGGTTCTATATGAACTGAAATGGCGTGGGCTGTTGCCGGTGGACCTTCTGGCCTGCAATCTGGATCAGGGTCAGCCCGGTTTTCCGGCAACGGTTCTGCCGGAATTCCTTGAAAAGATGGGCGTTCCGCACCGCATCGAATATCAGGACACCTACAGTATCGTCGTCGACAAGGTGCCACAGGGGCGGACCTATTGCGCCCTGTGCTCCCGCCTGCGCCGGGGTAACCTTTATAGGATCGCGCGCGAGGAAGGCTGCTCCGCAGTTGTGCTGGGGCATCACCGCGATGACATCCTTGAGACGTTCTTCATGAACCTGTTTCATGGCGGGCGACTGGCTACCATGCCGCCCAAGCTGGTCAATGAAGAGGGCGACCTCTTCCTGTTCCGCCCCCTGGCCCATGTGGCCGAGGCGGATTGCGAGAAATTTGCCAAGGCGATGAACTACCCGATCATCCCCTGCGACCTGTGCGGAAGCCAGGACGGCCTGCAACGCCAGCAGGTCAAACAGATCCTGGATCAGTGGGAATCAAACAGCCCCGGGCGCCGCCAGGTTATGTTCCGGGCCCTGATGAATGCACGTCCTTCGCATCTTCTTGACCCGAAACTGTTCGATTTTGTAGGGTTGAGCGTGAAAAACCCATCAGAAACAGAAGATTTGGACAAGATTCCCGTATTGCGTTAACTCCGCAGTCAGAAGCGGATCATAGTCTTTGCATGCACCCCTGTGCAGAAGGTGAAAGGTCCGCTCATGCCAAAACTCAATTCAGGTCTGCTGACGCACATCCGGAGAAAGATCGCTCCTGCGTTGTTCACGCCTCCTGTCTTGGCGTTTCTGCCTGCCCTGACACTGGCGACCTTCTGGATTGGCGGCGAGGCTGCGCTGCTTTGGGTGGCCCTCGGCCTTCCCATTCTCTTCGCAGCCCTTGGCGGCTTTGACCGCTCACGTAATCGCGGCACACCCCGGGATAGCATCACCGGCATGATGCTGCGCGAAGGGTTCGAACTGGGTGTGCGCGACGTGTTCGAGGACACCTCTGATACCGGGCTGCGCTCGGTGATCTACATCATCGAAATCGACGATTACAAAAACGTGGTGGATCGCTACGGTCAGGAAGCCGGCGATCAGATCATGCAGCGTTGCGGCGACCGCATCGCCAGCACCCTGCGAAATAAGGATATCGTGGCACGGATCGGCGACAGCAAATTCGGCATCTGCCTGACACCCGTGTTGCAGCTGGACCTGGAATCCTGCGTGCAGCTGTCCGGCCGCATGCAGGCCTCGGTCGAAGAACCGATCTCGCTTGATGGCACATCGGTTTATATCTCCTGCTCCATCGGGTTCTGCCTGCGCAGCCGTGCGCCGGGCACCAAACCTTCCGACTGGGTCGCTGCCGCCGCCACCGCGCTGGCCGAGGCGCAGCAAAATGGCCCCTCGGGCATCCGGGTCTATTCCGCAGATATCTATCACCGCACCAAAGCGCGCTGTAATCTGCGCGACGAAGTTGCCGAGGCGCTGGAAACCGGTCAGATCATGCCCTGGTTCCAGCCCCAGATCTCAACGGATACCGGACGAGTGTCCGGGTTTGAGGCGCTGGCCCGCTGGATGCATCCGGTCCGCGGCCTGATCCCGCCGCATACTTTCCTGCCCGCGCTGGAAGAAGCCGGGCTGATGGAGCGGCTGAGCCAGGTCATGCTGTTCCACTCTCTCACCGCCATCAAGGCATGGGACGCGGCTGGTGTGGAGGTTCCCTCTGTCGGGGTGAACTTTGCCACCCAGGAGCTGCGCAACCCCGGCCTTGCCGACAATATCCGCTGGGAACTGGAACGCTTTGGCCTGTCGTCGGACCGCCTGTCGGTCGAAATTCTGGAAACCGTCATGACGGACCAGCCCGACGATGTGGTGACCCGTAATATCGCAGCGCTGAGCGCCATGGGCTGCCGGATTGAGCTGGATGATTTCGGTACCGGCCATGCCTCGATCTCGGCGGTGCGGCGCTTCAATATCTCCCGGATCAAGATCGACCGCTCTTTCGTGATGAAATCGGACCGCGATCCGGAGCAGCAGAAACTGATTGCTGCGATCCTGACCATGGCCGAACGTCTGGACCTGGAAACCCTGGCCGAAGGCGTTGAAACCGTGGGCGAGCACGCGCTGCTGTCGCAACTGGGCTGTGACCATGTTCAGGGCTTTGGCATCGGCCGCCCGATGCCCTTTGACCAGACTCTGGACTGGATCACCGCGCATCAGTCCAAACTGCAGGACGCACCGGCCATTGGACGGCAAAACCCCTGATTTTTTGGATTTCCCGGCGCCGGGGGCGGAATGCCGCCCCTGTTTTCCCGGATTCCGCTTGACCTTTGGGGTCCACCTCTGTTGAACCACACCCTGTCATTCCATGCACGAGGTGGCGGTCCCCAATGGACGATCAGAACAAGAATCTCATTCTCGCAACAGCACTCAGTTTCCTGGTGATCCTTGGGTGGTACAGCTTTTTCCCGCCGCCGGAACCGGAGCCTGCTCCGGAAACCGTGGCGAATGAAACGGCTCCTGCGGGAGACACGGCAGCTGCGCCCGGCGCAGCCCAGCCCGATACCGCAGTCAGCACCCAGCCCAGCGAAGAGGCCCAGGCCCCCGACGCTCCGCGCCTGACCATCGATACCCCGCGCCTGGCGGGCAGTATCTCGCTTCAGGGTGGGCGGATCGATGATTTGGCGCTGAAAGACTACCACGTCGAGCTGGCAGAGGACTCCGACATCGTGCGGGTCCTGTCCCCGGTGGGCGAGGACAATGCCTTTTACGCGCTTTATGGCTGGGCACCGGGCACCGGGCTTGGCTTTGACGATGTTCCGGGCGCCAATACCGTCTGGTCTGCGGACGAAGGCCAGGTTCTGACACCGGACAGCCCGGTGACCCTGACCTGGGACAACGGCAAGGGCCTGACCTTTACCCGTACCGTCGCAGTGGATGAGGATTATCTGTTCTCGGTCACCCAATCGGTTCAGAACGCCACCGGCGCCACCGTGGCCCTGGCCCCTTATGGCACCCTGGCGCGTCACGGCGAACCTGCGAATCTGAAAAACTTCTTCATCCTGCACGAAGGCGTCGTCGGCATGGCCGACGGAGAGCTGGCGGAAATCGACTATGGCGACATGGCCGATTTCGACCCCGATCCGCGTGATGGATCGCGCGCCGAGGTCAAGCAGGTCGAATCCAACGGCTGGCTCGGCTTCACCGACCACTACTGGATGTCCACGCTGATTCCCGAACCCGGTCAGGGCTTCCGCTCGATCGCGAAATACGACGAGCGGCGCGAGATCTACCAGACCGACGTCGTGCTGCCGACCGCGACCCTCGCCGATGGCGAAAGCAGCGAAGTCACCACCATGCTGTTTTCCGGCGCCAAGGAATGGGCGACCATCCGTGGCTACCAAAAAGACGGCATCGAAGGCTTCCTCGACAGCATCGACTGGGGCTGGTTCTTCTTCCTGACCAAACCGATCTTTGCCGTCCTGCACTGGCTGCACGCGATGATCGGCAACATGGGCTGGTCCATTATCGGCCTCACCATCTTCATCAAGATCCTGGTCTTCCCGCTGGCATATAAATCCTATGCCTCGATGGCGAAGATGAAGGAACTTCAGCCGCAGATGGAAAAGCTGAAAGAGCGCGCAGGCGACGACCGTCAGAAGCTCCAGAAAGAGATGATGGAGCTCTATAAGAAGGAAAAGGTGAACCCCGCTGCGGGCTGCCTGCCGATCCTGATCCAGATCCCGATCTTCTTCTCGCTCTACAAGGTGATCTTCGTCACGCTGGAACTGCGGCACGCAGCCTTCTTTGGTCCCTTCCAGGACCTCAGCGCGCCCGATCCGACCTCGTTGATGAACCTCTTCGGCCTGCTGCCGTTCTCTGGCCCCGAGCCCGGAACCATCTTTGCCACCGTGTTCATCGGGATCCTGCCCATCCTTCTGGGTGTGTCCATGTGGCTGCAGCAGAAACTGAATCCGGCGCCCACCGATCCGACGCAAAAGATGATCTTTGCCTGGATGCCTTGGGTGTTCATGTTCATGCTTGGCGGTTTTGCTTCGGGTCTGGTGGTTTACTGGATTGCGAACAACACCATCACCTTTACGCAGCAGTATCTGATCATGCGCAGCCACGGGTATAAACCGGACGTGTTTGGCAATATCAAATCCAGCATGAAACGCGCCCCCAAGACGGAAGACAAATGACAGACACCGTTACAGAGATCTGGCGCCACCCGGTCAAATCACACGGCCGGGAAGCGCTGGAAACGGTAACACTGACCGCCGGGCAGACCATGCCCGGCGATCGTGTTTGGGCGGTGGCGCATGAGGCCTCTACCGCCGATGGCAGCGCATGGGTGCCCTGTTCCAATTTCAGCCGTGGCGCCAAGGCGCCGCAACTGATGGCGATTGATGCCAGCTACGACGAGGCCACCGGCCACGTCACGCTGCGCCATCCCAGCCGGGGCGAACTGACCTTCGACCCCGACGCCGCAGAGGACCTGCCCCGGTTTCTTGATTGGGTGGCCCCGCTGATGCCTGCAGAGCGCGCCGCCTCGGCGCGTATCGTTCGGGTGCCGGGGCGTGGCATGACAGACACCGATTTCCCCTCGGTGTCGCTGTGCAACCTTGCCTCGCACCGCGCGGTCGAGGCGGCGATCGGTCATGAGCTGTCGCCACAACGCTGGCGCGGCAACATCTGGTTCGATCTGGGCACGCCCTGGGTGGAAAACGAATGGCTGGGCCGTCAGGTGCAGATCGGGGAAGCGGTCTTTGCGGTGCGCGAACGCACCCGCCGCTGCATGGCGACAACCGCCAACCCGGCCACCGGCGAACGCGATGCCGAAACGCTGAAGACCCTGAACAGTGCCTTTGGCCATCAGGATTTTTCAGTCTATGCAGAGGTCGTGCGCGGCGGAACTATCCGCCTTGGCGATCTGGTAAAGGTGCTCTGATGCAAATGCAATTTTCCCTGGCCGAAGCGCCGGACGAGGCAACCGCCGAAAAGGGCCGCAAACTCTTTGCTGGCCAGTCCGAATTCCTGAAAGGCGTGGTCGCCATGTCGGGCCTGCCCGAAGCCGACCGGGTCGAGGTCTGCTTTGCCGGCCGCTCCAACGTAGGCAAATCCAGCCTTATCAATGCGCTGACCGGCACCAAGGGGCTGGCGCGGGCCTCCAACACCCCGGGCCGCACGCAAGAGATCAACTATTTCACCCAAGGTCCCGATCTCTACCTCGTCGACCTGCCGGGCTATGGCTATGCCAATGCGCCGCTGGCGGTGGTCGAAAAATGGCAGAAACTGCTGAAACGCTATCTCAGCGGGCGTCAAACCCTGCGCCGCGCCTTTGTGCTGATCGACAGCCGCCACGGCATCAAGAAGGTCGACGACGAGATCATGGCGCTGCTGGACAGTGCTGCGGTGACCTTCCAATGCGTGATGACCAAGGCCGACAAGGTCAAGGCGAAGGATCTGGACAAGGTGATGGAACAGGTGCGTGGTGCCCTGTCCAAACACCCGGCGGCCTATCCTGAAATCGTGATGACCTCATCGGAAAAGGGCGAGGGAATCGCCACGCTGCGCTCGATCATCTCCGGCATCGACTAAGCCGTTCGGCGCCCGTCAGACGTGCTGGGCGCCGTTCACTTCGATCTCCGCCCCGGAGATATATGAGCTACCCTCAGAGCAGAGGAAGTAGATCGCAGAGGCGACTTCCTCGGGCTGGCCCAGACGCTGCATCGGCAGTTTTTCCACGATATGTTCGGTCCCCGGTGACAAGATTGCCGTTTCCACCTCTCCCGGCGCGATGGCATTAACCCGTACGCCGAGCGGGCCGAAGTCATGCGCCATCTCCCGTGTCAGTGCTGCCAAGGCTGCCTTTGACGTGGCATAGGCCGCCCCGGCGAAGGGATGCACCCGGCTGCCCGCGATTGAGGTCACGTTGACCACGGAGCCCTTGGCGGCTGCCAGTTCATCCTTCAGCCCCCGCGCCAGCACCACCGAGGCAAAGAAATTGACGTGGAACACCTTGCCCCATGTCATCAGATCAGTGTCGAGCGTGTTCAGCCGTTCGCCATCAGGCCCTTTGGGGGAAATCCCCGCATTGTTGACCAGTGCATCCAGCCGCCCGTTCAGACGCTCCTGAATGACCCCAACCGCATTAATGGTGTCCGAGGGGTCCGACAGGTCCAGTTGCACGTGATTCTCTTCTCCGCCGCCCCAGGGGCATTCCTGCGGAAACGGGTGGCGGGAACAGGTGATCACCCGCCAGCCTTCGGCATTGAAATGCCGCACGGTGGCATGGCCAATGCCGCGGCTGGCTCCGGTCAGCAAAAGGGTCTTCTGGCTCATTGGGTGGGTTCCGGTCTGAGGGCTCTACGGCCTGACCCTATCATTCCCGCACCGCGCTGCAACGGCGCACTTGGCACAGGGCGCAGAACCGCGTAACACCACTTGCCAGAGGGACCCAGCCATGAAGAAGCAAGATATGAACCGCGATTGGATTGCAACCGCCGAGACACTGTCCAGCGCCCTGCCCTATATGCAGCGCTATGACGGTGCCATCGTCGTGATCAAGCTCGGCGGACACGCCATGGGCAGCGACGAGGCCATGGAAACCTTTGCCCGCGATATCGTGCTGATGCGACAGGTCGGAGTGAACCCGGTCATCGTGCATGGCGGCGGTCCAATGATCAACGCAATGCTGGACAAGCTTCAGATCAAGTCCGAGTTCGTCAACGGCAAGCGGGTCACCGACAAGGCCACGATGGAAGTGGTCGAAATGGTCCTGTCCGGTCTGGTCAACAAACGCATCGTGCAGGCGATCAATGCACAGGGCGGTATGGGTGTTGGCCTGTCAGGCAAGGATGCGGATCTGATCACCTGCGAAGAGACCAACCCGGATCTGGGATTCGTCGGCACACCGGTAGAAATGAATCCAGCGGTGCTGCACCACCTGTTCGAGAATGACATCATTCCTGTCATCGCTCCGATCGGCGCGGGCCGCAACGGCGAGACTTTCAACATCAACGGCGACACCGCCGCCGGGGCGATTGCCGAATCCCTCAACGCTGATCGCCTGCTGCTGCTGACGGATGTGTCCGGCGTGAAAAACGCCAGCGGCGAAGTGGTTACCGAGCTGAAGGCCGCCGATGTCGAGGAAATGACAAAGGCAGGCGTCATCGCAGGCGGCATGATCCCGAAGACGGAAACCGCCCTGTCAGCGGTCCGAAACGGTGTCCGGGCCTGCACCATCGTCGATGGACGGGTGCCGAATGCAGTGCTGCTGGAGCTGTTCACCGATCATGGCGCCGGGTCGATGATCCGGGCCTAACCCGCACGGGTGACATCAAGACAGTATTGAAACCGCCCCTCCCCCGGGCGGTTTTTCTTTGGGATCACGGGTCCAGAGGCTACGTTTGGCTACCATCACCCAGGGAAGCCTATGACATCCGGACCCAGTTATCAGGAGATCGAGCGCGCCGCCAAACACCGCGACCTTGCTGTGCTTGGCGCCCTACACCCGCGCCATAGCCCAGTTCAGGGCCTGACGGGCGGTACCCTGGTCCTCTTGGGCCTTCTGGGGCCGGAATGCTGGCCCCGCATCACCGGCGCGCCTGAGTTCAGCGATGCTGCGGACGATCCGCTGGACCGCTGGTCTGAGCGGATCATCGACGCCTTGGCGACAGATACCGGAGCCACCGCCCACTACCCCTTTGGCGGGCCGCCCTATACGCCCTTCATCAACTGGGCGCTGGCCTCGGGGCGGGCTTTCACATCCCCGTCGCACATGCTGGTCCATGATACGGTTGGCATGATGATCTCGTACCGGGGAGCGCTTCACTTGCAGCAGGAGATCGATCTACCACCGCCTCCTCTGGCGCAGTCCCCCTGCGACAGCTGCGTGGCCAGACCCTGCCTCAGCACCTGCCCGGTACAGGCGTTGGTGGCGGGTGGCCCCTACGGTGTTACCGCCTGCCACAGCCATCTGGACACCCCGGAGGGCGCTCCTTGCCTTGAAAACGGCTGCCTTGCCCGGCTTGCCTGCCCCCTCAGCCAGGGGGCCAGTCGCGACCCGGTGCAATCGGCCCATCACATGAGCTATTTTCACAAGACATGACCTGCACACTTATTCTGACCCGCCACGCTAAATCCGCCTGGGACACCAGCGCCCCCAGCGACCATGCCCGCCCCCTGAACAAACGGGGCCGCGCCTCGGCCAAGGCATTGGGCGACTGGCTGCGGGACATCGATCAGTTGCCGGGACAGGTGCTTTCTTCCTCTTCGCAGCGCACGCGGGAAACCTATCAGCTGATGGATCTCTTCGCACCGGCTGTCTTTACCGAGCGGCTGTTCCACGCCAGCCCGGAGATCATCTTTGAGGTTCTGAAACAGGCCGAACATCCGCGAACCATGATCCTGTGCCACAACCCGGGCATTGCCGCATTTGCCCATGCCATCGTAAGCCATCCGCCAGACCATTCGCGATTTGACGACTACCCCACCGGCGCCACGCTGATCGCCCGCTTTGACATCGACCGCTGGAGCGATCTGACCTGGGGCAGCGGCAAGGTGGTGGATTTCATCGTGCCACGCGAACTTCTGGGCGCCTGAGCCCCCACAATAAGAAAAACCCGCCGGAATATCCGGCGGGTTTCTTATTGGCGCAATGATCGGGAAGATCAGTGACCCAGGATCTGGCTCAGGAAGAGCTGGGTACGTTCGCTTTGCGGGTTATTGAAGAAGGCTTCCGGCTCATTCTGCTCAACGATCTGACCCGCATCCATGAAGATAACCCGGTTCGCCACCTGACGGGCAAAACCCATCTCGTGGGTCACGCAAAGCATGGTCATGCCCTCTTCCGCCAGTTCGATCATGGTGTCGAGCACCTCTTTGATCATCTCGGGGTCAAGCGCCGAGGTCGGCTCATCGAACAGCATGATGCGCGGCATCATGCAAAGCGAGCGCGCGATCGCCACACGCTGCTGCTGACCACCGGACAGCTGGCCCGGGAACTTGTTGGCCTGATCGGGGATCTTGACCTTTTCAAGGAAATGCATCGCCCGCTCTTCGGCTTCCTTCTTGGGCGTCTTGCGAACCCAGATCGGCGCCAGCGTGCAGTTTTCCAGAATGGTCAGATGCGGGAACAGGTTGAAGTGCTGAAAGCACATGCCAACCTCGGACCGGATCTTGTCGATGTTCTTCAGATCCGACGACAGCAGCGTGCCATCCACGGTGATCGACCCCTGCTGGTGTTCTTCCAGCGCGTTGATGCAGCGGATCAGTGTCGATTTACCAGAGCCAGACGGGCCGCAAATCACGATCCGTTCGCCCTCATAGACCGTCAGGTTGATATCGCGCAGCACGTGAAAGGACCCGTACCACTTGTTCATTCCGTCAATGGTGATCGCGACTTTGTCGGATACCTGCATTTGTGAAGTGCCAGTCATGTCTTGGCCTCCTTATCGGTGATCGGTCGCAAGGCGGCGTTCCAGCCATTGCGAGTATTGTGAGATGCCGTAGCAGACGACAAAGAACAGAGCGGCAGCGAAGCCCAGAAGCTCCCAGTAGACGCCATTCCATTCGGTCGAAGCGAGGATCGGTCCGCGGATCATACCCACCAGGTCGAACATCGAGATGACCGACACCAGCGTGGTATCCTTGAACAGGCCCACGGCCACGTTGACGATGCCCGGGATCGAGATCTTCAGCGCCTGCGGCAGGATGATCAGACGCATTGCCTGCGGGTAATCGAGCCCCAGCGAATCCGCCGCCTCATACTGCCCCTTGGGCAGGGCCGCGAGACCACCACGGATCACCTCGGCGATATAGGCCGCGGAGAACATGGTGATCATGATGACCACACGCAGGAACAGGTCCACGGTGGCATCAGGCGGGAAGAAATAGGCCAGCATCACCGACGCCACGAACAGCAGCGTGATCAGCGGCACACCGCGCACGAACTCGATGAAGACCACGCAGATCCATTTGATCAGCGGCATGTCAGACTGACGGCCCAGCGCCAGGGCAATGCCCAGCGGCAAGGACAGCGACACGCAGGTCACACCCAGCATCAGATTCAGCATGAAGCCACCCAGGTCACGCGAAGGCACCGCCGGCAACATCGCATTGTCCGACGCCCCTTCGGGGATCAGCAAGCTGCCCAGCCACCAGATGATCAGGGCTGCAGCAATGCCACCAAAGAAGCCCGCGGCGAAGGAACCCCGTCCATAGATCTGGAACACCACGCCGCCAACGATGAACCCCAGAAGGGCCAGGATCGGCGCCATGATTGTGCCACCCCAGATCAGCCAGAAGGCAATAAAGGGATAGAGCGCGGTGAAGATCAGCATCTTACGCGGCAAATCGAAGAACAGCACTGGCGCAATCGCCACCAGCAGCAGAACCAGCGCCAGGTTCGGGCGCCAGTAGAACTCCGCCGGGTATTTGAACCCGTAAAGAAGCTGGTGCCAGCGTTCGGTCAGAACCGAGAAACAGGCCCCGACCTTGCCATCCAGAACCTCGCGGCACTCATTCAGCGAGTTGGTCGTCCACACGCCATTCACCAGCCAGGGCACGGTGTTCTGCAGGATCATGTAGATCAGGGTCAGCGCCACAAGGGTCAGGATCCCGTTGGGAATGCTGGAGAACAGGTTTTCCCGCAGCCACCTGACCACGCCAGCCTGGCTGGCAGGCGGCGGTGAGGGCGGAATGGTGCCTTCGGCGACAAAGGCAATCTGATGGGTTGTCTTGTCACTCATGGCTTAGCGCTCCTTCAGCTTCACGGAGGCGTTGTAGATGTTCATCACCATCGAGATGACCAGCGATGCCGTGAGATAGAACAGCATCAACAGGAGCACGCATTCGATTGCGCGTCCGGTCTGGTTGAGGGTAATGCCGCCCAGGGTCGCGGTGATATCCGCATAGCCCACGGCGATCGCCAGCGAGGAGTTCTTGGTGATGTTGAGATACTGCGAAATCAGCGGCGGAATGATCACCCGCAGCGCCTGAGGCAGAATCACCAGGTTCATGATGCGTCCGGGCCGCAGTCCCAGCGCGGCCGCCGCTTCGGTCTGGCCCTTGGAGATCGCCTGGATCCCTGCCCGCACGTTCTCGGCGATAAAGGCACCGGTGTAGATCGAAAGTGCGAACCACAGTGCGATCAGCGGACCGCCGATCTTGATACCGCCCTGGAAGTTGAACCCTTTGAGTGCGGGAACTTCCCAGGTCAGCCCCATGATGAGCATCAGCAGGATGAATGGCACCAGCCAGACGCCCAGCACCATCAGCAGCGTCTTGGGGCGCACGCCGGTGGCTTCCTGTTTCGCGGTCGCCCAGGTCTCGATCCGGCGGGTGACGAACAGCGAGCCGATCAGAACCGCCAGCACCAGAACCCAGTTGAGCGCGGTGGAAGCAAACAGACCGCTCTCGAACCACGGCATCGGAATGTAGACACCCCGGTTAGTGAAGGCGAAGAGATCCAGTAGCATCGTCGAATCCGGATTGTCACCGCGGAAGGCCCGCGGTCCCGGCAATACGGCGGTCATGATCGTAAAGATGATGATGATCCAGATCAGAACCGGAATGTTGCGGAAGATCTCGACGTAGACCGCCATCAGCTTGGAGACGAGCCAGTTGTTGGACAGGCGCAGAACGCCGGCGATCACGCCGAAAATCGTCGCCGTAACGCAGGCAAGGAAAGCAACCAGAAGCGTATTCAGAACGCCCACAAGGGCGGCACGCCCGTGGCTGTCCTGGTTGTCATATTCGACAAGCCGCTGGTTGATATCATAGCCGGCGGGATTGCCCAGAAAGTCATAAGAGATGTTGAGGCCCGCGGCGCGCAGGTTCTGGATCAGGTTATTCCCCAGATACCAGATCGAAAGTGCAAGCAGGAGCGCGGCAATCGCCTGAAAGGTCAATGAACGATAGCGGGTATCGTTGATCAACATAGACAGCCGGAACCCGTCCTGTGGAGGGTCAGAGAGAGTTGACATGTAAAGAGATCCCCGAGGCTACAGATCTGTGTCCCGGCAGGGTTTTCCCCTGCTCCGCAGAAATCCGAAGCTCATTTTTTTTCAGATAGGAAAAGGGCGCAGGATGTCCTGCGCCCTCTCCGTTTTGTGCTTACCGGAACGGCGGCGAGTACAGCAGACCACCTTCGGTCCACTGTGCGTTCAGACCACGGGCCAGACCGATCGGGGTGTCCTCACCGATGTTCTTGGCGAAGATTTCGCCATAGTTACCGCCAGCGGCGATTGCGTTTTTGGCCCAGTCAGCCGACAGACCCAGCATCTCGCCCAGGGTACCTTCGGTGCCCAGCAGACGGTTGATTTCGGGGTTGTTGGTGCCTGCGGACATTTCAGCCAGGTTGGCCGAGGTCACGCCCAGCTCTTCGGCGGTGATCAGAGCGTTGAGGGTCCAACGGACCACGTCGCCCCATTCGTTGTCGCCGTGGCGGACAAGCGGACCGAGCGGCTCTTTGGAGATGATCTCGGGCAGCAGCACGTGGCCTGCCGGATCGTCAAAGGTTGCGCGGGTCGCGGCCAGGCCGGATGCGTCGGTGGTGTAAACGTCACAGGCGCCAGCCAGATACTGCTGCTGTGCTTCCGCGTTGGTTTCGATCGGAACCGGCTCGTAGCTGATGTTGTTCGAGCGGAAGAAGTCCGCCAGGTTCAGCTCGGTGGTGGTGCCGGTCTGGATGCAGACGGTTGCGCCGTCAAGTTCCTTCGCCGAGGAAACGCCCAGGTCCTTGGGAACCATGAAGCCTTGGCCGTCGTAGTAGTTCACGCCGGTGAATTCGAACTTCAGATCAACGTCGCGCGAAAAGGTCCAGGTGGTGTTACGCGCCAGCATGTCGATTTCACCCGAGGCCAGAGCCGTGAAGCGGGTTTTGCCGGTGGTCGGCACGAATTCAACAGCGGTCGAGTCGCCCAGAGTGGCCGCAGCAACAGCGCGGCAGACGGCGACGTCAAAACCTTCCCATTCCCCATTCGCATTCGGAGCAGCAAAACCGACCAGACCGGTGGTGACGCCGCAGTTCAGTTTGCCGCGGGCTTTCACATCGTCCAGCGTACCGGCAGCAGCTGCACCAGCTGCAATCCCGGCCACGGTCAGCGCGCCCAAAAATACGGATTTGTTCATTTTTACCTCTTCCTGATGTTCCACCTGTACTGGTGGTTTTTTTCCGCCGTTAGCCATACCGGAACGACGGGATCTAGGGAAAACACCTAAATCACAGGGAAGTTTGGGCGGATTCATAAACAAACGTCAAGGGTTGGATCACCAAATTCGATGGACGCATAGCGAACAGGGGGGCGATTGTTAAAATTTTTCGCTCAACCGTCCCGCTGTGATATTTCCTGTCTCACGTCCTATCCCGGCGGCTGTCTCAACCCGAGAAATCGTAGAACCGTTTAGCGTGCAAAAAAGAATCACGCTTCAGCTCTGCTGTGGTTTGCGCCTCTTCATCGACGCCCCACTGCTCTTCCTGCCAGCGTTCATCCAGCCGGGACAACTGCCAGATCTCCTCGGCGTCGCGCCAGTCCATAGCGGCAGCAAAGCCCAGGATCAGAGACCCCGACATCCCCACGAGATCGTGAAACCCAGCGAGCTGAAATGGGGTCATCCCATGCACCCGGGCGCGCAGGTCAGCAATAGTGGCCGCATCCTGCGGCTGATGAAGAACACCGCTGCGCTGATACAAGCGTGCGCCCAGCGCCTCATGCGCCCAGTCGAGCGCCGGATCCCATTCCTCGGCCTGACGCGCGACCAGTTCCTTCGGGCTATCGGCCCGGTAGCACAGCAAATCGGAATCGCCATATTCAGCCAGCATATCGGCCACTTCGGCGTGCTGATGTGTCACCTTGTCGATGGCAGCATTGGCCGAGCGGGTAAAAGGCATGGTGGCGGGATTAACCGATTCGGTCTGCGCGTCCCACTCCGCTGCGATGGCTTCGGCCATCTGCTGCGAGGGGACTTCAAGCAGAGCCTTTGCCGGGGTTTTGACCCGGCGCCCGTCCAGCTCGACGGTATAGCCGTCATCCGTCTCGGCGATTGCCGTCGCTTTCCAGAATCGTTTCGGTGCCCATTCGCTCATTGTCTTATGCCTTCCAAATCTTCTCTAGCAGCGGTTCCAACTCGGCAAAGCTGCCAATCATGTGGTCCGCCTGCAGCCGCTCTGCCGGGTGATAACCCCAGTCCACCGCGATGGTGGTGACCCCGGCCGCGCGGCCCATATCCATATCAAAGCTGGTATCGCCGATCATCACCGCATGGCGCGCATCCACTCCGGTTTCAGCGAGCGCCGTCAGCACCATCGAGGGATGCGGTTTGGACGGGTGGTGATCGGCCACCTGCCGGGTCACGAAACAGTCCAAATCATGCGCCGCGATCAGCGCATCGAGGCCCCGCTGTGATTTCCCGGTCGCGACACCCAACAGGTATTCGGGCACCGCGTGCAGGGCGTCCAAAGCCTCCCGTGCGCCCGGAAACAGCGGCGAGTGCCCCGCCCCTGCAGCCTGGCGCGCCGACATATAAGCCTGCTTGTAGCCATCCACCAACGCAGCCTGTGCCGTTGTTCCCGCCTCGGGCGCCAGTTGCGCCATAGCCTGCGGCAGGGACAGCCCGACAATCGACAGGACCGCATCGCGCGAAGGTGCGGGTAAATTGACCGTCGCAAAGGCCGCGCTCATCGCGCTGGTGATGGCCGCCTGACTATCGGCAAGGGTGCCGTCCACATCGAACAGCACCAGCCGCAGCGGGGTACTCATAGGAGGCCCTCGAACGGATCCTCCGCCGCCAGATCCTCGGTCCAGCCAAAGGTATCCCAGCTGTCTTTCATATGCTCGGGCAGCTCTGCGGTGACCGAAATCTGCTTTTTCGTCACAGGATGCTCAAAGGCCATCCGGCGGCAATGCAAATGCAGCTTCTTGCTGATGATGCCACCCAGTTGTGCGCCCCAACCGTCGCCCAGGTTTTCCTGACCCGAGCCACCGTATTTGCCATCGCCGACAATCGGATGGCCGATTTCGGCCATATGCGCGCGCAGCTGATGGGTGCGGCCGGTGACCGGCTCCATCGCCACCCAGGACGCACGCCCCGCCACCCGGTAGAGCGTGGCATAAAAGGTATGCGCCCGCTTGGCGCCTGGCGTGCTGTCGATCTCGGAAGGGTGCACCGCGATCATTTTTTCGCCTTCACCGCTGCGGCCATGACCGCCCGCCTTTACAAGACCGGCCTTGATTTCGCCCAGGTAAGGCGTCGGCACGCCGGCAACCAAGGCCCAGTAGATCTTGCGCGTGTTGCGGTGACGGAAGGCGGCGGTCAGCGCCTGCGCGGCTGCCCGGGTGCGCGCCAGAACCAGCACGCCCGAGGTATCCTTGTCCAGCCGGTGCACCAGTCGGGGTTTTTCGTCATAGCCAAAGCGCAGAGCCTCGGACAGGCCATCCACGTGTTTGGTGGTGCCACTGCCCCCCTGCACCGCCAGCCCGTGCGGCTTGTTCAGCACGATGACATCGTCGTCTTTGTAGATCACGCAGTCGCGGATCATCTTGGCATCCGCTTCCGAGATCCGCCGCTTTTCCGGCGTGATCGGCTGGTGATCAGCCGACGGCAGCGGCGGCACGCGCACGGACTGCCCGGCCTCAACACGGGTGCTGGCCTTGACCCGGGCACCGTCGATGCGCAGCTCACCCTTGCGGCACATCTTCTCGATGCGGCCCTGGCTGACATGCGGAAAAAGGCGCCGCAGCCAGCGGTCCACGCGCTGGTCCGCATCCTCTTCGGTGACGGTGATTGTCTGAACGCCGCTCATGCGAAAACTCCTCTGGCGGCCATCAGGCCCAAAAACAGACCGCCAACAGACAGTCCCACAGACAGCACAATATAGAGAGCCGCCTGACCCATTGCACCCCGTTCGATCATATTCGCCGTCTCAAGCGAGAAGGCCGAGAAGGTCGTGAAGCCACCCAGCATGCCAGTCATCACAAAGGGGCTGAGATGGGTCAGCCCCTTGTGTGCGGCGGTGACAGCAAAGACCCCCATGATGAAGGAACCGATCACGTTGACGGTGATGATCGCCAAGGGAAAATCGCCATGGCCGAACAGTCGGACCACGCCAAGCCCGGTCAGATAGCGGCAGGCGGCCCCAAGGGCGCCGCCGAGGGCGACATATAGAACGGTGAGATACATGCGCGGTCTGTCGCGCGGCGGGCCACGGATGTCAAGTTTTCAACGCGCAAGGCGGCCAAACGCAAAATTCATGCCAACCTTCCAGTGGGTGGATGTCTTGTCAGACCTGCACGCCCCCTTAGTTTGTCAGCCATCCACTGGGAGGAGACCCTTATGCCATCTCGCCGTTCCTTTCTCGCCAGCCTTGCCGCGCTGCCGCTTTTGCCCCGCAGTGGCTGGGCCGCGGCGCCGGTTCAGCTTGCGCTGGCGCCCCTGCAGCAACAGATCGCGCCCGCGCAATACGGCAAGACAGATCTTTGGGGGGTGAACAGCAGCATGCCGGGACCGGCCCTGCAGGCCAGGCAAGGGGACCGGCTGAAGGTTCAAGTCAACAACGGGCTGCCACAAGAAACCTCGATGCACTGGCACGGCATCCGCATCGAAAACGCCATGGACGGCGTACCGGGGCTGACGCAGGACCCCATCGCGCCGGGCGCAGAGTTTACCTATGATTTCGCCCTGCCGGATGCCGGGACCTATTGGTACCATTCCCACGCCCAGTCGGTAGAACAGGTGGAACGCGGCATTCAGGGCCCACTGATCGTGGCCGAACACGACGCCCCCGATGTGGATCAGGATCTTGTACTAATGCTGGATGACATCCGCCTCATGCAGGATGCGGCGGTGGACCCGGTGTTCGACCACCCCCACGACATGTCCCACGCCGGGCGCATGGGCAATGTGATGCTGACCAACGGCCAGATCGAGGCGCGCTACCCCGTGCAGCAGGGCGACCGGCTGCGCCTGCGGCTGATCAACAGCGCCAATGCCCGGATCTTTGCCCTTGGGCTGCAGGGGCTGACAGGTTGGATCATGGCTTATGACGGCATGCCTCTGACAGCGCCAGAAGATATCCCCGACCAACTGCTGCTAGCGCCTGCACAGCGGATCGACCTGATCGTCGATGTGACGGCCGACGCGGGCGAGGATGCCTTTCTGGTGCAGTTCGAACGCGATGGCGGTTACGCGCAGGCGAGCTTTCCGGTCTCTGCCGGAACCAAGAGCACCCGCAACATGCCCGCACCGCTCCCACCCAACCCGGACCATGCGATCACCCTCGGCAATGCGCGCAGTGCGACCCTGCGCATGGAGGGCGGCGCCATGGGCGGCATGCGGGCCGCTGAGTGGCAGGGGGAGACGCAAGGCATGCGCTCGCTAGCGCAGGCGGGTCAATTCTGGGCGCTGAATGGCGTGGTCGGGCGACCGGACGCCCCGCTTGTGCGCGCGTCCATTGGCGAGACGGTCAAACTCACCATGATCAACGACACCGCCTTTCCCCATGCGATGCATCTGCACGGCATGCATTTTGCCGAAGTCCTGCCGGGCGGCAGGCTTGGTCCCCTACGCGATACGCTGCTGATGATGCGCGGGGAGACGCGGACCGTCGCATTCAACGCCCACAACCCCGGCAAATGGCTGCTGCATTGCCATATGCTATCGCATCACGCGGCGGGCATGGGCACCTGGGTCGAGGTCACCGCCTGACCTGATCCGCCCGTCACCCGGTCAACTGTTCCGCTGTAGCCGCAGCTTGGCAAAGAACTCGGTCCGCCGTTTCAATTCCCGTTCAAACCCGCGCTCGACGGGCTGATAGAGAACCGGGCGTTTGACGCCTTCGGGGAAATAGTTCTGCCCGGAAAAGCCATCCTCGGCATCATGATCATACTGGTAGCCCGCGCCATAGCCCTGTTCGGTCATCAGCTTAGTCGGGGCATTCATGATATGTTTCGGTGGCGGCGTGCTGCCCGTTTCCTTGGCCAGACGCCGGGCGGCCTTGTAGGCCATGTAGCCCGCATTGGTCTTTGGGGCGAGTGCGAGGTAGATCACCGCCTGCGCCAGCGCCAGCTCCCCTTCCGGGCTACCGAGCCGTTCGTAGGTCTCCCAGGCTTGCAAACAGACAGCCTGCGCCTGTGGGTCCGCCAGCGCGATATCCTCGACCGCCATCCGGGTCAGCCGCCGGGCCAGAAAACGCGGATCCTCGCCGCCCTCCAGCATGCGCGCATACCAGTAAAGCGCCGCATCGGGATCCGAGCCGCGCACGGATTTGTGCAGCGCCGAGATCAGGTTGTAATGCTCCTCGCCGGATTTGTCGTATTTCGCCGCCCGCCGCATCAGCCGGGTCGCCAGCGCCTCGCGCCCGAGCGGCGCCTCAACCCGCCAGGCAGAGACCTGTTCGATCAGATTGAGCAGCGCACGCCCATCGCCATCCGCCATTTCCTGCAGGGCGTCGCGCGCATCGCCGGTCAGCGGCAGCGCCCGGCCGAGTTCCTTCTCGGCGCGCTGGGTCAGCAGTTCCAGATCTGTCAGCGGCAGGCGTTCCAGCACCAGCACCTGCGAGCGCGACAACAGAGCGGCATTCAGCTCAAAACTCGGGTTTTCGGTGGTGGCCCCGACCAGAAGGATGGTGCCATCCTCCATATGGGGCAGGAACCCGTCCTGCTGCGCCTTGTTGAAACGGTGGATCTCATCAACGAACAGCAGCGTCCCCTGTCCATTGGCGCGCCTGTGCTTGGCCGCCTCGAACACCTTCTTCAGATCCGGTACGCCAGTGAAGATGGCCGAGATCTGCACGAAATGCAGATCGGTTTCCTTAGCCAGAAGCCGCGCGATGGTGGTCTTCCCCACCCCCGGCGGCCCCCAGAACACCAAAGAGGACAGTGATCCCGATGCCAGCATGACACCCAGTGGTGCCTCCGGTCCCAGCACCTGCTGCTGGCCGATCACCTCGGACAGGGAGCGCGGGCGCAGACGGTCCGCCAGCGGCCTGTTCGGTTCTTCGCCGCCCGTGGGCTGTGGCGCGTCGCTGTCAAAAAGATCTGCCATGGATCAGAGCCGGAAACGCAGGCTGACGCGCTGCCCGCGCCGCAACAGGTCGATAACCAGCCAGCCCTGCGTGCGGCCCATCAGATCAACGACATCCTGCGGCGTCGTGACAGCCTCGCCATTGATCCCGAGCAAGACATCGCCCCGCTGCAGCCCTGCCCGTGCGCCATAAGGCCCCGGATCGGCGATCACCACACCTTCGGCCGTCAACGGCAATTGCAAATCCACGATGAGCCGCGGGTTAATGCGCGCCACCGTCAGCCCGGGCAGTGGGCTGCGTTCGCCCAGTTGCACTGGGTCGGCCGCAGGATTGTCCGGGGCGCTGTACATCTCGACCCGCACCACTTTTTTCTCACCGCCGCGCCAGCGCGCCACGTCCGAGCTGCCGCCCAGACCTGCAATGGTCATGCGGAACACCATCTCGGACGGTGAATTTACCGGCTCTCCGTCCACCTCGATCACCACGTCACCGACCTCAAACCCGGCCTTGGCAAAGGGGCTTTCGGGGTGGAGTTCGGAGATTAGCATGCCTTCAGGGCGTGGCATCCCCAGCGAGGCCGCCAGATCCGCATCCACCGGCTGCCCGGTCATCCCAGCCCAGGGGCGCTGAAAGCTTTCCGCGCCCGCGCGGGCCTGATGCAGGAACTCCCGCACAAGATTGGCCGGAATGGCAAAGCCGATGCCGTTGGATCCGCCCGAACGGCTAAGGATCCGTGTGTTGATCCCGATGAGATCGCCATTCACGTCGATCAGCGCGCCGCCGGAGTTGCCGGGATTGATCGGCGCGTCGGTCTGGATGTAGTAACCAAACCCCTCGCCAGTACCGGTACCGGTGCGCGCCAGCCCCGAGATGATGCCGCTACTGACGGTCTGCCCCACGCCAAAGGGATTGCCGATGGCTAATGCCAGTTCGCCGACCTCGACCTGATCGCTGTTGCGCAGATTGAGGAACGGCAGACCCTCTGCATCCTCAAGCCGCAGGATCGCCAGATCGCTGGCCTGATCTGCGAGGACCACGCGGGCCTCATACTCGCGCCGGTCCGTGGTCACCACGCGGATTTCCGTCGCCATGCCGACAACATGATAATTGGACACCACGATGCCATCCTCGGCAAGGATCACCCCTGACCCCAATGAGTTCTGCACCCGGGGGCGAGGGTTGGAAAAACTGCGGAAGAAATCGTCAAAGAAGGGATCGCCCGCAAAAGGCGATGCCTGCGGCGCCTCGGTCACGATCTTGGCGTAGATATTGACCACTGCGGGGGCCGCCTGTTTCACAAGCGGCGCAAACCCAAGTGAAATCTCAGCCTGCGACTGCGGCACCCGCGTTTCGGCGGGGGCCTGCGTCCCCAAAGCAAGAGCCAGCATCAGAGCGGTCAAAACAGCGCGGATCATATCGCCTCCATTCCTCGGTCAGAACAGGATATGCGGAGGCTGGCAGCGGAATGCAAGCGCAGCAACGGCGCCAGTCGCGGTCCCCTGCCGGACCGGCACGCGAGGACAGAAATGAAAAAGCCCCTGCAGGCACAGCTGCAGGGGCCAGAATGACAGACCATTGTGGCCTGTAATTTATTATTCGTCGTCGGCAGCCGCTTCGGCTTCGGCAACGCGCGCCTTGTCGGCAGCGCCCTTGGCATTTACGTCGCGATCAACGAATTCGATGATCGCCATCGGCGCCATGTCGCCATAACGGAAGCCGGCTTTCAGGATACGGACGTAACCGCCCTGACGATCCTTGTAGCGCGGGCCCAGAACGTCGAACAGTTTCGACACATACTGGTCTTCCTTCAGACGCGAGGCGGCGTTCCGGCGGGAGTGCAGGTCGCCTTTTTTCGCCAGTGTGATCAGTTTTTCAATGATCGGACGCAGTTCTTTTGCCTTGGGCAGAGTGGTTTTGATCTGCTCATGCTCGATGAGCGAGCCAGCCATGTTTGCAAACAGAGCCTTGCGGTGCTCATGGGTGCGGTTCAGGCGGCGATATCCACGTGCGTGACGCATTTTCTAGTTCCTTCTAAAGGTTTTGCTTTGTCTGTCAGCCGATGCGTGTCAGCTGCTCTCCTTGGGGCGGGTTTGCCCTGATTGTCCCCACCAGCGTGGGCATTTGTAGTTGGGGAGGACTTGCGCCCTCCCCTTATTCTCAGAACGAATCTTCGAATTTCTTGGCCAGATCTTCGATGTTGTCCGGCGGCCAGTCCTCGACATCCATGCCAAGATGCAGGCCCATGCCCGACAGCACTTCTTTGATCTCGTTCAGCGACTTGCGGCCGAAGTTCGGCGTACGCAGCATCTCTGCTTCGGTCTTCTGGATCAGATCGCCGATGTAAACGATGTTGTCGTTCTTCAGGCAGTTTGCCGAACGCACCGACAGTTCCAGCTCGTCCACTTTCTTCAGCAGAAGCGGGTTGAACTCGAGACCATCGTCCTCGTCCTGGCGGCCAGCCGATTCCGGCTCGTCGAAGTTGACGAAGATCGACAGTTGGTCCTGCAGGATGCGCGCAGCATAGGCCACGGCGTCGTCCGGCGTCACGGAACCATCGGTTTCAACCTTCATGGTCAGCTTGTCATAGTCCAGAACCTGACCTTCACGGGTCGGCTGAACGTCGTAGGAGACCTTTTTCACCGGCGAGTAGATCGCATCGATCGGGATCAGACCGATGGGTGCGTCTTCCGGTTTGTTCTTCTCTGCCGAAACGTAGCCTTTACCGGTGTTGACGGTCAGTTCCATGAACAGATCCGCACCATCGTCGAGGTGGCAGATCACGTGGTCACGGTTCAGAACTTCGATACCGGCGCTTTCCGAGATATCACCAGCGGTGACAACTGCGGGGCCTTTGGCATTGATCGACAGGCGCTTGGGGCCTTCGACTTCCATGCGCAGCGACACACCTTTGAGGTTCAGGATGATGTCGGTGACATCTTCGCGAACGCCAGCGACGCTGGAGAATTCGTGCAGAACATTGTCGATCTGAACGCTGGTGATGGCTGCGCCTTGCAGCGAGCTCATCAGGACGCGGCGCAGTGCGTTGCCCAGTGTCAGACCAAAACCACGCTCAAGCGGCTCTGCAACGATGGTTGCCTGCCGTGCGGGGTCATTGCCCGGCTTCACGTCAAGCTGTGTCGGCTTGATCAGTTCTGCCCAATTTTTATGGATCATGCAGTCCCTCCATTCCTGTCCGTACCCCATGTCCGAAGGTGCAGACGCCCGAGGTTTAAAATGACGTACTGGGGCCCGACAAATCAAGCGGGGCCCCAGCGAAAGTCGTAAATAATTAGACGCGGCGGCGCTTTGGCGGGCGGCAGCCGTTGTGCGCGATCGGGGTCACGTCGCGGATCGAGGTGATGTTGAACCCGATTGCGGCCAGGGCGCGCAGTGCGGATTCACGACCCGAACCGGGGCCCTGAACTTCGACTTCGAGGGTTTTAACACCGTGATCCTGAGCTTTTTTGCCTGCATCTTCTGCAGCCATCTGCGCCGCATAGGGCGTGGACTTACGGGAGCCCTTGAAGCCCATGGTGCCAGCGGAGGACCAGGAAATCGCGTTACCCTGAACGTCAGAGATCAGGATTTTGGTGTTGTTGAACGAAGAGTTCACATGTGCAACGCCGGTGGCGATGTTCTTGCGCTCTTTACGCTTCGTGCGGGATTTATCGCGTGCCATTGATCAAACCCTCCCTTACTTCTTCTTACCAGCGATGGCCTTTGCGGGGCCTTTGCGGGTGCGAGCGTTGGTGTGGGTCCGCTGACCGCGAACGGGCAGGTTACGACGGTGGCGCAGGCCACGGTAGCTACCCAGGTCCATCAGACGCTTGATGTTCATGGTCACTTCGCGACGCAGGTCACCTTCAACGGTGTAGTTTGCGTCGATGTGCTCACGGATGGCCAGAACTTCGGAGTCGGACAGCTCGTTGACGCGACGAGTTGCGTCGATGCCAACGGCTTCACAGATGGCTTTCGCCGAAGTGTTGCCGATTCCGGTGATATAGGTGAGGGCGATGGGGACCCGTTTGGCAGTCGGGATGTTTACGCCGGCAATACGTGCCACGTGTCACTTTCCTTTTCGTTGCGGTTCCGTAACTCCAGAACCTTTTTTCACAACACCTGATGACGCCCCGAGAGGCTTTTCATCAGATAATGTATCGAGGTACTCACGCGGCACGGAATCGGGCCGCCTGGATTGATTCCCAAGAGGGATGGGCTTCCCTATTGAGAATTCCGCATGTCGTCAACCCAGCGCCCGGCGGAAACGTCAAAGTTTATGGGCCCAGGGGCAACATCCTTCCACATCGCCTGCATCCTGCCCGGACGACGTTAATCGGTGCAGGAATAAAACCGCGTCGTGTATTCGTTGCTGTCGAACAAGGCGATCTCTCCCGGGGCTTCTTCGGTCATCACGAAGGTAAACAAGGTTGGCATGAAAACCGGCCCGGGCGTCTGGCAATGCCCCACATGGGTCGTGACCTGATAGCCGTCCCAATGATACTGCAGATCCGGCTCGAAACTGCAGAAATACTCCATTGAGCTGAAACCGTCCTCTTCCAGGATCAGCCCACCGTCATTGGCAAAATCCATCAGCTGGTCCTGCTCCTCCGCGTTTGTCGGGCAGGCGGCGGGATCATTGACGAAATAACGTTCGGCAAGTCCGGGGGACGTCGTCGCCATACAGAGAACAGCCGCGGCGGTGATCATGGAACGGGTGGGTGTCGTCATTGGCAAGGTCCTTTTACAAGATCCGCCCACCCTCCCCTGTTCGCCTTTCCAAAACGAAAAGAGCCGGGACATGCCCGGCTCTTTTTTCATTCTGTGCTGACATTTCAATTCAGCCGAGGACCTTGGCGATAGAGGCCTGAACCTCGTCGATGGATGCCAGACCGTCGATCTTGTTCAGCTTGCCCTTGGCATAATAGTAGCCGATCAGCGGCGAGGTTTTCTTGTAGTATTCCATCAGACGGGTCTTGAGGCTTTCCTCATTGTCGTCCGCGCGCCGCTTGATGTTGCTGCTGCCGCAGTTGGCGCATTTGCCATCGGCGGGCCAGGGTTTGGTTTCATCGTGGTAGACTTCACCACAATCGCCGCAGGTCGACCGGCCGGTGATCCGCGCCACCAGCGCTGCATCGTCCACCGCCATTTCAACAACGGCGTCCAGACTCTGCCCCATCTCGGCCAACAGGTCGGTCAGGGCATCTGCCTGCCCCAGTGTGCGCGGGAATCCGTCAAAGATGAAACCACCCTCGGCGCCTTCGGCGATCTTTTCGCGGATCAGACCAATTACGATCTCATCCGTGACCAGCTCACCGCGGGCGATGACCTCGGCTACCTTCTTGCCCATCTCGCTGCCGCTGGCCTGCGCATCGCGCAGCATGTCGCCAGTGCTGAGCTGCACCATGCCACGGGTTTCGACCAGATGACGGGCCTGCGTGCCCTTACCCGCGCCCGGCGGGCCCAAAAGAATAATATTCATCGACGAGCGGGCCCCCGTTTTGTGCGTTTCTTGCTGCGGCCACGCAGCTGGCTTTTCTCGATCAGACCTTCGTACTGGTGCGCCAACAGATGGCTTTGCGCTTGCTGGATCGTGTCCATGGTGACCGAAACAACAATCAGAACCGAGGTGCCGCCAAAGTAGACCGGAATGGCGAACTGACCGCGCAGGATTTCCGGCAGCAGGCAGACAGCCGCCAGATAGGCCGAGCCCAGAACAAGAACACGGTTCACAACATACTCGATGTATTCAGCAGTCTTCTTGCCGGGACGGATGCCAGGGACAAAACCGTTCTGGTTCTTCAGGTTCGTCGCCACTTCATCAGGTTTGAAGGAGACGTTGAAGGTGTAGAAATACGCGAAGAACACGATCATCGACACGAAGAACAAGAGGTACAGCGGCTGACCGGGACCGAAGTTGGCCAGCAGCCAGGACATCACCGGACCAGAGGCCGAACCCGCCGAGAAGGTGGAGATGGTGGTCGGCAGCAGCAGCAGCGAGGAGGCGAAGATCGCCGGGATCACGCCCGCCGGGTTCACCTTGACCGGCAGGTGCGACGAGCCGCCATCATAGACCTTCATGCCCACCTGACGGCGGGGGTATTGAATGTGAATCTTGCGCAGGGCGCGTTCCATGAAGACCACGAACATGATTACCGCGACAACCATCACGATCACGCCGATCAGAACCGCCGGGCTGATGGCGCCGGAGCGGCCGGAGGCAAAGAACTGCGCGATGGCTGCGGGAACCTCGGCGATGATGCCGACAAAGATGATCAGAGAGATACCGTTACCGATGCCCCGCTGGGTGATCTGCTCGCCCAGCCACATCAGGAACATGGTGCCGCCCACCAGGGTAATCATGCAGGCCAACCGGAAGTACATGCCAGGGTCGGTCGCAAGATCGCCGGACTCCAGCGACACCGCCAGACCGTAGGCCTGCGCCGTTGCCAGCGCGACGGTGCCGTAACGGGTGTACTGGTTGATTTTCTTGCGGCCCTGATCGCCTTCTTTTTTCAGCTGTTCCAGCGCCGGAACCATGGAGGTGAGCAGCTGAACGATGATCGATGCCGAGATGTAAGGCATGATCCCGAGGGCAAAAATGCCCATCCGTCCAAGCGCACCGCCGGTAAACATCGACACCATGCCGCCGATGCCCTGCCCCGCCGACTCCATAAATTCGCGCAGTGCCGAGGCATCAATGCCCGGGACCGGAATGAATGTGCCAAGACGGTAGACGATCAATAGGCCGAGGGTGAACAGGATGCGGTTGCGCAGATCCTTGGCCTTGCCGAGCGCGGACCAGCTGGTGTTCGCCGCCATTTGTTCTGCTGCTGATACCATGAAATGGGTCTCTTTTTGCGAAAACGCCGCCCGGAACCGTTTTCCGGCTCGGGCGGCGTATGGAAAAACTGTGACCTATGTAAGCGGCATCGACGCCGCTCACAAGCCGTTACTCAGCAGCAGCTGCTGTCGCCACGGTCAGGGTGCCGCCCGCTTTTTCAACTGCCGCGATGGCAGATTTGGACGCGCCGGTCACGGTGATGTTGGATTTGGCCGAGAAATCGCCTTTGGCCAGGATCCGCACACCGTCTTTTTTGCGGCGCAGCAGGCCCGATTCGACCAGCGAATCTTCGGTGATGGTTGCCGCGTCCAGCTTGCCCGCGTCGATGAACTTCTGGATCAGGCCCAGGTTCACAACAGCGAAAGTCTTGCGGTTCGGCTTGGTGAAGCCACGCTTAGGCAGACGTTGGTAGAGGGGCATCTGGCCGCCTTCGTAGCCATTGATCGAAACACCCGAACGGGATTTCTGACCTTTGATACCACGGCCACCCATTTTACCTTTGCCGGAACCCGGGCCACGGGCCACACGGGTGCGTTTCTTGGCGGCGCCGGGATTGTCGCGCAGTTCATGAAGTTTCATATCGCTTCTCCTTGCCGGATGTGACCCCTGAAGCGTAAGCGGGCCAACCTCGGCTCTTCTTGATTGTTGATTCTGTGGCTTGGATTGCCACCGGGGGCGTATAGACGCTGTGCCGGGCGATATCAAGCCCTGCCTCCGGGTACGCCCCCCCCCTGTCCGCCCCAAGCTTCCCGCGCAAGGCGACGCCATGCAAATTAAAAACGCCCCTGCGCGGGGCAGAGGCGTCTTTCGATCCCGGCCAGTCCGGGGGAGGCAATAAGTCAGGCCGGGCTATGGTGTCCGATCAGTTACCGTAGGCGTGCAGCCGGGCAATGTTGCTGATATCGCAGCGGCGCACGCCGATATCGGCCAGCTCGCGGTTGGACAGGTTTTCCAGTTCCGCATAGGTGCGCCGGTATTCGGACCGGCGGGCCAGAGTGGTGCGGAAGTTCGCAACTGCGGCGCGGATGCGGGCGCCAAAGGAATAGGTCGGGGTAGCGGAAGTTGTATAGGCCATCATCGTCGTCCTTGATCTCGGCAAAACCGGGATCCCTTCCCGGCTGGTCGTTCATGTCTGTTTTGTGACACCGGGGAGATAGGTCGCATTTCATGACCTAACAACCGACACTAGCGTTTGACCGCTATGCGTTTTCGGAATGGCTATAAAACAGGCGATAATGGGGATTTTGCCCCCATCCATGCAGATAATCGCAAATCTCCCGAGAAATCCGCCGAATTACGTGAACTGCTTCACACTTCGCGCTTGCACATCGTGATAGCGGGCAGCGAATTGTAACAGTTTTTTAACAAGGCGGTTTCGGAATGATTGCGAGTCGGGACCTCGGTATAGCTACCTCTTATCTCAACTCAGGCGCCTACAAACCGGCCCTGAAGATTGCAAAACGCCTGCAAAAGACGACTCCGCGGGATCCACAGCCGTTTAACATCGCTGGCATCTGTCTTTCGGCCATGAACAAGCTGCCCGAGGCGATCGCACAGTTTCAACGCGCGATGAAGATTGATCCGGGCTTTATCGACGCGCGGCACAATCTGGCACAGACCCTGATTCTGGCAGGGCGCCACGCGCAAGCTATCAAGATTGTCGAACCCCTGCGGGACAGCGACCCGACCGCCTGTTTTTTCCTGGCGCAGGCGCATGTGCACCTGGGCGATCTCACCGCGGCAGAGGTTGCGATAAATCAAGCGGTGACCTCGCGCCCGACATTTGCGCCTGCCCAGAATCTGCGCGGCCTGATCCTTGCCAACCTCGGCGAAGAGACGGATGCGATCGCGGCCTACGAAGCGGCGCTAGCGCTCGATCCCAACAACGTGGAGACCCTCGTCAATATCAGCCTCCCGCTGGCCCGCCAGAACAGACACGCCGAAGGCCACGAGATGGTTGAACGTGCCGTACAGCTCGCGCCCGAGCACATTGGTGCCCGGCTCCGGCTCGGAACCTCATTCATCGAGGCCGGACGGTTCGAAGAGGCCAAAGAACAATTCCGGGCTGTCCTGGCCCTGCACCCCGCGCAGACACAGGCGTTTGAACAATTGTCGCTGTTGCTCGACAGGGACGAGATGAAAACCCTGGTCGGCCCCGCAAAAAAGGCGCTCGGCAAACTCCGCTCAGGCTCGGTCGAAGCTGCCGAACTGCAGTTTGCCTTGTCCCGGATCGAAGATGCCATGGGCGACCGGCAGGCCGCCGCCAAGGCGCGCGAGCGTGCAAACGGTATCCTTGCAAAACAAATGCCCTATGACGCAGAGGAGGACACCCGGCAGACTGAGCGCATCCTGAGCCGCTTTCCGGACATCACTCCCTCTCCGACCGACAAACCCGACGGACCATATCCCATCTATGTCCTCGGCCTACCCCGCTCCGGCACCTCGCTGGTCGAGGCAATGCTGAGCCGCCTGCCAAATGTGGAAACGATGGGCGAACGCGCGGCAACCGGGTTTCTGGTTCAGGCCTTTGTGAACAGCGACATTCCGTTTGATGCCGGGGCGGCGCGCATCTTTGCCCATAAAGATGCAGCGCGGCTGCCCCCCTGCCCTGACGATACGCGCGCCTATGTCGACAAGATGCCGGAAAACTACCGCTATATCGGGTTTCTCAAAACGGCCTATCCTCATTGCAAGATCGTACACGTGCGGCGCGACCCGCGTGACGTGGCCTTGTCGATGTGGAAATCGCATTTCACAGGTACAGCTCTGTCCTACACCTACGACCAGACGGCCTTGGCGTGGCGCGTCGGCCTATACGCGCGTCTCATGCAGCACTGGCAAACCGTATTCCCGGATCAGATCCTGACTGTCGACTACGAAGACCTTGTTGCAGACCCGGTGACGGGCAGCCGCGCACTTGCAGATTATTGTGGGCTGGAATGGTTACCGGAAATGGCCGCGCCGGAAGGCAGCAGCGCACCGACCCTGACGATGAGCGCCTCGCAGATCCGCCAGCCGGTTCACCAAAGATCCATTGGCAGTTGGCGTGCGCAGGCCGATGAACTGGCTGAATTCCTTGAGGCCCTAGACACGAGCCTCTGGCCGGATCTCGCGGACTGACCTGACGCCTCCGCGCCATTTCACTTTTCGCAAACTTCAGCAGAGACCGTTAAAACTAAAAACGCCCCCGCAATGCGGAGGCGTTTGTCAGACTATGCCGGGTAAGGCTTAGCCTTTTTCTTCAACGATCTCGACCATGTGCGAAATCTTGTTGATCATGCCACGCACGGCCGGAGTGTCTTCCAGCTCGCGGGTTTTATGCATCTTGTTGAGGCCCAGACCGATCAGCGTCTGACGCTGTTTGGCGGGGCGACGGATCGGGGAGCCGATCTGCTTTACAACGATGGTTTTAGCCATGTGTCCGTCTCCTTACGCTTCAGCGGCTTCGGCAGCCGGTGCTTCGTCCCGCTTGGGCAGGATGTCGGCGACCTTTTTGCCACGACGCTGTGCAACGGCACGCGGGCTCTGCTCTTTGGTCAGGCCGTTGATGGTTGCGCGGATCATGTTGTAGGGGTTCTGCGAGCCGATCGACTTGGACACAACGTCCTTGACGCCCAGCATTTCGAACACGGCACGCATCGGACCACCGGCGATGATACCGGTACCTTCCGGAGCGGTGCGCATGACGACCTTGCCGGCACCGTGACGACCATTCATGTCGTGGTGCAGGGTGCGGCCTTCTTTCAGCGGCACACGGATCATCTGACGCTTGGCCTGCTCGGTCGCCTTGCGGATGGCCTCGGGCACTTCTTTCGCCTTACCCTTGCCAAAGCCGACGCGGCCTTTCTGATCGCCTACGACGACGAGCGCGGCAAAGCCGAAGCGCTTACCGCCTTTAACGGTTTTCGACACGCGGTTGATCGCAACCAGGCGATCTGCAAATTCCGGTGTTTCTTCTTCGCGGCGGCCACGGCCACGGCGGTTTTCACGTTCTGCCATGAGGCATTCCTTTCTGACTGGCGCGTCCAACAGGCGGGGCGCCGGTTATCTCAATCCTGGTGAGGGACCCCATGCAGGCTCCCTCCCGGATCATCGGGGCGGCGAAATCGCCGCCCGCAAGTCTTAGATCTTCAGACCACCTTCACGCGCAGCGTCGGCCAGAGCCTTCACCTTGCCGTGGAACAGGAAGCCGCCACGATCGAAATAGGCCTCGGAGACGCCTGCCGCCTTGGCGCGCTCGGCGATAACCGAACCCACTTTGGTGGCTGCTTCGACGTTGTTCTTGCCAACGAAGCCGAGATCTTTTTCCAGGGTCGAGGCCGCTGCCAGGGTCTTGCCCTGCACATCGTCGATCAGCTGAACCGAGATGTTCTTGTTCGAGCGGTGCACGGACAGGCGTACACGGCCTGCGTTGACCTTGCGAAGTTTGTTCCGGACGCGCAGGCGACGCTTCAGAAACAGGGTACGTTTGCTGTTTGCCATTTTGCTTGTCCTTACTTCTTCTTGCCTTCCTTGCGGAAGATAAACTCACCCTTGTAGCGGATGCCTTTGCCTTTGTAGGGCTCGGGACGGCGCCATTCGCGGATTTTCGCCGCGACTTCGCCCACCTGCTGCTGGTCGTTACCTTCCACAACGATTTCGGTCTGCTTCGGTGCGGTAATGGTGATACCTTCCGGAGCAACGAAGTCGACGTCGTGGCTGTAGCCGAGGTTCAGTTTCAGGGTGTTGCCCTGAACCTGCGCCCGGTAACCCACACCCTGGATCTCCAGCTCTTTTTTGAAGCCGGTGGTCACGCCGGTCACGAGGTTCGCGACCATGGTGCGGGACATGCCCCACTGCTGACGGGCACGTTTGGACTTGCCGCGCGGCTCGACCATTACAACGTTGTCGTCAACGGACAGGGTGACGTCGTCGGTGGCGGTGAAGCTACGGGTCCCTTTCGGGCCTTTCACTTCTACGGTCTGGCCGGATACCGAAGCGGAAACGCCGCTGGGCAGTGCGACCGGTTTTTTACCAATACGGGACATCTGTAAGCCTCCTTAGAAGACGGTGCAGAGCACTTCGCCGCCGACGTTGGCTGCGCGTGCGTTTGCGTCCGACATCACACCCTTGGGGGTGGAGACAATCGACACGCCCAGGCCCTGACGGACCGACGGGATGTCATTGACGCCCATGTAAACGCGACGACCGGGTTTGGAAACCCGCTTCAGTTCACGAATGACAGGTTCGCCATCGAAGTATTTCAGGCTGATTTCGATAGCCGGATGGCCATTTTCACCAGTGGTCTTCTCATAGCCGCGGATGTAGCCCTCGTCCGCCAGCACATCCAGAACCCATGCCCGCAGCTTGGAAGCCGGGGTCAGGACGGTGGATTTACCGCGCAGCTGAGAGTTACGGATACGGGTGAGCATATCGCCGATAGGATCGTTCATAACTGTCTCTCCCTTACCAGCTCGATTTCACCATGCCGGGGATCTGGCCGTTCGAGCCCAGTTCCCGCAGAGCGATACGGCTGATCTTCAGCTTACGATAGTAAGCGTGAGGACGGCCGGTCAGCTGGCAGCGATTGTGCAGACGAGTTGCCGACGAGTTGCGCGGCAGTTTCGCCAGTTTCAGACGCGCTTTGAAACGCTCTTCCATCGGGCGGTTTTCGTCATTCGCGATTTCTTTCAGCTCGGCGCGCTTTGCGGCATATTGTGCCACCAGGCGCTCGCGCTTCTTTTCGCGTTCGATCATGCTTTTCTTAGCCATGTCTCTTCCTTCCCGCGCTTAGCTGTTGAAGGGCATGTTGAAAGCTTTCAACAGCGCCTTTGCTTCCGCGTCGGTTTTCGCGGTGGTGGCAATCACAATGTCCATGCCCCAGGGCTCATCGATCTTATCGAAATCGATTTCCGGGAACACCATGTGCTCTTTCAGGCCCATGGCGTAGTTGCCACGACCGTCGAACGAGTTACCCGATACGCCGCGGAAGTCACGGATACGAGGCATTGCGATGGTGATCAGGCGGTCCAGGAATTCGTACATCCGTTCGCCGCGCAGGGTCACCTTGGCGCCCATCGGCATGCCTTCGCGAACGCGGAAGCCGGCGATGGAGTTCTTGGCCACAGTGGTCAGAGCTTTCTGGCCCGCGATTGCGGTCAGGTCAGCCTGGGCCGACTTGGCTTTCTTGCTGTCTTTGACGGCAGCACGACCACAGCCGATGTTCAGAACGATCTTGTCCAGCTTGGGGATCATCATCTCGTTCTTGTAGCCGAATTCCTCTTTCAGGGCGCCACGGATGGTGTCCTTGTAGAGATCCTTCAGACGCGGGGTGTAGTTAGCGGAATCAAGCATCGATCACGTCCCCCGTGGTCTTGGCAAAACGCACTTTCTTGTCGCCTTCCATGCGGAAGCCAACGCGGGTTGCTTTGCCGTTTGCGTCCAGCAGAGCCAGGTTCGACAGGTCGATCGGCAGTGCCTTGGGCAGGCGGCCGCCCTGTGCAGTCTGGGACTGACGGGTGTGGCGGATCGCCATGTTCACGCCGTCAACAACGGCTTTACCGGCTTTGGGGTCAACGGAGGCGATGGTGCCTTCTTTGCCCTTGTCCTTACCGGCCAGCACGACGACCTTGTCGCCTTTGCGGAGTTTAGCAGCCATGATTACAGCACCTCCGGAGCAAGCGAGATAATTTTCATGAAGTTCTTCGCGCGCAGCTCACGAACAACCGGGCCAAAGATACGGGTACCGACCGGCTCGTTGTTGTTGTTCAGGATAACGGCAGCGTTGCGATCGAAACGGATCGCGGTACCGTCTTCGCGGCGAACTTCTTTGGCGGTACGTACGACGACGGCCTTACGGACGTCACCTTTCTTTACGCGACCGCGCGGGATGGCTTCCTTGACCGAGACGACGATGATGTCGCCAACGGATGCGTATTTACGCTTGGAACCACCCAGAACCTTGATGCACTGAACTCGGCGAGCGCCGGAGTTGTCAGCAACATCCAGATTTGTTTGCATCTGGATCATGTGGTTTCTCCCGACCTTTGGGGCAGCGATGCGTGCTGTGATCCCCCAGGGTTTCGACTGTGCTAAAAAGCCTAGTCGCCAGGAGCCTCAAGTGAGGCTCTTAGGCTTCCAGAACTTCCCAGCGTTTCGTTTTCGATTTCGGCGCGCATTCGATGATGCGTACGGTGTCGCCGACCTTGAAAGCGTTCTTTTCATCGTGAGCCCGATACTTCTTGGACTTACGGATGGTTTTCTTCAGAACCGGATGCGTAAAGCGGCGCTCGACGGAAACGGTAACGGTTTGTGCGTTTGCGTCGCTGGTCACAACGCCTTGCAGGATACGTTTGGGCATCTCAGAGGCTCCTTATTCAGCTGCCGCAGCGGCTTTTTCGTTCAGGATGGTTTTAACACGGGCTGCGTTACGGCGCGCGTTGCGCACTGCAGCGGTGTTTTCCAGCTGACCGGTTGCCTGCTGAAAGCGCAGGTTGAAGCTCTCTTTTTTCATGGATGCAAGCAGATCGCGGAGTTCGTCCACGGTCTTTTCGCGCAGATCATTGGCGTTCATCGCCTTTGTTCCTTTTCCTTGGCACCAGAGGGCCCCTTTTGATGGGTCACCCTTACGTCTGGTGGGTTATGTAGCCCGCGCCCGAAGAGTTCAGGGCACAGAAAATGGATCACCGCGACTCATCACTGAGCGCGGTGATGGGTTCATATAGGAGAGTTGGTGGTTGGGGGCAAGGGAAAGATTGGGGTTTGCGCCAAACCTACGACGCCTTGGCCATTCGACAATTCTCACTCGCAAAAACACACACCCACGATATGGTTTCTTTACTGCTTATTTCGGCAGGTCTGGAACGGGCTGAAAGCTCGGGCCGCGCCCGACCCTCCCCACGGGAGGGCGCTTCACGCCCACCCAGGGTCAGGCGCAACCCTCATGTTGCGCAAATCTCAAGCAACCAAAGGGCTCGAGGGCTCCGCCCGTTCGCGCCTGAAATGATCCCCCGGATCATTTCCAAGACGGCGCTCACTCCCACTTATAGTTGAAGCTCACCGAAATCCGCTCTTCCTCGGCCATGTTCAGCGGCACCTCGTGGCGGATGAAGCTTTCCCACAAGAGCACATCGCCCACCTTGGGGGACTGGTAGACAAAGGTCTTCAGCTCCTGGCGGCAGTCCTTGCGGCGCGGGGGGTGGGCCATCATCATCGCATGGCGCGGGTCTTCCAGCTTCAGGGCGCTAGCGCCTTCGGGCATCGACACATACGTGGTGCCGGAGATTACCGAATGCGGGTGGATATGGCTGGCGTGTGTACCGCCCTCGGGCAGGATGTTGATCCAGAGATCCTCCAGCACCAGCGCGCGATCATCCAGATCCAGTTCAAGGTCCTCAGCAAAAGCCGCCACATGGGCATCCAGCGATTTCACCAGATCGGCGAAGATCGGGAACCGCCAGGGCAGATCCGTTAGCGAGGCATAGGAGGTATAGCCGGGATAGCCGTTCTCCTCGCACCAGTCCTGTCCAGCTTCATCATCACCGGCGATGACAAGGCAAGAGTTTTCAAGTTCGCCTGCGTCGATGCTCGGTCCGTGTTCGGACAAAGCAGCGCGGTAGAGGCGGGTAACGAAGAGAGAGTCGATCTGTGCCATAGCTGCCTTTTATCCTCGCCCGGCGCACTTTTGCGAGTCCCAATTGGCTGCACCCCGCGCAATGGAACCCACTCCGGACAACGTCCGCCACATCGGGACATATATCGGCACGGCCAGCCATGACACTCTGGCAACCCTGCCATGCCCAGACCGCCACTGGGCGCAACACAATATTAGCGCGGCACTGCTACCCTGACCCAGTATGACCTGAGTTCCGGTTGTCACCTAGCATCCCTATCTACCGAGTGCCCCACCATGAAGTTCAAAGTATCCATCAATCTCGCCATCCTGTCGATCATCGTGCTGGCCGCCGGCATCATGTTCACCCTGGCGGGCATTTCTCTTTATACCCATCAGGTTCGCGACGACATGCAAGTCCGGGCCGCGCAGATCGAAGCGGTCGACATGTCTCTTGTCGATCTGGAGCAGCAGTTTCTTTCGGCCCGCCGTGCTGAAAAGGATTTCCTACTGCGCAAGGACGAAAAGTACACTAAGCGCCATGCCGCGATCATGGATCAACTGGCCTCGACCTTTGACGGCCTGAAGCAAAATATCGCGCAGGTCCCCGAGCTGCGATCTACTGCTGTCACGCTGCCTGAACTGGAAACCGCGATCGCCGCTTATGGGGCAGCCTTTCTAAGCCTCGCGGACAGCAACCGCCGCCTGGGGCTTGATGAGAATGACGGATTGCAGGGCAATCTGCGGACTGCGGTGAAGAACGTCGAGACCGAGTTGCAGGGCCTCGAACAGCCCGAGATGCAGGTCAAGATGCTGATGATGCGCCGACACGAGAAGGACTTCATCATGCGCAAGGATCCGAAATACCTGGATCGGTTGAATGCACGTGTCGATGAGTTCCACGCCTTTCCCGAAAGCTATTACGCGGATCGCGCGCAGTTTCAGCAGATATCGGACCTGATGGACACCTATCAGACGTCTTTTGCGGCCTATGTTGATGAGACCCTGAAAGAACAGGATCTCCGGAAACAGATGTCAGAGACCTATGCAGCTGCAGAACCTTTGGTCGAAGCCCTGCACAAAGAGTCCCGTATCGTCATGAGGCAGATCCTTGCCGACACTGCCGCGATCAGCGAACAGGCCGCCAGTAACTCGACCCGCGCAGGTCTGGGCGGCGCAGCTGTTTTCATTGTGCTCGCGCTGCTTCTGGCCCGCGGGATTTCCCGGCCCCTGAAACGCACTGACAGGGTTCTGAAAAAGATGCGGGAAAACGATTTCACCCCTGCACTGCCCGTGACCCCTATCCGAGAAATCTCGGCAATCGCCGAGGCGGTTGGTGACTTCCGCAAGGACGAAGAGATCAAGCACCGTATGACCAAGGACATCGCCCGCGTCATCGACGCCTGCGCCGAAGGTGACTTTTCCAAACGGGTCGATACCGCTGGTAGCAGCGGCATGTTCGCAGAACTGGGTAACGGAGTGAACGCCATTGGCACCGTCGCCGAAAAGGGATTGAAGGACGTTCAAGAGGTGATCGGCGGTCTTTCAACCGGTGACTTGAACCAGGCGATGCAACCGGGGCAAAAGGGCGTGTTCCGGGAAATCTCTGATGCGATTGACCACCTGACCAACAGCCTTGATGGCATGATCCGGCAACTGACCGGCAGCAGTGAAATGCTGAACAACACCGCCAACGAGATTTCATCCGCCATGAACGATGCCTCGCGGCGCGGCGAAACCTCAGCCGCCGCGCTGGAAGAAACCGCCGCCGCGCTGCAGACCGTCAGCGACACGGTGCGTGACACGGCCTCCAGCGCGCAGGACGCCAAATCGCTGGTCGACAATGCGCAGAACAATGCAGAGGGCACCCGCTCGATCGCAGAACAGACCGTCACAGCCATGCAACGGATCAAGGACTCCTCGGATGCGATTTCCAAGATCACCGACATGATCGACGATGTCGCATTCCAGACCAACCTGCTGGCGCTGAACGCCGGGGTCGAGGCCGCCCGCGCCGGAGAAGCCGGACGCGGCTTTGCCGTGGTTGCCTCTGAAGTCCGGGCCCTGGCACAGCGCTCATCGGATGCAGCTCAGGAAATCAACAACCTGATCAACACCAGCCGGGGCGAGGTTACCGTCGGCGTGAAGCTGGTCGACGAGACTGGCGAGTCCCTTGCAAAGATCGTGCAGACCATCATCCAGGTCGTCGAGCGCATGAATACGATTGCCGACAATACGGTAGAGCAGTCCAACGGGCTGACTGAAGTCAATGTCGCCGTCGACTCGCTCGACAAAGATTCGCAAAAAAGTGCGGCAATGCTGGAGCAAACATCCGCTGCAGGTCAGCTGCTGCAACAGGAGGCCCACCGCCTGTTCGAGGCGATCTCGGGCTTCCGCCTGAAAGGCAGCCCTGCGCAGCATGGTTCTGCCCCTGCCGCTGCGGAAAACGACTGGGCCGCATAGACCGGGAGCTCCGGCGTGCCGCCCCTGGACTGACGCCCGCGCGCAAAACGATGGCCCGCTCTGCACTCCGCCGAGCCGGCCATTTACTGCCTTCCCGACACTACGCAGCCCCCACGCCATACTGCCGTTCGCCCCAGGAAGGCAGACGGATTTTCCGGGAGTGACCACAAAGAAAAACCCCCGCCGATTTCTCGGCGGGGGTTTCTGATTTTCCAAAGAACCTGGGCTTACCAGTCTTCGCGAACCACGACGCGGGTCTTGATCGGCAGCTTCATCGCAGCAAGGCGCAGAGCCTCGCGGGCGATGTCGTCATTGACGCCATCGATTTCGAACATCACGCGACCGGGCTTCACTTTGCATGCCCAGTAGTCGACGGAACCTTTACCTTTACCCATACGAACTTCGACGGGCTTGGAGGTCACCGGGGTATCCGGGAAGATCCGGATCCAGACACGACCCTGACGTTTCATGTGACGGGTCATGGCACGACGTGCAGCTTCGATCTGACGGGCGGTTACGCGCTCGGGCTGCAGAGCCTTGAGACCGTAGGTGCCGAAGTTCAGGTCAGAACCACCTTTGGCGAGACCGGAAATCCGGCCTTTGTGCATTTTGCGGAATTTCGTACGCTTTGGTTGAAGCATCTCATCCCCTCCTTAGCGACGACCGCCACCAGCACCACGGGGTGCAGGGCCGTCCTGGATTTCCTGAGACTTACGATCACGCGCCTGCGGGTCATGCTCCATGATCTCGCCTTTGAAGATCCAGACCTTGATCCCGATGATCCCGTAGGGGGTCATGGCTTCGGAGTGAGCGTAATCGATGTCGGCGCGCAGGGTGTGCAGCGGCACACGACCTTCACGGTACCATTCGGTACGAGCGATTTCAGCACCACCCAGACGACCCGCGACGTTCACCCGGATACCCAGGGCGCCCATGCGCATTGCGTTCTGAACGGCACGCTTCATCGCGCGACGAAAGGACACACGACGCTCCAGCTGCTGGGCGATGGACTCGCCAACCAGCTGTGCGTCCAGCTCGGGCTTACGCACTTCAACGATGTTGAGGTGCAGTTCCGAGTCGGTCATCGCTGCCAGCTTCTTGCGCAGGACCTCGATATCGGCGCCTTTTTTGCCGATGATCACGCCCGGGCGCGCGGTGTGAATGGTCACACGGCACTTCTTGTGGGGGCGTTCGATGATCACGCGGGCCACACCGGCCTGCTTGCACTCTGCCTTGATGAACTCACGCAGTTTCAGATCTTCCAGCAGAAGATCACCGTAGTCCTTGGTGTCGGCGTACCAACGGCTGTCCCAGGTGCGGTTCACCTGCAGGCGCATGCCGACCGGATTGACTTTATGTCCCATTAGGCTTGCTCCTCAACTTGACGCACCTTGATGGTGATCTCAGCGAACGGCTTCAGGATCTTGCCGAAACGACCACGGGCCCGCGGGCGACCGCGTTTCATGGTCATGTTCTTGCCAACCCATGCCTCGGCGACGATCAGTTCATCGACGTCCAGGTTGTGGTTGTTCTCGGCGTTCGCGATGGCGGACTGAAGGCATTTCTTCACGTCCTGCGCGATCCGTTTGTTGGAGAAAGTGAGGTCGGTCAGAGCCTTGTCCACTTTCTTGCCACGGATCATCTGAGCCACCAGGTTCAGTTTCTGCGGGCTGGTCCGAAGCATGCGGGTTTTCGCCATTGCTTCGTTGTCGGCCACGCGGCGGGGATTTTGTACCTTGCCCATGACTTACTTCCGCTTCGCTTTCTTGTCCGCAGCATGACCATAATAGGTCCGGGTCGGCGAATATTCACCGAACTTCTGACCGATCATGTCTTCCGAGACGTTGACAGGGATGTGTTTCTTGCCGTTGTACACACCAAACGTCAGACCCACGAACTGGGGCAGAATGGTGGAACGACGCGACCAGATCTTGATCACTTCATTGCGGCCCGATTCACGCGCAGCTTCGGCTTTCTTAAGCACATAGCTGTCGACGAAAGGACCTTTCCATACAGAGCGAGACATAGATTAACGTCCCTTCTTCTTGGCGTGACGCGAGCGGATGATCAGCTTTTGCGACGCTTTGTTTTTGTTGCGGGTGCGCTTACCCTTGGTCGGCTTACCCCACGGGGTCACCGGGTGACGACCACCCGAAGTCCGGCCTTCACCACCACCGTGCGGGTGGTCGATCGGGTTCATAACGACACCACGGACCGAGGGACGCTTGCCCTTGTGGCGCATACGGCCAGCTTTACCGTAGTTCTGGTTGCTGTTGTCAGGGTTGCTGACGGCACCAACGGTGGCCATGCATTCCTGACGGACCATGCGCAGTTCGCCCGAGGACAGGCGGATCTGAGCGTAGCCACCATCACGACCAACGAACTGAGCGTAAGTACCGGCTGCACGGGCGATCTGGCCGCCTTTGCCGGGCTTCATTTCGATGTTGTGAACGATGGTACCGATCGGCATGCCCGAGAACGGCATCGCGTTGCCCGGCTTGATGTCTGCCTTCGCGGAGGCGATGACCTTGTCACCCACTGCCAGACGCTGCGGAGCGAGGATATAGGCCTGCTCGCCGTCTTCGTACTTCACCAGTGCGATGAAGGCAGTACGGTTGGGGTCATATTCAATGCGCTCGACGGTCGCGGCGACATCAAATTTATTCCGTTTGAAGTCAACGATCCGGTAAAGACGCTTTGCGCCACCACCACGGCGGCGAGAAGTGATCCGTCCGGTGTTGTTCCGGCCGCCCGATTTGGTCAGACCCTCAGTGAGAGACTTGACCGGACGCCCTTTCCAAAGCTCCGAACGGTCGATCAGAACCAGCCCACGCTGGCCCGGCGTCGTCGGTTTATACGACTTAAGTGCCATGCTTTCTGTCTTCCGTTTAGCGTGCAGTGCCTTAGGTTCTTGTCTTTGGCACCGCTATGTTAAAGCCCCCTGATGTGCCGCGTGCGGCGGTTCAGGTGACCGATGTAGAGGGCCCCGAAGGTCCCAGGTTCGTCAGCATCCCGACAAAAGTAACAGCCCCGGACGAATCCGAGGCCTTCAGGATTGGAGCCATGTAGCAGTGATGTGGAAGGCTGTCTAGTGGCTCTTAGTGCACTGCCGAGAATAAGGAGGACTAGTCTACTTACGCCTGTCCGGTGCCGCCGGTTCTCCTGTTTCGGATCTCTTGCTCTAGGCGTGAGATCTGAATGTTCTTGATCTCAAATGGAAGCCACATAGACAACAAAAACGCAGCGATTGACAGCCACGCGAAAACACTGTGAACCCAATAGAAGTCCGTTAACATTTTGGCCTCAATGACTTCCGACAGGACTAGCAGAAGAAGAACCAGCATATACAGCAAGAAAAGATACGTGAGCCGCATCAGACGAAACTGGACCCCCTTCGCCTGTTCCCAAGCAGTCCTCCACCCGCCACGAACGAGGTTACTAGGGTCGCCTAAAATAGAAACTGTAGCAAACAGGGAAGCCGCTAGGATCGAATAGATCAGGCCAATGTATTCAGCCGGTTTTACAGACACCCTTAAAGCCTCCCCGGCACCCAAATACACCGCGAGCGTCGGCAATCCTAGCAAACCAGCTAAGAAGGGTAACTTTCGAAGATCGACACTCATATCACTCTATCACTATCTCATCACCAAGAACACCCATTTGATCAAATTTCTCAATGGCACTGTGAAGGCCGTTGAACATCTGACCGCGATCAACCACTTGTCGATTTCCATCCACCCGAAAATCATCTTTTAGACGAACAGAGTTGCCCGTAATTCTCAAGCCATTTTTGGTAACAATGGCAAAACCATCATCACTTCCCTCATCCAATAGCTCCATCGCCATCCCAGTCATAACAGATTTAACATTTACATCTTTCCAGTCAGAACCAGGACGAAGGACGAAACGCCCAGAAATTTTCGTCGCTGCTTCGAGCTCAGCCTCGCTCGGCACCTTCTTCCACAGTGACGAGATAACATCCATCAATCCATCTTGCTGAACCGCTCCACCGTTGACTGCATGCTCCAAAGTCTGACGAAAACCACTGATCCCGAGATCTATTTCGCCGATCCCCTCATCCATAACCTCCCTATACCGATCTTCATCCAATGCCGCCTCTAAAAGGAACTGCGGCTCATTTTGTGCACCCGAGAAGGACTTGATCATGGAGTTCAGCAGAAGACTTATTCTACTATCGCGCAGAGGAGAGTTGTGCGTGGAAAAGATAACGTCATTTCCGGAACAAATCAAGAACACCTGTGAGCGGATAAATTCTTTCGCTTCCGGCGCAGGCTCTTCGTCAACGCGTACCTGGCCAAGGGTTTCGACTACAGCAGCGCCAGCACCCTCTTCAAAAACGGCCAGGTGAATTTGCTGTCGGCCATGGATCTGACTATGTGAGGCCACCACACAGTCCAGCCCTCCAACATAAGGAAAGACTGGGTGAGCGCCCGCCGGATATCCATCCACACACAAGCCGACGGCCTGCTCCAACGACATGCTATCGCCATGTACGAGACCAGCGCGACGGTAATGACTGGTTTTAATCATTCAAAAAATTCCAATTTCTTCCTACTGAGGAAATACCCTTAAAGATGATTCCTTTTCCGTCAACACATGCCTGACGTTCTTTTCAATTGACGAGATCGACACCAATCAACGAAAAAGACCCCCGCTTTCGCGAGGGCCTTCGATCTTTTCAAAGGAACAGATCTCAGAGTCCGGTGGACACGTCGATGGTGTTGCCTTCTTCCAGGGTTACATAGGCTTTCTTGACGTCCTTGCGACGGCCGATCTGGCCGCGGAAACGCTTGACCTTACCCTTGGTGATGGTGGTGTTGACCGCTTTGACCTTCACACCAAAGAGGGTTTCAACCGCCTCTTTGATCTGGGGTTTGTTGCTGTCGATCGCCACTTCGAACACCACTGCGCCGTTTTCGGACGCCATGGTGGATTTCTCGGTGATGATCGGCTTGCGGATCACGTCGTAGTGTTCTGCCTTCGCGCTCATTTCAGTCGAGCCTCCAGTGCTTCGACACCCGCCTTGGTGATCACCAGGGTGTCACGCTTCAGGATGTCATAGACGTTTGCACCCATCGTCGGCAGGATATCCAGACCGTCGATGTTACGCGATGCTTTGAGGAACCCTTCGTTCACGGCTGCACCGTCGATGACCAGCGCGCGTTTCCAGCCCAGGTTTTTCACCTGTTTGGCCAGAGCAGCGGTCTTGCCCTCTGCGGTTGCGTCCTCGATCACGACCAGTTCACCGGCTTTCGCCTTGGCGGACAGCGCGTGGCGCAGGCCCAGCTTGCGGAACTTCTTGGTCAGCTCGTGGCCGTGGCTACGCGGGGTCGGGCCCTTGTAGATACCACCCTTGCGGAAGATCGGCGCGTTACGGTCACCGTGGCGTGCGCCGCCGGTGCCCTTCTGGCGATAGATCTTCTTGGTCGAGTAGGACGTTTCCGAGCGGGTCTTGACCTTGTGGGTACCGGCCTGCGCGTTGTTGCGCTGCCAGCGGACCACACGGTGCAGGATGTCCGCACGCGGCTCCAGACCGAACAGGTCTTCGGACAGTTCGATGTCGCCTGCCTTGCCGCCGTCGAGTTTGATCACATCAAGTTTCATGCTTCACCACCTTCCGCGGGAGCTTCCGCCGGTGCTTCGGTTGCTGCTGTCTTCAGAGCCGCCGGGAAGGGCAGACCTTCGGGCGCTTTCTTCTTGACGGCATCCTTGACGGTTACCCAACCGGATTTCGGACCAGGTACGGCACCTTTGATGAACACCAGGCCACGGTCGGCGTCGGTCTTGACGACTTCCAGGTTCTGGGTGGTCACGCGGGCAGCGCCCATGTGGCCGGCCATCTTCTTGCCTTTGAAAACCTTGCCGGGATCCTGACACTGACCGGTCGAACCGTGCGAACGGTGCGAGATCGACACACCGTGCGAGGCACGCAGACCGCCAAAGTTCCAGCGCTTCATGGCGCCTGCGAAACCTTTACCGATCGAGGTGCCGGTCACGTCCACTTTCTGACCTGTCAGGAAGTGTTCGGCCGAGATTTCGGCGCCAACTTCGATCAGGGCATCGGCGGGTACGCGGAATTCAACCAGCTTACGCTTGGGTTCAACCTTTGCAGCGGCAAAGTGGCCACGCATCGCCTTGGAGACGCGCTTCACTTTGGCCGAGCCTGCGCCCAGCTGAACGGCGGTGTAGCCGTCTTTGTCTTCGGTGCGTTGCGACACGACCTGCAGACCATCCAGGTGAAGAACGGTCACAGGGATCTGCTTGCCGTCTTCCATGAACAGCCGGGTCATGCCGACTTTCTTTGCGATAATACCAGAGCGCATATTCATTACCCTCCGATCTTACGACTGCAGCTTGATCTCGACGTCCACGCCAGCGGCGAGGTCGAGCTTCATCAGCGCGTCCACGGTCTGGGGAGTCGGATCAACGATGTCGAGCATGCGCTTGTGGGTGCGGATCTCGAACTGGTCACGGGATTTCTTGTCGACGTGGGGGCCACGCAGAACGGTGAATTTCTCGATCTTGTTCGGAAGCGGGATCGGGCCACGAACCTGCGCGCCGGTGCGCTTTGCAGTGTTCACGATTTCCTGGGTGCTGGCGTCCAGCACGCGGTAATCGAAAGCCTTCAGCCGAATGCGAATGTTTTGACTTTGCATTTCGTCAGCCTTTTATAGGCGTTGGAGTTGAGAGGAGGGCCCACGACCACCGCACACCCTCATCGAACCCAAAAGGCGGGAATCACCCCGCCTTGATATTCTCATTGAGAACTCGCGCGTCTTAAGCCTGCGGCGGCGGTATTGCAAGGGTAAATGAGGCCCGTGCGAATGCTCCCACGCTTTGGGCCCACCTCAGAAGCCGTTACCGCGATCGGGAAAGGTCACGCCCAAGAAATCTTGCCGTCCCGTGTTAAAAACTGACGCAGGGCGGCCAGTGGCCCTAGTGGCGCCCTCCAAGTCCGGTTATTCTTGCGCAAAGCCTCACAACGGACAACCCAATAGTGCCGCCTCACAGCCCCGAAACCGAGCAAGTTCTGCTGATTGCGCGCAGTATCGCTGGTGAAACCGGTCATGCGCTCCTGGCGCGCCTGGTTGAGGCCCTGAGCGAGCATCTGGATGCAGCCTTCGTCGCAGTCACCTATGGAGAAGGCGCGCCCCCCACCCACGCGCGGGCGCTCTACGCTCTGCAGGACCACAAGGTTGCCCGCGGAATACGCTACGAGCTGCAGGGCACCCCCTGCGCCCGGGTATATGCCGGGGAGGTGGTGATCATCCCCTGCGGGATTGCCGACCTTTATCCCCGCGAAGCGAGGTTTGAAGGCTACATAGGTATTCCACTTCGCGACACCACTGGCGAGGTCACCGGTCATCTGGCTGTATTTTCCAACCAGGAGATCAAGGAATCCGAGATCGCCACCGCGATATCGACAATTTTTGCCCTGCGCGCCGAGGCCGAATTGCGCCGTCTCTCCGTCGAAAAGGAACGAAAGAAGCTAATCGCGGATCTCGCGCGGATGAACCGGCGCCTGCAGCAGGGCTATTCCGAGGTGCGGCGCGAAAACGCGGAAAAGATCGCGCTCATGGGTTTGATTGCCCACGATCTGCGCAGCCCGCTGGCCGCAGTCTTGTCGCAGGCGGAACTCGGGCTCGCCAGAACCCGCAGCAACGCGCCGGATCAGGCCCGGATCGGGGCTGCATTTCAGAAGGTCATCGACAATGCGGACCGGATCGCGCAGTTGATCGACGCGACGCTGGACCGGGCCAGGGTCGAAGGCGAAGCGCTGCGCCTGGATCGCAAGCCGGTCGATCTGACCGGGTTGCTGCACATTGCTGCCGAAGCCAACCGGGAAGAGGCTGCACGCAAATCTATCTCCTTGTCCGTCGACCCACCGCAGCGGACCATCGCAGAGGTTGATGAAACACTGGTCATCTCTGCCATCGACAATCTAATTAGCAACGCCGTGAAATATACCTATCCCGGAGGCGAGGTGCGGATTTCGGTCGCGCAGGAAGGTGAAAGCGTCACCGTTGCCGTCTCCGATACCGGTCAGGGCCTAACGCCAGACGACCTGACGCGCGCCTTCGGCCGTTTTCAAAGGCTTTCCGCGCAGCCAACGGATGGTGAAAAGTCCACTGGCCTGGGACTCGCGAATGTACGCGAAATTGCCTGTGCGCATGGCGGCAGCGCTCATGCCGAAAGCGAAGGCCCGGGAAAGGGAAGTCGTTTCGTTCTGACGCTGCCCTGCCATCCGGACATTCAGCCCGCGCCCTGAACCCAAGGCGGTCTGCCGTCTCAACCAAGAATACACCGGTCCGAAAAACCGCACGGACGTCCCGCGTTTGTGCTGCGTCTGGGCCGCGCCGGACCAGACCGCCGGGCTGGGGCCTGATCCGATCAAATCCGTCTGAGGCCAAACGGTTTCATTGCCGAAGCGGCCCCTGCCCTGCTCAGCTTTGTGCACATAGCAAAAGGGCCTCCCAAAGGAGGCCCTTTCCATTAGCAATCAGGAGACCTGGTTGCTCGATGATCTTCGACACAGTCTTTTTGGTGCGTCTCGGGATCATCGCGTTCAAACAAAAAGGGCGCCACTGGGGCGCCCTTTCCGTTTGATCATTCGCGAGTGCGAATTACTCGATGATTTTGGAAACGACGCCAGCGCCGACGGTGCGGCCGCCTTCGCGGATGGCGAAACGCAGACCGTCTTCCATCGCGATCGGGGCGATCAGTTCAACTTCGAACTTCAGGTTGTCGCCCGGCATCACCATCTCGGTGCCTTCCGGCAGGGTCACGGTGCCGGTCACGTCGGTGGTCCGGAAGTAGAACTGCGGACGGTAGTTCGCAAAGAACGGGGTGTGACGGCCACCTTCTTCTTTGGTCAGAATATATGCTTCTGCCTCGAATTTGGTGTGCGGGGTCACGGAGCCCGGCTTACACAGAACCTGACCACGCTCAACGCCGTCACGGTCAACGCCGCGCAGCAGCGCGCCGATGTTGTCGCCGGCTTCGCCGCGGTCCAGCAGCTTGCGGAACATCTCAACACCGGTGCAGGTGGTTTTCTTGGTGTCGTGGATGCCGACGATTTCGATTTCGTCGCCAACGTTGATCACGCCACGCTCAACACGGCCGGTCACAACGGTACCACGACCGGAGATCGAGAACACGTCTTCGATCGGCATCAGGAACGGCAAGTCAACGGCACGCTCGGGGGTCGGGATGTACTCATCCACAGCCGCCATCAGTTCCTTGATTTTGTTTTCGCCGATTTCCGGGTCACGGCCTTCCATCGCCGCCAGAGCGGAACCTGCGATGATCGGGATATCGTCGCCCGGGAAGTCGTAGGAAGACAGCAGTTCGCGGATTTCCATTTCGACGAGCTCGAGCAGCTCTTCGTCGTCGACCTGGTCAACCTTGTTCATGAACACGACCAGCGCCGGAACGCCAACCTGACGCGCCAGCAGGATGTGCTCGCGGGTCTGCGGCATCGGGCCGTCAGCTGCGTTCACAACCAGGATCGCGCCGTCCATCTGCGCCGCACCGGTGATCATGTTTTTCACATAGTCAGCGTGGCCGGGGCAGTCGACGTGGGCGTAGTGGCGGTTCTCGGTCTCGTATTCCACGTGGGCGGTCGAGATGGTGATGCCGCGGGCTTTTTCTTCCGGTGCGCCGTCGATCTGGTCGTAGGCTTTGAAGTCACCGAAGTATTTGGTGATCGCTGCGGTCAGCGTGGTTTTGCCGTGGTCAACGTGGCCAACGGTGCCGATGTTGACGTGCGGTTTATTACGCTCAAACTTTTCCTTAGCCATGGTGGCCTCCTTTTGATTGGAAGAAGGTCCGCGCGGGCCGCGAACCTTCCAATGTCATGACGCTTACGCGTATTTCGCCTGGATCTCGTCCGAGATGTTCTGCGGAACCGGATCGTAGTGACCGAACTGCATGGTGAACTGGGCGCGGCCCGAGCTCATCGAACGCAGGGTGTTGATGTAGCCGAACATGTTCGCCAGCGGCACGTTTGCGTCGATCGCAATCGCGTTGCCGCGGGGCTCCTGGCCGGACACCTGACCACGACGGGAGGTCAGGTCGCCGATGATACCGCCGGTGTATTCTTCCGGGGTGATCACTTCGACCTTCATGATCGGTTCCAGCAGCTTGGCGCCAGCTTTGCGCATGCCTTCACGCATGCACATACGTGCTGCGATTTCGAAGGCCAGAACGCTGGAGTCAACGTCGTGGAACTTACCGTCGATCAGGGCAACCTTGAAGTCGATCACGGGGAAGCCAGCCAGCGGGCCGCTATCCATGACCGAGTTGATGCCTTTTTCAACACCGGGGATGTATTCCTTCGGAACAGCACCACCAACGATGCGGGATTCGAAGGAGTAGCCCTCGCCGGCTTCTGTCGGCGAGATGATCATCTTCACCTCGGCGAACTGACCCGAACCACCCGACTGTTTCTTGTGGGTGTAGGTGTGCTCGACCTCGTGACCGATGGTCTCACGGTAGGCAACCTGCGGGGCACCGATGTTGGCTTCAACCTTGAATTCGCGCTTCAGGCGATCAACCAGGATGTCCAGGTGAAGTTCGCCCATGCCCTTCATGATGGTCTGACCGGATTCCAGGTCAGTTTCCACGCGGAAGGACGGGTCTTCGGCGGCCAGACGGGCCAGACCCTGGGACATTTTTTCCTGGTCAGCCTTGGTTTTCGGCTCAACCGCGATCTCGATCACCGGATCGGGGAAGGTCATGGTTTCCAGAACCACCGGGTCGTTGACGGCGCAGAGCGTGTCACCAGTGGTGGTGTCTTTCAGGCCAGCCAACGCAATGATGTCGCCCGCGAACGCTTCCGTGATTTCCTCACGGTCGTTCGAGTGCATCATCATCATCCGGCCAACGCGCTCTTTCTTACCCTTGGTGGAGTTCAGAAGGGTATCACCCTTGTTCAGAACACCGGAGTAGATGCGGGTAAAGGTCAGCGAACCGACGAAGGGGTCGTTCATGATTTTGAACGCCAGGCCCGAGAACGCCATATCATCATCCGCGCGGCGCGGGATGTTACGGGTTTCGGTTTCGTCACCGGGTTTGAAGCCCATGTAATCAACAACGTCCAGCGGGCTGGGCAGGTAGTCGATCACGGCGTTGAGCAGCGGCTGAACGCCTTTGTTCTTGAACGCGGAACCGCCCAGAACCGGAACGAAGTCCAGCGCCAGAGTGCCCTTGCGCAGCAGAGCGCGCAGTGTTGCAACGTCGGGCTCTTCACCTTCCAGGTAGGCTTCCATGGCGTCGTCGTCTTGCTCGACGGCCGCTTCGACCATCTTGCCACGCCATTCGTCGGCCATGTCCTTCAGGCTGTCACGGATCTCGACCTGCACCCAGGAGGCGCCAAGGTCTTCACCCTGCCACAGCCATTCCTTCATGGTGACCAGATCGATCAGGCCTTCCAGCTCGTTCTCGGCGCCGATCGGAATACCAACCGGAACCGCGCGGGCGCCGGTACGGTCTTCGATCATGTTGACGCAGTTGAAGAAGTCAGCGCCGATCTTGTCCATCTTGTTGACGAAGACGATGCGCGGAACCTTGTAGCGGTCAGCCTGACGCCACACGGTTTCGGTCTGCGGTTCAACGCCAGCGTTGGCGTCCAGAACACAGACTGCACCGTCGAGAACCGCCAGCGAACGCTCAACTTCAATGGTGAAGTCAACGTGGCCGGGGGTGTCGATGATGTTCAGGCGGTGCTTCGGCGTGTCAGCAGTTTCGCCATCTTCGGTGCGTTCCCAGAAAGTGGTGGTCGCAGCCGAGGTGATGGTGATGCCGCGTTCCTGCTCCTGCTCCATCCAGTCCATGGTGGCTGCACCATCGTGCACCTCACCGATGTTGTGGGATTTGCCGGTGTAGTACAGGATACGCTCCGAGCAGGTGGTCTTACCTGCATCGATGTGCGCCATGATACCGAAGTTACGGTAATGGTTGAGTGTATAGTCGCGTGCCATAGGTCTAAGCCCCTTGGGTTACCAGCGGTAATGCGAGAAGGCCTTGTTGGCCTCTGCCATCTTGTGGGTGTCTTCGCGCTTTTTCACCGCGGTACCACGGGACTGGACAGCGTCCAGCAGCTCGCCTGCAAGGCGCTCTTCCATGGTGTTTTCGTTGCGGCTACGGGCGGCTTTGATCAACCAGCGGATTGCGAGTGCTTCGCGGCGCTCCGGGCGAACTTCGACCGGCACCTGGTAGGTTGCACCACCCACGCGGCGCGAACGAACTTCGACGGCGGGTTTCACATTGTCCAGAGCTTCGTGGAAGACTTCCACGGGAGCGCGTTTGATCTTGGCTTCAACGCGATCGAACGCGTTGTAGACGATTTTTTCTGCGACCGATTTCTTACCATCGATCATCAGGTTGTTCATGAATTTGGTCAGAACGCGGTCGCCATATTTGGCGTCGGGCAGAACTTCGCGTTTTTCAGCAGCGTGACGGCGTGACATCTGTGCTTATCCTTCTTCTTACTTAGGACGCTTCGCGCCGTACTTGGAGCGACGCTGCTTACGGTCTTTGACGCCCTGGGTATCCAGAACACCGCGAAGGATGTGGTAACGCACACCGGGAAGGTCTTTTACACGACCGCCGCGGATCAGAACCACAGAGTGTTCCTGAAGGTTGTGGCTTTCACCCGGGATGTAGGAGATGACCTCGAAACCGTTGGTCAGGCGGACCTTCGCAACTTTCCGCATAGCGGAGTTCGGTTTCTTCGGCGTGGTGGTGTAAACGCGCGTGCAAACGCCACGCTTCTGGGGGCACTGCTCCAGATGCATGGATTTGGAGCGTTTAACTTTCGGCTGCCGCGGCTTGCGGATCAGCTGTTGGATCGTTGGCATTCCGGTCTATTCCCCGTTTCGCAACTTTCATGTCATGCACGCGCAAGGGCGTGCGGCTCATATTTCCGGCACTTACGCGTCCGCAAGCGCAAAAACCGCAATCGTTCCCATTCCGAGGTGAACGACGCGGTGGGTCTACAGAGGATCCGGACGATAAAACTGTCCGAACCTTGATCCACTACAATAGTGATATCGGCTTTAGGGGCGGCCCCCGGATGCCGGATAGGCGCGCGTATATGGGGAGTCGCGGGGCTTGTCAACTGTCAGGCAGCCGGAGGCGCCCAAGGTCGGCGAATGGCTGCACGGGAACGGTCGGCTCGCAATAGTGTCCCGACAGCGCCGCGTGTCTTGTCGCGTCGGCGGGGGCGATGCATAGTTTTGCAGGCCGCAGCGTCGATTTGGCCACACGCATAATCAGGACATACCATTCATGCAAGTCATCGGTCTTTGCCGCTTTTCCTATCCCGCGATTGGCGGCTTTCAGGTCGAACACGACAGCCTGGAAGAGCGTATCGCCTATCTCTACGCCGAAGAACGCCTCGAAGAACGGTTCCAGCTGATGGAGACCGTCGCCCTGCCCTGCCTGCGCGAACAGACAGATCAGGATTTCGAGGTGATTATCGTCATTGGCGACAGCCTGCCAAAGCGCCACCGCGACCGGTTGCAGGACATCACCGCCGACATACCGCAGGTCCGTATACTCAGCGAACCGCCCCGCAAACAGCGGCAGGTGATGAAGGAAATCCTCAACAACGCGCGCCGGGACCCAGGCGCACCCTGCCTGCAATTCCGGCACGACGATGACGATGCCGTTTCGGTGGATTTCGTCGAACGTCTCCGGCAGACGGTAGAGGACTGTTCTGGCCTGATCGAAAAGAGCAAAACGGTCGCCGTTGATTTCAACCGTGGTTACGTGGCCGAGGTTGGGGCGTTCGGGATCGCCGCGACCGAGATACACCGGCCCTACTATGTGGCTTCGCTTGGCATGTATGTGCGCGGGGGCTGTAACCTGACGATCATGAACTTCGCGCATGAGAAAATCCTTCGCTTCATGCCGACGGTCACCATCAGCGATCAGCCGATGTTCGTTCGCACCCACAATGGCTATAACGACTCGCGCCAGAAACGGGTCAAACCGGTGCCCGTCACCCCGCTGACGCCGGATCAGGTGGGTGAGTTTGAAGCGCGATTTGCCATCCGGCAGGATGATCTCAAACGGGTCTTCGCGGCTGACTAGCCCCCACGCTTTTGTTTTTATCAGGGATCGCATGTTATGCAGGTTATCGGATTGTGCCGCTTCTCTTATGTAGGGCACGGCGGCTACAAGCAGGAGCACGCCAGCCTAGAGGAACGCCGTGCCTATCTTTATGCGCCCGAACGGCTTGAGGAGCGGTTCCGCCTGTTCGAAACTGTCTGCCTGCCCTCGGTCATCGGTCAGACCGACGCGGATTTCCAGCTGCTGGTCGTGGTCGGTGAGTGCTTTCCCCTCCCCTATCTCGACCGGCTGCTGACCCTCACCGAACCTTTGCCGAATGTGGTCATTTCCGTGCAGCCGCCGGGCCGTCACCGGCGGGTGATGATCCAGATGCTAAACGACGCGCGCGAAAACCCGGATGCGCCCTGCCTGCAGTTTCGTCTAGACGATGACGATGCGATGGCGGTGTCATTCGTGGAACGGCTGAAACAGGCGGCGCAGGACCTAGAACCGGTCTGGCCGCGCTATCCGATGACCACCATCGATTTCAACCGCGGCTATGTCTATCGCGCCAGTGCCGATGGGCTGGCGATCAAACCGGACCGCTACCCCTACACTGCGCTTTCTATGGGAGTCGTAGTGGCGGGCGGGTCCAACCAGACGATCATGCATCACGGCCATCATACCCTTTGGCGGGTCACACCAACGCTGACCATTCCGGATGGCGACATGTATCTGCGTGGTTACAACAGCTTCAACGATTCCCGCTCCAAGGGGCGCGGCAAGGAGATCAGCGTCACCCCTGTCACACCAGAGGAAGCGCACCATCTGAAACAGACCTTCAACGTCGATAGCGCCGCAGTCGCGCGGGCGTTCTCATCCCCCGGTCTGCTGCCGCTCCCGGTAGAAGGTGAATAGGCCGGCCGCCACAACGACGGCCGCGCCGGTCAGAGTAAGCACACCCGGCCAATCACCAAACACTGCCCAGCCGAGGAACAGCGCCCACAACAACCCGCTGTAGCGGAAGGGCGAGACCACGGCGACGTCTCCGACCCGCATGGTCATGACCGAAAACAGGTAGCCGGCAAAGATGAAGCAGGCCGCCCCCATAAGCAGACCCAGATGCCAGCCCTGCATCGGTTGCCAGTCCTGCTGGGTGCTGTAGATCAGGCCAAAAGTCAGCACTGTCAAAGAGGCCATTAGGGTCACAGTCATCGACGGCACCGCCGCCGACATCCGCCGGGTGAACAGATCCCGGGCCGTGACGCAGCCAACCGCACCCAGTGCATACAAAGAGGCGCCATCGAACCCCTCTGGCCCCGGCTGCACGATCAGCAGCATACCGCAGAACCCCGCAAGGATCGCGGCCATGCGCCGCCAGCCGATGCTTTCGCCAAAGAACAGCGCCGCCCCCAGCGTCACGGTCAGCGGCAGCATTTGCAATACGGCAGTCACATTGGCGAGCGGCATTAGCATCAGCGCGCTGAGGAAGAGGTAAGTCGCCCCCGCTTCGGACAGGCAGCGGCCCAGAACCAGCATCCAGTCGCCCCGTGGCAGGTTCATCCGCAAGCTGCCCAGATAGCGCGCCAGCAGGAAAATCAGCAGTGACGCAACCCCGCCGCGGACCACAAGAATCTGCGACAGCGGCAGATCCGCCCCCACAGATTTCACCAGCGTATCATTGAAGGTAAAGGCCGCCATGCTGCCCATCATCAACAGGGCACCGGTCTGATTGGGTTTCATGCGCTAAACCGCCTTCAGCTGCGACAGCGTGAGATCGAAATGGCGTTGCAGCGCGCTGTCGATCTCTTCTTCGGCCATCTGATGAGTGATCCCTTTTTGGGTGGGATCGGATTTATTGTCACCATGGATAGTGCGCAGGAAGGATGGCACCGAAATATCAGAATAAAGGCTGTAGTGCCGCGCCAGTTTGCGGTGGTTGAACTTGTAGGGGTTCGCGGCGCTGCCAACCGGGGTCACCAGCGCGGTGCCTGCCGACAGGGGCGCCTGTTCGACCGCGTCGAAGACCTCCGGCCCATCCAGCGTCGCCCGCATGTAAAAGCCCCGGTTATAGGCAATGACAAAAGCACCGCCTTCGGGTTGCAGCGGCAGGATCCCAGCCGCCAGACGTTTTGTGCGTGCCACAAAATCAATATCAACCGCGTCATCATCATCCAGACGGAACAGGATGCGGTGACTGCCCTCCCCTGCCGGAATGGAATCGTACCCCCGGCGTAACAGCCGGTAATGATTGCGGGTTCCGACCGGACGACAATGCAGATTGCGATGCGGCGCGAGCAGCGCCTTCAGCCTTTGCATATAGCGATCAGGCATCGACGCCGCAGTCAGCACCACGACGTCAAATTCGGGATCGCTTTGCCGAAGCAGCGAAGGCAGGCACAGCTCTTCGAAAACGCGAAAGCGGAGCTCCATCCGGTCCTCGGAAAACAGATGTGCCGCCGTTTCCTCCAGTGTACTGAAGCGTTCGGAATAATAGGTAGGCGTAAGAACCGAGAACCGGACCAGTCCAACCATCTTCAACTGCTCTGACATTTCCCCTCCCCCGGCTGCGCGCACAGAAAACACCGGGGCGCAGCACTTGGGAAGAGGCATTCGCCGGTTGGGGGACGTCAGACAAAAGAAAACCCCCGCGCCATCGGCGCGGGGGCATTCATTTTCAAAAAGTCAGTCGACGGATCAGTCGCGGCTTTCCGGTGTTTCCACCAGATTGTCAAAGTCGCCACCGGACACGTCGTCCTCCATCACCGGAGCGGCCAGAGCAGCTGCGGCCTCGGCTTCTTCGCGGCGCGCTTCCAGAACCACATTGTCGCGGGACTGAGCGATATGGCGCATCTGCTGGGTTGCACCACCGGTACCGGCCGGGATCAGGCGACCAACGATGACGTTTTCCTTCAGGCCAACCAGCTTGTCCTTCTTGCCCTGAACCGAAGCCTCGGTCAGCACGCGGGTGGTCTCCTGGAAGGAGGCCGCCGAGATGAACGAACGGGTCTGCAGCGACGCCTTGGTGATACCAAGCAGGATCGGTGCGCCCTGTGCCGGACGTTTGCCGCGCGACAGTGCCTTCTCGTTGGCAGCGTCGAACTCCTGCTTGTCCACGTGTTCGCCTTTCAGCAGCGTGGTTTCGCCGGAGTCGGAGATCTCCCACTTCTGCAGCATCTGGCGAACGATCACCTCGATGTGCTTGTCGTTGATCTTCACGCCCTGCAGACGATAAACGTCCTGAACTTCGTCGATCATGTAGTTGGCCAGAGCCTCGACACCCATAATTGCAAGGATGTCGTGCGGCGCCGGGTTGCCGTCCATGATGTAGTCGCCCTTCTGCACGAAGTCACCTTCCTGCACCGGGATGTGCTTGCCCTTGGGCACCATGTATTCGACGGTTTCCAGGCTCTCATCCGCGGGTTCGATCGAGATGCGGCGCTTGTTCTTGTAGTCGCGGCCAAAGCGCACGTAACCATCGATTTCGGCGATGATTGCGTGGTCTTTCGGACGACGGGCTTCGAACAGTTCGGCCACACGCGGCAGACCACCGGTAATGTCCTTGGTCTTGGCGCCTTCACGCGGGATACGCGCAACAACGTCACCGGCCTCGATCTGCTGACCGTCTTCACAGGACAGGATCGCATCAACGGACATCGGGTAGGTAACCGGGTTGCCCAGATCGTTGCGGACCGGCTCGCCGTCAGCATCCACAAGGATGATTTCCGGCTTCAGGTCGTTGCCTTTTGGTGCCGCACGCCAGTCGACCACGATCTTCTGGGTCATACCGGTGGCTTCGTCGGTCTCGTCGCGGACGGCAAGGCCCGAAACCAGATCGACGTATTTGGCAGTACCCGGCTTTTCCGCGATGATCGGCAGGGTGTAGGGGTCCCATTCGAACAGCTTGTCGCCACGGGCAACGGATTGACCGTCGGTGACGAACAGCTTGGAGCCATAGCCCAGCTTGTGGCTGGCGCGCTCTTCGCCGTGCTCGTCCTGAATGATCAGCTTCATGTTACGGCCAACCACCAGCGTTTCGCCGTTGGCGTTCTGCAGGATCTGAGCGTTCTCGAAGACGATCTTGCCTTCTTGACTCGCCTCGAGGAAGGACTGCTGACCACCCTGGGCAACACCGCCGATGTGGAAGGTCCGCATCGTCAGCTGTGTACCAGGTTCACCGATCGACTGCGCGGCGATGATGCCGACAGCCTCACCCGAGTTGACCATGGTACCGCGCGCAAGGTCACGGCCATAGCACATGGCACAGACGCCCTCTTCGCTTTCGCAGGTCAGAGGCGAACGGATCCGCGTGGAGGCAACACCGGCTTCCTGCACGGCATCCGCCATGCGTTCGTCAATGAGCTGCCCCTGTGCGACGATTACCTCTTCGGTGCCCGGACGTTTGATGTCCTCGGCCGCAACACGGCCCAGCAGACGTTCACCGATGCTGGCAACCACTTCACCGTCGTTGACCGCAGCCTCTGCTGTGATCGCACGCTCGGTACCGCAGTCGCGCTCGCGCACGATGCAGTCCTGCGCCACGTCCACCAGACGACGGGTCAGGTAACCGGAGTTCGCGGTCTTCAGAGCGGTATCCGACAGACCCTTACGGGCACCGTGGGTGGAGTTGAAGTACTCCAGAACCGTCAGGCCTTCTTTAAAGTTCGAGATGATCGGTGTCTCGATGATGTCGCCGTTCGGCTTGGCCATCAGGCCGCGCATACCGCCCAGCTGCTTCATCTGCGTAACCGAGCCACGCGCACCGGAGTGGGCCATCATGTAAACCGAGTTCGGCTCCATCACGGCACCGTTCTCGTCCCGCTTGTCGGCGGAGATGGTGCTCATCATCGCTTCGGTGACCTTGTCGTTACACTTCGACCAAGCATCGACAACTTTGTTGTACTTTTCGCCCTGAGTGATCAGGCCGTCCATGTACTGCTGTTCGAAGTCCTTCACCTGCTCGCGTGTCTCGTCGACGATGGTCCACTTGCCGTCCGGGATCACCATGTCGTCCTTGCCGAACGAAATGCCTGCCTTGAACGCTTCGCGGAAACCCATGGTCATAATCTGGTCACAGAAGATCACGGACTCTTTCTGACCGCAGTAACGGTAGACGGTGTCGATGACCTGCTGCACCTCTTTCTTCCGCAGAAGACGGTTGACCAGTTCAAACGGCGCCTTGGCGTTCTTCGGCAGCAGCGCGCCCAGACGAACACGGCCCGGGGTGGTCTCAAAACGCTTGAGAACCTCGTTGCCTTCTTCGTCGATCTGGGTGATCCGCGCGGTGATCTTGGTGTGCAGGTGCACTTCGCCGGCGTCCAGAGCGTGCTGAACTTCGTCGATGGTCCCAAAGACCTTGCCTTCGCCCACCATGCCTTCGCGTTCCAGGGTCACATAGTAGAGACCCAGGATCATATCCTGCGAGGGAACGATGATCGGCGCGCCGTTTGCGGGCGACAGAACGTTGTTGGTGGACATCATCAGGACGCGCGCTTCCAGCTGGGCCTCAAGGCTCAGCGGCACGTGCACGGCCATCTGGTCACCGTCGAAGTCCGCGTTGAACGCCGAGCAGACCAGCGGGTGCAGCTGGATAGCCTTACCTTCGATCAGCGTGGGTTCGAAGGCCTGAATACCAAGACGGTGCAGCGTCGGTGCGCGGTTCAGCATCACCGGGTGCTCGCGGATCACCTCGTCGAGGATATCCCAGACTTCGGGGCGTTCTTTTTCCACCAGCTTCTTCGCCTGCTTCACGGTGGAGGACAGACCTTTGGCCTCCAGACGCGAGTAGATGAAGGGCTTGAAGAGTTCGAGCGCCATCTTCTTGGGTAGGCCACACTGATGCAGCTTCAGCTCGGGACCTGTCACAATGACCGAACGGCCGGAGAAGTCGACGCGCTTACCCAGAAGGTTCTGACGGAAGCGACCCTGCTTACCTTTCAGCATGTCGCTGAGCGACTTCAGCGGGCGCTTGTTGGCGCCTGTGATAACGCGGCCACGGCGGCCGTTGTCAAACAGCGCGTCAACGGATTCCTGCAGCATCCGCTTTTCGTTGCGGACGATGATGTCAGGCGCGCGCAGTTCGATCAGACGCTTCAGACGGTTATTCCGGTTGATCACACGACGATAAAGGTCGTTAAGGTCGGAGGTCGCGAAACGACCGCCATCCAGCGGAACCAGCGGACGCAGTTCCGGCGGGATGACCGGGATCACGGTCATGATCATCCACTCGGGACGGTTACCCGACTCGAGGAAGGACTCGACCACTTTCAGACGCTTGATGATCTTCTTGGGCTTCAGTTCGCCGGTGGCTTCGGCCAGTTCGGCGCGCAGCTGCTCGGCTTCGGCTTCCAGATCGATCGCGGCCAGCATTTCACGGATCGCTTCGGCACCGATATTGGCGGTGAAGGCGTCCATGCCGTACTGGTCCTGGGCATCCATGTACTCTTCTTCGGTCATCATCTGGCCGTAGGTGAGGTCGGTCAGACCCGGCTCGATGACAACGTAATTTTCAAAGTACAGCACGCGTTCCAGATCGCGCAGGGTCATGTCCAGCATCAGGCCGATGCGCGACGGCAGCGACTTCAGGAACCAGATATGCGCAACCGGCGAGGCCAGTTCGATGTGGCCCATGCGCTCGCGGCGGACCTTTTGCAGGGTGACTTCCACACCGCATTTTTCGCAGACAACGCCGCGATATTTCATCCGCTTATATTTGCCGCAAAGGCATTCGTAGTCTTTGATCGGGCCAAAGATACGGGCGCAGAACAGACCGTCACGCTCGGGCTTGAAGGTCCGGTAGTTGATGGTCTCGGGCTTTTTGATTTCGCCATAGGACCACGAAAGGATCCGCTCCGGCGATGCCAGCGATACCTTGATCTCGTCGAAAACCTTCGGCGGGGTCAGCGGGTTGAACGGGTTATTGGTGATTTCCTGGTTCATTTTGATACCTCAAATCTTGCGGAAGGGGGGACGGGAGAAGGGCAAGCGCCCTTACTCCTCAACCTCCGCATCCAGGAGTTCCATATTCAGGCCGAGACCGCGGACTTCTTTGACCAGAACGTTGAACGATTCCGGTACGCCCGCCTCGAAGTTGTCTTCGCCCTTGACGATGCTTTCATAGACCTTGGTCCGGCCTGCGACGTCATCCGACTTCACGGTGAGCATCTCCTGCAGGGTGTAGGCGGCGCCGTAAGCTTCCAGAGCCCAGACCTCCATCTCCCCGAAACGCTGACCACCGAACTGCGCCTTACCACCCAGCGGCTGCTGTGTGACGAGCGAGTACGGACCGGTCGAACGCGCGTGGATCTTGTCGTCGACCAGGTGGTGCAGTTTCAGCAGATACTTGATGCCGACGGTGACCGGGCGGGCAAACTGCTCACCGGTGCGGCCGTCAAACAGGATCGACTGACCGGATTTGTCAAAGCCCGCGCGGACCAGCGCGTCATTGACGTCATCCTCTTTGGCACCGTCGAAGACCGGCGTCGCGATCGGCACACCACGGGCAACATTGTTGGCCGCGTCGATCAGGTCGGCTTCGGACATATCCGCAATGCCTTCGTCATAGACGTCCTGACCATATGCGTGATGCATCGCATCGCGCACCGGAGTCAGATCGCCCGAACGACGGTATTCCTGCAGCGCCTCGTCCACCTTGATGCCGAGACCGCGCGCGGCCCAACCCATGTGGGTTTCAAGGATCTGACCGACGTTCATACGCGACGGAACACCCAGCGGGTTCAGACAGAAATCGACCGGGGTACCATCCGCGAGGAACGGCATGTCCTCCATCGGAACCACTTTCGAGATCACACCTTTGTTGCCGTGACGGCCGGCCATCTTGTCGCCCGGCTGCAGCTTACGCTTCACAGCGATGAAGACCTTGACCATCTTCATCACACCCGGCGGCAGGTCGTCGCCGCGGCGGACTTTCTCGACCTTGTCTTCGAAACGGGCATCCAGAGCGCGTTTTTGCACTTCGTACTGCTCGTTCAGGGCCTCGACGATCTGGGCGTCTTTCTCGTCCTCAAGGGCGAGCATCCACCACTGACCGCGGCTGAGGGAGGCCAACAGATCCTCGGTGATTTCCGAGCCTGCCTTGATGCCTTTCGGGCCTTTGACAGCGGTTTTGCCGACCAGCATGTCCTTTAGACGGGCATAGATGTTGCGATCCAAGATCGCCATCTCGTCGTCGCGGTCACGGGCCAGACGTTCGACTTCCTCACGCTCGATCTGCAGCGCACGTTCGTCTTTTTCGACACCGTGACGGTTGAAGACGCGGACTTCGACCACGGTACCGTAGTCGCCCGGCTTCACACGCAGCGAGGTATCGCGGACGTCCGAGGCTTTCTCACCGAAGATGGCGCGCAGAAGCTTTTCTTCCGGCGTCATCGGGCTTTCGCCCTTCGGCGTGATCTTACCGACCAGAATGTCGCCCGGCTCAACATCCGCACCAATGTAAACGATGCCAGCCTCGTCGAGGTTGCGCAGCGCTTCTTCACCGACGTTCGGGATGTCGCGGGTGATCTCTTCCGGACCCAGCTTGGTGTCACGGGCGGCGACTTCGAATTCCTCGATGTGGATCGAGGTGAAGACGTCGTCACGCGCAATACGCTCGGAGATCAGGATGGAGTCTTCGTAGTTGTAGCCGTTCCAAGGCATGAAGGCGACGACGACGTTCTTACCGAGGGCCAGTTCGCCCATATCGGTGGACGGACCGTCGGCAATCACTTCACCCTTGCGCACTTCCTGACCCACCTTCACCAGCGGACGCTGGTTGATGCAGGTGTTCTGGTTGGAACGCTGGAACTTGCGCATGCGGTAGATGTCAACGCCCGCATCGCCCAGCTCCAGATCGGAGGTGGCACGGATTACGATACGCTGGGCATCGATCTGGTCGATGATACCGCCACGTTTCGCCATGATCGCAGCGCCCGAGTCGCGGGCCACGATTTCCTCGATACCGGTACCGACCAGCGGCGCCTCGGCGCGCAGCAGCGGAACCGCCTGACGTTGCATGTTCGAGCCCATCAGAGCGCGGTTGGCGTCGTCGTTTTCAAGGAACGGGATTAGCGAGGCCGCAACCGAGACCAGCTGCTTGGGCGAAACGTCGATCAGGTCAACGTTTTCGCGCGGCGCCAGCGTGTAGTCGCCGGACTGACGGGTCGAAACCAGATCGTTCTGGAATTTGCCTTCATCATCCAGGGTCGCGTTGGCCTGCGCCACGGTGTGACGCATTTCCTCGGTCGCGGACATGTAGTGCACTTCGTCGGTGACCTTGGCGTCCTTGACGACACGGTAAGGTGTTTCGATGAAGCCATACTTGTTCACGCGGGCAAAGGTCGCCAGCGAGTTGATCAGACCGATGTTCGGGCCTTCCGGCGTTTCGATCGGGCACATCCGGCCATAATGGGTCGGGTGAACGTCGCGAACCTCAAAGCCAGCACGTTCGCGGGTCAGACCGCCCGGGCCAAGCGCCGAGAGGCGGCGTTTGTGGGTGACTTCCGACAGCGGGTTGGTCTGGTCCATGAACTGCGACAGCTGCGAGGAGCCGAAGAATTCGCGGACAGCCGCAGCCGCCGGTTTCGCGTTGATCAGGTCCTGCGGCATTACCGTGTCGATCTCGACCGAGGACATACGTTCCTTGATCGCGCGCTCCATGCGCAGCAGGCCGACGCGGTACTGGTTTTCCATCAGTTCGCCAACGGAACGGACACGACGGTTGCCAAGGTGGTCGATGTCGTCGATGTCGCCCTTGCCGTCGCGCAGCTCCACCAGAGCCTTGATGCAGGAGACGATGTCTTCCTTGCGCAGGGTCCGCTGGGTGTCTTCGGCGTCCAGTGCCAGGCGCATGTTCATCTTCACACGGCCAACCGCGGAGAGATCGTAACGCTCGGAGTCGAAGAACAGGGTGTCGAACAGAGCCGAAGCGGCTTCGACGGTGGGCGGCTCGCCCGGACGCATCACGCGATAGATATCCATGAGCGCGGTGTCGCGGCCCATGTTCTTGTCCATCGCCATGGTGTTGCGCATGTAGGGGCCGACGTTGACGTTATCGATGTCCAGAACCGGAATCTCGGTGACGCCCGCGTCCAGCAGTTCCTTGACGGTACCGCCGATGATCTCGCCGTCCTTGTCGTATTCCAGCGTCAGCTCGTCACCGGCTTCCACATAGATGGCGCCGTTTTCTTCGTTGATCAGATCCTTGGCAACGAATTTGCCGACGATCTGATCGAAGGGCACCAGAAGTTCGGTGATCGAACCCTCGTCGATCATCTTCTTCACGGCGCGCGGTGTGACTTTCTTGCCCGCTTCGCAGATGATTTCGCCGGTCGCAGCGTCGACAAGGTCATAGGTCGGACGGGTGCCACGGACGCGCTCGGGGAAGAACGGCGTGACCCAGCCGCGGCTTTTGTCCAGCTTGAAGGTGACGGTGTCGTAATAGGCATCCATGATGCCTTCCTGGTCCAGCCCCAGAGCGTACAGCAGGGTTGTCACAGGCAGCTTGCGGCGACGGTCGATCCGGGCAAAGACGATGTCTTTGGCGTCGAATTCGAAATCGAGCCAGGAGCCGCGATACGGGATGATGCGGCAGGCGAACAGCAGTTTACCCGACGAGTGCGTCTTGCCCTTGTCGTGGTCAAAGAACACGCCCGGCGAACGGTGCATCTGGCTGACGATCACACGTTCGGTGCCGTTGACGACAAAGGTACCGTTCGGGGTCATCAGAGGCATATCACCCATAAAGACGTCTTGCTCTTTGATGTCCTTGACCGAACGGGCGCCGGTGTCTTCGTCGACATCGAACACGATCAGACGCAGGGTGACCTTCAGCGGCGCCGAGTAGGTCATGTCGCGTTGCATGCACTCTTCGACGTCGTATTTCGGTTTTTCCAGCGCGTATTTCACGAACTCGAGAACGGAGTTTTCATTGAAATCCTTGATCGGGAAGACAGATTGAAAAACACCGTTGATACCTTCGCCGTCCAGCGGTGCTTCGGCGTCACCCGAGCGAAGGAAAAGATCGTAGGAAGATTTTTGAACCTCAATGAGGTTCGGCATATCCAGCACTTCGCGGATCTTGCCATAATATTTGCGAAGACGTTTCTGGCCAAGGAACGTTTGAGCCATGTCAGATGTCACCTTTCGAATTTCTCACCGGACAAGGATGCCGCCGGGCTTCGGCATCTTGCCCATACGAGATAGAGCGTTCGGATCAATTCATGGCCGCCGTCCCGAATGGCTGCCTCCCGATCCTGTGAACCGCGCCTAAGAAAGAGACCCAATCAAAAGGTCCCTTTCTGAGACAGGTTCGGCTGGACCCGGGTTTCCCCGGATCCAGCCAAATTCTAAGGGAGCGCAGAGCAAGATTTCGCAGGGAAACCGCTGCCCTTATGTCCCGCCAAAGGTGGCTTAGGCCACTTCGACTTCGGCGCCAGCTGCTTCCAGCTTGCCTTTGATGTCTTCGGCTTCGGCTTTGTCGATGCCTTCTTTGATCTTGCCGCCGGCTTCAACCAGTTCCTTGGCTTCTTTCAGGCCCAGGCCGGTGATCGCGCGAACTTCTTTGATCACGTTGATTTTCGAAGCGCCGGCGTTCTTCAGAACGACGTCGAATTCGGTTTTCTCTTCTTCAGCTGCGCCACCGGCGTCGCCACCAGCTGCAACCATCACAGCGCCGCCAGCTGCGGGCTCGATGCCATACTCGTCTTTGAGGATGGTTTTCAGTTCTTGTGCTTCAAGCAGGGTCAGACCAACGATCTCTTCTGCCAGTTTCTTCAGATCAGCCATTTTATCAGCTCTTTCCGTTTGTAAGTATGTGTTTCCAGCGTATGAACATTTGCTCCACGCCAGTCATTCAGTGCCAACCGCTTACGCAGCTTCCGCCTTCTCTTCGATGGTCGAAAGGATGCTTGCGATGTTGCTTGCAGGTGCGCCAACTGCGCCAGCGATGTTGGAAGCGGGTGCGCCAAGCATGCCTGCGATGGTAGCAATAAGCTCCTCGCGGGACGGCATTTTCGACACGGCTTCGACACCGGCACGGTCCAGAGCGTTCTCACCCATTGCGCCGCCGAGGATCTCAAACTTCTTGTTATCCTTGGCGAAGTCCTCGGCCACCTTGGCTGCTGCCACGGGGTCCTCGGAATAGGTCAGTACGGTCATCCCTGTCAGCAGGTCAGACATGCTTTCACACGGCTTACCCTCGAGGGCGATTTTGGCGAGCCTGTTTTTGGCAACACGCACGGCACCGCCCGCGTCACGAGCACGTGCGCGAAGGTCCTGCATCTCGGCAACTGTCAGACCGGTGTAGTGGGCTACGACCACCACGCCAGAGCTTTCGAAGATCTGGCCGAGTTCCTCGACCAATTTCTCTTTCTGGGCTCTATCCACAGTTCTCTCCAGGTTTTGGGGGGCTTGCGCTCCCCGGCTCTTTGATGTGCCGAACCAGATGGCCCGGCGTTCAAGTCCGCAATACGGGGTTAGCCAAAGTCGCCCGAGGGTATAGAAACCCTCGATCTATTGGTCTTTCCCGTCTCAGGAGGGAAATTAAGGCCCGATCGAGAGGCCACCCACCATCTTGGACGAAATGAAATAAAGCGCACGACGAATCGCACGCTTTACCTCACGGCTGTAGTTAAAGCGTTGAGACGTGATTTCCAAGCGGAAATTTGACCTGCAGAGCAGTTCGCACTCAGGCCGCCGACCGCCCTGGCAGGGTCAGCACGGAGAGATCCAGCATTCGCGCCAGCGGCGCGGCCGTGTCCACCTCTACTTCCAGACATACACCATGAGTCCGCATGCGCGCCAGCACTTCGGGACGAACACGGTGCAACCGGTTGTAAAGCTCAAGCAGCGCAGCCTCCCGTACCGGCTCCGCATGCCCAGCAGCCTCAATCTCCCGGATACAGTCTCCGACGTGCTTGGTGAACCCGCTGGACGCCAGACGCCAGGCCATCTTGCGACGCCAACCTTCAAACTCCAGGGACAGATAGTGCAGCAGGTAAAGCCCGCTAGCGGCCCCCAATACGACTTCAGACAAACGCTGACCCTCGGCGTCATGCGCCCAATGCTGGCGCAGATAGATACCCTGCAGCCCAGCCCGGATAAAGGATTTCCCCTGCGGGTGACCGACAAGCCCCATCCGGCGCGGCCCAAACAGCGGCACATCCTCGCCATAGACATCACGCCGGACCGCCCGGGGCATCGGGGTGCGGAACACGGTTTTCTCAGACCGCTCAAGCGCCGGAACCACTTCGGCGGTTTCAATCCGTAGCGCCTGTGCCTCTGCCCCCTGCCCGGCCAGCGCTGCGCGGATATCACCAGCCCCGCCGTTCGCGAATAGAAACTCATCCGCATCGACGGACAGCACCCAACCAGAGGCAAGTTGGTGATAAGCCCAGGTCAGCGCCCGGATCTGTCGCTTAGGAAACCGGGCGCGCGCGGCAATGCCGATGCTGCGCCAGAACCCGGTTGTGCAGGGAATGCAGGTGATGGCTGGATGTGGGGAAAGTACAGGGATGGCCGGATCATCGGGATTGTCGAACAGCAGGATCAGACTGCGCGCGCCAAGGTCAAGATACCAGCTGGCAAAACGCAAAGTTTCCTCCAGCGGCTCATTGACCACTGCGATCAGATGCCAGGCATTGCTCCCCTCTGCCATCCGCTGCTCCTCTAAGAAACGGCCCACCAAACAAAAAAAGGGCGGCGCCAACGGCACCGCCCTTCGACATTTATCATGCCAGCTTATTCGCTGACAGCTTTTTCCACGTCGACGGTGACGCCCGGACCCATGGTCGAAGACAGCGCGATCTTCTTCATGTAAGCGCCCTTGGCACCCGACGGCTTTGCCTTGGCAACAGCCGAAACAAAGGCGCGGACGTTTTCGGCCAGCTTGGCTTCGTCGAAGGAAGCTTTGCCGACACCTGCGTGCACAACGCCGCCTTTTTCCGCCTTGAACTGAACTTCACCGCCTTTGGCAGCTTCCACGGCCGCTTTCACGTCCATGGTCACGGTGCCAACCTTGGGGTTCGGCATCAGGTTGCGCGGGCCGAGGATCTTACCCAGACGGCCAACAACAGGCATCATGTCCGGGGTTGCGATGCAGCGATCAAATTCGATGGTGCCGCCCTGGATGGTTTCCATCAGGTCTTCGGCGCCAACGATGTCCGCACCGGCCTCCTTGGCTTCGTCCGCCTTGGCGCCACGTGCAAAAACAGCAACGCGCATGGATTTGCCGGTGCCGTTGGGCAGACCGATCACACCACGAACCATCTGGTCGGCGTGACGGGTGTCGACACCCAGGTTCACGGCGATCTCGATGGTTTCGTCGAATTTCGAAGTGGCGTTGGCCTTCACCAGGGCAACAGCTTCTTCGATGGTCAGGTTCTCTTTGCCAGCGAAGGCTTCGCGCGCTGCGCGGGTACGTTTACCGAGCTTTGCCATCTTACTTCACCTCGATGCCCATGGAGCGGGCGGAGCCCAGGATGATCTGCATCGCCGCTTCGATATCGTTGGCGCTCAGATCTTTCATTTTCGCTTCGGCGATTTCCTTCACCTGAGCAGCGGTCACCGTACCAACGGTTTCACGGCTCGGGGTCTTGGCACCGGATTTCACCTTGGCAGCCTTCTTCAGGTAGTAAGACGCGGGCGGCGTCTTGATGTCCATGGTGAAGGACTTGTCCTGATAGTAGGTGATCACGGTCGGGCACGGCGCGCCGGGCTCCATGTCTGCGGTCTTGGCGTTGAACGCCTTGCAGAATTCCATGATGTTGATGCCGCGCTGACCCAGAGCCGGACCAACCGGCGGGGAGGGGTTCGCTTGACCTGCAGGAACCTGCAGTTTCATTGTACCAGCAAGCTTCTTGGCCATCTGGTTTCTCCTTTTCCAACACCCTCGGGACGCGTCCTTCGGGCCTTACTGTTGTGTGGTCTGGTCCGGGTGCCGCGGCCCCCTCGCCTCCCACGATGTACGCGCACCGCACAAACGGCGCGCCAAAATCACATCAGGCCTGTTTGGTGACCTGTGTGAAATCCAGTTCGACCGGGGTTTCCCGGCCAAAGATCGATACGGTGACCTTGAGCTTCTGATGCTCGTCGTCGACCCCTTCGACGGTGCCGTCGAAATCCTCGAACGGGCCGTCGTTGACCTTGACCCGCTCACCGATCTCAAAGGAGATCAGGGTACGCGGTGCTTCTTCGCCTTCCTGAACGCGGTTCAGGATGCCGTTCACCTCGGCGTCGCGCATGGGCATCGGACGACCCTGCGGACCAAGGAAACCGGTCACGCGGTTGATCGAGTTGATCAGGTGATAGCCCTGATCGGACATTTCCATGTGCACCAGCACATAGCCCGGCATGAAACGGCGCTCGGTCGAGACTTTCTTGCCTCGACGAACCTCGATCACCTCTTCTGTGGGGACCAGAACTTCGTCGATTTCGTCCTCAAGACCATTTTCGGCAACCGAGGCGCGGATCTGCTCTGCGATTTTCTTTTCGAAGTTCGAAAGAACGCTGACCGAATACCACCGTTTCGCCATGAGCCTGATCGTCCTTGTTTTGCCGGGCGCGCTGCGCCGCCTTCACTTAAATTCGCTATCAGCCTCGGGACTGACCCTTTGGCTGTGCCCTAACAAAAATCGGCGCGCAACACGATTCGCCGCACGCCCATGCCAGAGTTACCGGCTCACCTACCGTCCAAAGGGATCAAGATCAAGAGGTAGGGAGGTATTTCCATGCAAGGAAACCCCTGCTCCGGAATCACCCTGCGGCTGTCAGCCGAACATGCCCAGGATGCCGGTCAGACCGGTGCGGATCAGCAGGTCGACCAGAGCAAAGAACACAGCCGTCAAAGCCGCCATGACAAAGACCATCACGGTGGTCAGCAGCACTTCGCGGCGGGTCGGCCATACGACTTTGCCAACTTCAGCGCGAACTTGCTGGATGAACTGAACGGGATTTGTGGTGGCCATGTGGCTTGGTCTCTCTGCTAGCAGGTTCGCCGGGATTTAGCCGTTGCGAGCGCTGAATTCAAGCCCGGAAGCACGGAACGCCTTCAGTCAACGCCGCAAGCAGGAGCCAAAACGGACCAAATCGGCTGCGTCTCTTTTACCTGCTGCGGTCGCGAACAAGATCAATCCGATATTAATGCTCTTCCTTCATGGTCGGGACCAACGCCCCGTAAGCCACCAGAAGGTGCAGAGGCTGACCATAGCGTGCAATTGAGACAGGATGCCATGACCATCGCAACTTCTATGAACGAGGCTCAGCGCCTTGAACGCGACGCAAAGCTGGATGACGCAGCGCTCGTCTACACCGATATTCTGAACCGGTTTCCCAAAAATGCGCGGGCACGCAAGGCTCTGGAAGCCCTGCAGCAGCGGATGCAGCATGAACAGGAACTCCCGACCGACGCAAAAGAAAAACTGTCGGCCAGTTTCGCAGCAGGTCACTACCCACAAACGGCCTCTGTCTGCGCCACCCTCCTGAATACTTACCGCAAGTCTCACTTTCTTTGGGATACACTGGGTCAATGCCACCTCCACTCCGGCAATCTGGATGAAGCCGCAACCTGCCTCAACAAGGCGTGCGAGTTGAATCCGCGTGCGCCGGGCACCTATTCAGCAATGGGCGACGTCTGCGCCAGTATGGGCCGCACGAGTGATGCGATTGCCCTCTATAAAAAAGCCCTGTCGCTCGATTCCGATCACATTGTCGCCTTGAACAATCTGGCCAATCTGCTGGCAGGCCAGGGACAGCAAGGCGAAGCCGCGCAACTGCTTGAACGTGCTTCCTCACTGGCCCCGAATAATCCGAGCCTGATCTACAACCACGCCAACACTCTGCGCCGCCTCGGGGATCTGGCCAAGGCCAAGACCCTGTTCGAAAAAGCCGCCACGCTGAACCCCGATTTGACCGAAGCACGCTTCAATCTGGGTCAAATGGAATTGGCTGTCGGCAATCAGCATGAGGCCATCCGCAATTTCGAGGCCGTGTTGCAAACAAACCCCGGGAACGACCGTGCCCGCGTCCAGAAACTGCACATGATGGCACAACTGAACGACTGGAACTGGGTCACTGAATACAACGAACACCGGCGTCATCTGGGATTGCAGGGAACCTCTTGCGCACCCTTCATCATGATGACCCTTGAGGACAATCCGGATTTGTTGCGCCTGCGCACCCAGGCCTATGCTAACGAGCGGTTTGGTAGTCGGCCTGCAGCGACACCGGCGCGAGTTGCACAACGCCCCCAAAAGCTGCGTATTGGCTATTTCTCCTCCGATTTTCACAGTCACGCAACCATGCACCTCATGGGCGGCTTGTTCTCACGTCATGACAGCACCCAGTTCCATATCAGCGTCTATTCCTATGGCGCCGCCCCTGCCGACAGTGAACAGGAGCGCGTGGCCCGCAATGTTGCGCAATTCCGCAATGTCGCTGGCCTACCGGACAACCAGCTCCTGGATATTGTCCAGTCAGATGGACTGGATATTGCGGTTGACCTGAAAGGCTTCACCGGAGACACCCGAACCGAGCTGTTCGGCAACCGCCTCGCACCGCTTCATGTGTCCTATCTCGGCTATCCCGGCACCATGGGGACCACCGCTTTTGACTACCTGATTGGCGATGCAATGACCTGCCCCCCCGGCAGCGAGCGTTTCTTCGAAGAGCATCTGATCCGGATGCCGAACAGCTATCAGGTGAACGATCAGGATCGCGAGATTTCCGGCAAACAGTACACCCGGCGTGAGTGCGGACTTCCTGACACTGGCACCGTCTTCTGCTGTTTCAACAACAGCTACAAAATCACACCCCGGGAATTCGAGATCTGGATGCGGCTGCTAAATCAGTCAGAAGGCAGCGTCCTGTGGCTGCTGGACAGTGGGGAAACCTCGAAGCAAAACCTGCGCCGCGAAGCACAGGCACGCGGGGTCGATCCGGACCGGTTGATCTTTGCCCCCCGCATGCCGCACGCCGAACACTTGGCCCGACATCGCGCCGCAGACCTGTTCCTCGACACATTTGCCGTCAACGCCCACACCACCGCGAGCGATGCGCTCTGGGCTGGGTTGCCGGTGCTGACCATGCCCGGACGCCAATTCGCCGCCCGCGTCGGGGCCAGCTTGGTCAATGCAGTCGGATTGCCGGAGCTCATCGCCAAGGACGAAGCCGAGTACGAAGAAAAAGCTCTGACCCTGGCCAATGATACGGAAGCCCTGGTCGCGCTGCGCGGTAAGCTGATGAGCAAGCGTCTGAAATCGCCTCTCTTTGACACGGACAGCTTTGCCCGTGATCTGGAGCAAGGTTTCAACATGATCTTTGACCGTCACTTGCAGGGACTGCCCCCGGCACATGTCGACATCCCAAGCCACCGGCAACACAAAACCTTGTCGAGCGAAGCCCGGGCCAGTGCAGCGGCCTGATAAGACACCCGGAACCTGCTAGACATGCAATAGGCCGCAGAGGTTACCCACTGCGGCCTTTGTTGTGCTGCCGATCCACGCTGCGCTGCAGCCCTGCACCTGCGATGTTGCGCGCAACCGCAACGAACTCTCATGTGTCCGCACGTCTATGCTTTCAGCACTGCATGTTGCGGTCTTACTACTCCCAACGGGGCAGAAGGGCGCTATGCATACGCACATGGCGAGCCATCCGGGCAGGCATTTCTACAGGCACACACCATCCGCCATCCATACCCCCAACGACTTGAGAAACGGCCTCGGGAGACACCGCGCTTGATCCACGCTTCCCGTTCTCCTGTCATGCCGTTTTACTACCGTCCTACGACCACGGCGCGACGGTCGAAACGATCAAAATGGGCTGAGGCCTGACGATCCCTCCCATGGAAAATCCCATCACTCCCCCAACAATCCGGAGCGCCCGCCGAACGCCTGACCACTTCTTAAGAACGCGCCAAACCGCCCTGCAGGCCTTCCTTGACATGATGGGCGCGCTTTCTTGCTTTCTCCTGTGTGGGGTAGCCCTGACGGGTGACATGCCGGAATGACCGACCCGGAAATACTCGGGGTGCTGTGGCAGACGCCAGTGGGTAATGCACTGATCTACCAGATCTCTGGCGGCATCGCCCCCTGCTAGCAGGTGCCCTCATACCCCGCATTGAGCCCTGGGTTTAACTGGGCGGCGGCACGATGACATTGTGGTCCCCGGCCCAAATTGGCCATGTGCCGGAGATTGGGTAGATCTGGTTACGTCCGCTGTTGGTCCTGCGACTGACCCGCGCCGCATTCTGGGTCGGCATTCTTGCGTCGCTGTGGCACCCGACGCGGTCTCTGGATCTTTCGAAACCTCAGCAGAGCTTAGTCACCGGTTCGGGCAGACTGCGAGGCTCGTTGTGCCCGGCCTGATCCTGGCAGGCCACATCATGGCCTGGCTCCTGCTGGGAGGTCTGGCCGCCCTTTTCTCCACCTCCTATGGCTTGGCGCTGGTTTGCAAGCAGGCCCTGGCCGCAGGTCGTTCGGCCCCCCGCAGCAGCAAACAAATTGCATTTCATTCCGGCCATGCAGCGCGGCGACCGCAACGCGGTGCACCATCTGCCCTGCTCAAGCATCGTAGAGGCTTTTGTGATCCTCCTCATTCTGATTGCATCAGCCTATCTGACCAATAGCCTCAGCCCGCCGGGATAAGGTCATGCAGGGAAGCAACTGATTCTGTTTCCCCGTAACCTCAGCCCCGTGCAGGATCTCTTTTGCGCTGAAACCTATCGAAAGCCCCCGATGTTTTGCCTCGCGACGTAGGAGCTCTCAAAAACGTGATCCAAAATCTGTAGGTAGGAATCGGCCTTCAAAAAAGCATTACACAAGATTGTGAATTCACGTTATTGAGCCTGCCCTATTTGCCCCCACTTGGTTCGGAAAAGATTTAGAAACGGCCAGTAAGTGTACTCAAAGATCCAAATAAAAGTGGAAAGTTGCCTGCTCGCCCGCGAAACACTTTTTGCTTTACACGAACAGAAGGCTTTGCCGAATAGATCAGGCAGGCGATCGAATACGGTGAGCCCAAAATCAATCGCGCTCTGATCTACTGGGAAACAAACACTAGTTCGCCCCACGACGCCAAAGAACCCTAGTAGACGTTTTCCCCTTAAATTCAGTGCCTTAAAAAACACTCTCAGCACACTTCAAACGGGATACCTGCGCGAATACCCACCTCAAAGGTGATTAAAGTTGTAATATAATTTTTCCACCTCAAACTTCACACCTTTGCGAAAGCATTAAGAGTCCCGAGCGCATTAATTATCGGGAACCCTCACCAGAAATAACGGAGTTCCCAAATGTTACTCAGAAAAACAATGTTTGCAGCCGCCACTTTTGCAGCCTTTCCATTTATTGCGCAGGCAGATCAGGGGGTAACCGCGAACAATGTCTCTTTTGCCCAGGTCGCGGCCTTTGAAGGTCCGGCGGCGGCTCTTGGCCAAGGTATGCGCCTGGGGATTAGCGCCGCGTTCGAAGAGGCAAACGCCGCAGGAGGCGTGCATGGCCGGACCCTGACATTGGACAGTATGGATGACGGCTATGAACCTGATCGCTCCGCGGCGCTGGTCAAATCGGTGGTGGATGCAAACGACCACATCGGGCTGATCGGCGCTGTCGGCACCCCGACGGCCTCTGCGACCCAACCGATCGCGACCGCGGCAAATGTACCATTTATTGGTCCTTTCACCGGCGCCGGCTTCCTGCGCGATGCAAGCCACGGCAACATCTTCAACGTGCGCGCGACCTATGCCACCGAAACCGAAGCATGGATTGAATACCTCGTCGACCAGCAGGGAATGAAATCCATCGCACTGCTCTATCAGGACGATGGCTTTGGCCGGGTTGGCCTCGCGGGCGTGACCGCCGCCCTTGAAAAGCGTGGCATGACGCTTGCTGCGGAAGGCACCTATACGCGCAACACCACCGCCGTCAAAAAGGCCCTGCTGACCATCCGCAAGGCAAAGCCGGACGCGGTCGTCATGGTTGGCGCTTACAAACCCGTGGCGGAATTCATCAAGCTCTCGCGCAAACTGAAGCTCGACGCGACCTTCGTGAACATCTCCTTTGTGGGCTCCGAAGCCCTGGCACAGGAGCTGGGCGATGAAGGCGAAGGCGTCATCGTCAGCCAGGTCGTCCCCTTCCCGTGGGACAGCTCCATTCCGGTCGTGGCACAATACACCGAAGCCTTGAAAGCCTATGACGCCGCAGCCAAACCGGGCTTCGTATCGCTCGAAGGTTACATCGTCGGTCGTCTCGCCATCAAGGCGCTGGAGGATGCGGGCAAGGACCTGACCCGCGAAAGCTTCCTGGCGGCGCTGTCTGGCCTGTCCACGGTGGATCTTGGCGGCGCCAAGATGGTCTTTGGCGCCGACGACAACCAAGGCATGGATGACGTCTTTCTGACCCGGATCACCGCAGATGGTGGTTTTGCCCCTGTCGTGCCGGGTGGCGGATCCTGATCTCCAAACGCGCGACCTCTGACCGCGCAAGATAGGCGCCTGCCCGATACGCGGGCAGGCGCAGACCAAAGTTTCATCGCAAAGGTGTCATCATGATCCGGGAACTGGGATCCACCCTCTTACGCCGTCTGAACGTGCTGTCGAGTATTCGGGGCAAAATCACGTTCATCCTGCTGACCTTCACAGTCGTAACCGGGGGCGCAGGATATCTTATCTATCAGTCGTTCGACCGTGTTTCGGCCAGCGTCGCGGAAATGACCTCCGACGATTTGCCGACGCTGGCGCAAAGCAACGGGCTGATTGCGGCCGCGTCCAAAACCAAAGACGCCATGGTCGGTGTGATGATCGCTCAAAACACCGCTGCCCTCTCGTCGGCGGCCTCCGAGGTCGAGACATCTCTGACCGGCCTGCAGACCTCGATCGCAGCCCTGCCGCCCGAGGCTCAGGAAGAATTCGAGGCCGCCCGCAGCCAGGTCGAAGGCACCCTGCTGACTTCCATCGAGGCCCGCGAGAATGTTTTTGAATACTCCGAACGCTTTGCCGCTATGACCAAGGAATTGCAAAACATCGCCGCCGAGCTGCAGGTGGTTTTGCTTGAGACGGCAGACAATGCCTATTTCGATATTTCGATCAATGGCGAAGACACGATCTCCTCGATCGAGGAGACCATGTTCGATCTGGTCGAGAACAAGTTTGCCACGCTTCAGTCCCTGTTGGAAATTCGTGCCGAAATCAACCTGATGTCCGGCGCAGCCCTGGCCCTAACCACGACCCGGGACAGCGCCATGGTATCGATCATCCGGGATATCGCGGTGTCCTCAAACGACCGGCTCACCGGATCGATAGAGGTTCTCAAGGGATCGGAAAATGGCCTCTCCGTCGTGGAAGAGCTCGATAGCGTCCTCAGTACGCTGAACACAGCAATCGCTGCCGCAGGCACCTTTCGGCAGGTCGAACGCGACGCAGTGCTAGAAGCGCGCCAGTCCGCTGACGTCGCCCTGGCCTCTGCTGTGGATGACATGGTCTTTGAGCTGACCATCGCCGCCGAAGATGCCAGCACCAACAACCGCGACACCATCCAGAGCCTTCTGGACAACGAGGTCGCCTTCATGAACACGCTGCTGGAAATCAACGCCAAACTGGGCGCCTTCCAGATCGAAGCCCTGAAGATCGCGACCTCTGCCACCGTCGAGCAGGCGAAGGCCAGCCAGAAGGCGTTGTCCGGAGCCGCCACGGCTCTGGCCGGATACCGGGACTTCGGCGACGGCATCCTTGCTGCTGGGCTGGACGGTCTTGCCGCGATGGCAGCGCCCGACACTGGCCTCGCCCATTTCCGCATTCAGTCACTGCTTGCCGATGGCACTGCGGTTCAGGCGGCAGATGACACTGCCAAGGCGGTGCTGGAAATTGCCGGTCTCGCCTCGCTGAGGGGCCGCGCCAGCCAAGACGCGATCACGGATCGTGCGGTCAATATCGCCGAGGATTCGACTGAGGTGAAAAGCAACCTGGTGACTCTCGCCTGGATGGGCGCGGCCTTCGTGTCCTGCGTGCTGGTACTCAATCACCTGCTGATCGTGCGTCCCCTCAACCGGATCAGCCTGACAACCGAACGGCTGTCGCAGGGCGATATGAGCCCGGTCACAGGTTTCGACCGCGCCAGCGACGAAATCGCCCGCATCGCCGGGGCGCTGAAAGTGTTCCGGGATGGATTGGTCGAGAAAGAGGAAATCGAACGCGTTGCAGCAGAAGAGCGCGCGGCGAACCAGGCCCAACAGACCGCAGCCGTGAACGCGGTGGGCACCGGGCTTGCGAATCTGTCGCGTGGTGATCTGACTTACCGGATCGAAGAGGAACTGACCGATGGCTATGCCCAGCTTAAGGAAGATTTCAACAGAACCGCCGAGACGCTCAACCTAACGGTGGTGGATGTGGTCGCCGTAGCGGAATCGATCCGCAATGGGTCCAGCGAAATCAGCCAGGCCTCGGACGATCTCTCGCACCGTACCGAAAGCCAGGCTGCAACTCTGGAAGAAACCGCAGCCGCGCTTGAGGAATTGACGGCCAGCGTCCGCTCTGCCGCCGATGGCGCACGGGATGCAGCCACGACAACGCAGGATGCCCGGAGAGAGGCAACCGACAGCGGTGAAGTCGTGGAAAACACAGTCAAGGCGATGAAAGATATCGCGGATAGCTCCGACCAGATTGCCCAGATCATCGGCGTGATCGACGATATCGCCTTCCAAACCAACCTGCTGGCGCTGAACGCGGGGGTCGAAGCTGCACGCGCGGGTGATGCCGGCAAGGGCTTCGCGGTGGTTGCATCTGAGGTTCGCAGCCTGTCCCAGCGGACCGCCGATGCGGCCCATGAGATCAAGGTTTTGATTACCAAAAGCACCGAACAGGTCGGGCTTGGAGTCAAACTGGTTGACCAGGCCGGGCAAGCTCTCAGGAGCATTGTAGACCGGGTCTCGTATATCTCCAGCCTCGTTGGCAATATTGCGGACGGCACCAGCGAACAGGCGACCGGACTGTCCGAAGCCAACATCGCGGTGTCCCAACTGGATCAGGTCACCCAGCAGAACGCGGCCATGGTCGAGCAAACCAACGCAGCGGGCCACTTGCTCAGCAGCGATGCCGAAAAACTGGCAACGCTGATGGGCGGGTTCACGGTGTCTTCTTCAGCGCATGTGGCCGGTGATATCCTGGAACTCCGAGAGGTTCCTCCGGACGAATGGCCCATGGCCCAGTCCGCCTGAGACACGCTTCTCCCGAGCAGCCCCGGATCCCTCCGGGGCTGTTTCCATTTCGCGGGAAGAAATCCCTTATGAGTAAGAACCGAGGGGAGAAGCGTAGGTGGCTGAAACCACACCGATGGGAAACGCCTCTAAGAGCAAAATTCTTAAACGAGCGACCAAGCGTCCACTCTTCGTCATGCCCAGAATTTTTTTGAAAGATTGGAATGGCAGGGGCAGCAGGGTTCGAACCCGCGACCTACGGTTTTGGAGACCGTCGCTCTACCAACTGAGCTATACCCCTACGGTGCGGCAGTTCCTAAGCCACCACCGCGCAGGAGGCAAGAGGGAAATGGCCGGAAATGCGGGGAAAGTCCCTCTCCTCTTCCTCTCCATTTGCTGTCACGCCACCCCACAGGCCTTGTCCTGCCCTGTGGGGTGGCAGCGGGCCATCCGCTGCTTTATGACAGAGCCAAAAGGACCCTGCCGTGAGCCTGAGAAAACGCATCGCAGACAGCCCGCGCTTCAACCGCACCATTGAGGGGCTGTTCGCCGCCTACGTCCGATTCGCCTATCGCACCTCACGCTGGCAACGCAGCGGCTTCGAGGAGATGGACGCCTGCGTCAAACGCGGCGAGCCGGTCATATTTGTTCTGTGGCATCAGCGGCTGATCATGGCGCCCTACCTGTTCGATACCTCTCTGGGGCGCATCTGCGCCCTGACCTCGGCGGCGCGGGCCGGGCGGCTGGCCGGGCAAATCCTGGTGCGTCTTGGTTTCGAGACAATCCCGATGTCCAGCCACAAGCGCCACGTTGCCCTGTCGCGGGAGGTGCTGCGCCGCACCAAGGAAGGCTGTTCCATCGGGATCGCGGCCGACGGGCCGCGCGGCCCTGCCAGGATTTCCTCGGGCGTGCCGATCACCTGGGCCCGCATGACCGGCTGCCGGGTCTTCACCGTGGCCTTTGCGGAAAAGAAGGTCCTGAAGCTGCCCACCTGGGACAAGCAGATGCTGCCGCTACCGTTTTCCCGCGGTGTGCTGACCTGTCAGGAATGGCAGGAAACCGTTCCTAAAAAACCCACAGACGACGAAGCAGAGGCCCTGAGGCAAAGCCTTGAGAAGGCTCTGGACCAGATCACCGACAAGGCGGACCAGGCCGCCGGGCGTGCACCCGATCCGATCAAGTCCGCCTGAGGCCAAACGGTTCCATTGGCGAAGCGGCCCCCGTCCTGCTCAGCTTTGTACACATAGAAAAAGGGCCTCCCGAAGGAGGCCCTTTCCATCCGCAATCAGGAGACCTGATTACTCGATGATCTTCGACACAGTCTTTTTGGTGCGTCTCGGGATCATCGCGTTCAAACAAAAAGGGCGCCACTGGGGCGCCCTTTCCGTTTGATCATTCGCGAGTGCGAATTACTCGATGATCTTCGACACAACGCCAGCGCCGACGGTGCGGCCGCCTTCGCGGATGGCGAAACGCAGACCGTCTTCCATCGCGATCGGGGCGATCAGTTCAACTTCGAACTTCAGGTTGTCGCCCGGCATCACCATCTCGGTGCCTTCCGGCAGGGTTACGGTGCCGGTCACGTCGGTGGTCCGGAAGTAGAACTGCGGACGGTAGTTCGCAAAGAACGGGGTGTGACGGCCACCTTCTTCTTTGGTCAGAATATATGCTTCTGCCTCGAATTTGGTGTGCGGGGTCACGGAGCCCGGCTTACACAGAACCTGACCACGCTCAACGCCGTCACGGTCAACGCCGCGCAGCAGCGCGCCGATGTTGTCGCCGGCTTCGCCGCGGTCCAGCAGCTTGCGGAACATTTCAACACCGGTGCAGGTGGTTTTCTTGGTGTCGTGGATGCCGACGATTTCGATTTCGTCGCCAACGTTGATCACGCCACGCTCAACACGGCCGGTCACAACGGTACCACGACCGGAGATCGAGAACACGTCTTCGATCGGCATCAGGAACGGCAAGTCAACGGCACGCTCGGGGGTCGGGATGTACTCATCCACAGCCGCCATCAGTTCCTTGATTTTGTTTTCGCCGATTTCCGGGTCACGGCCTTCCATCGCCGCCAGAGCGGAACCTGCGATGATCGGGATATCGTCGCCCGGGAAGTCGTAGGACGACAGCAGTTCGCGGATTTCCATCTCGACGAGCTCGAGCAGCTCTTCGTCGTCGACCTGGTCAACCTTGTTCATGAACACGACCAGCGCCGGAACGCCAACCTGACGCGCCAGCAGGATGTGCTCGCGGGTCTGGGGCATCGGGCCGTCAGCTGCGTTCACAACCAGGATCGCGCCGTCCATCTGCGCCGCACCGGTGATCATGTTTTTCACATAGTCAGCGTGGCCGGGGCAGTCGACGTGTGCGTAGTGGCGGTTCTCAGTCTCGTATTCCACGTGGGCGGTCGAGATGGTGATGCCGCGGGCTTTTTCTTCCGGTGCGCCGTCGATCTGGTCGTAGGCTTTGAAGTCACCGAAGTATTTGGTGATCGCTGCGGTCAGCGTGGTCTTGCCGTGGTCAACGTGGCCAACGGTGCCGATGTTGACGTGCGGTTTATTACGCTCAAACTTTTCCTTAGCCATTCTATTGGCGCCCTTTTGAAATGTGGGGTCCCTATGCGACCCGGTTTCCTCTGCGCGCGCCGATTATTTGGTTTACGCGCAAAAATCAACCCGTTCCTGCTTGACAGTCGTGGATTTGGCAAACTTCGTCCGGATTGATGTGGTTTCGCACCCCGGAGCGGGGCAATGCCCTACTCGGCGACCTCGGCCCGCAGATCGAACCAGCCGTTTTCCTTGTGCTGTTCGGCCATCCATTCTTCCACCGCATCGGCGATATTCAGCGACAATCCGGCGATCTGTTCTTCCTTGGTCCGGCTGTGGCCCGAACCGACAATCGCGCTTTCGCCTGTGGTGTCCTCGAAGATCTCCATCTGATGCTTGTCGGCAAGGAACTCTTCCTTTTCCACGTCGTAGACAAAGACGTTCACCACCGCGACGCTCTTGGGATTGAACAGCACCGGCACCCCCGGCGGCGCCAGCATGAAGCCCTCAAGGGTCACGGCAACGTCGTACTCCTGCGGCCCGTCATAGCGGCGCAGGCGGGCTTCCAGCGCTGCTTTCATCGGCTCGATCCACTCCGATTGCTCCGCAGCGCGGGACATCGGCCATTTCAGCGCTTTTTCGGTATAAACATGGGCAACCCGCACCCGGAAGGCACCCAGATCCTCGGGAGGTTCGTCCAGCAGCGTTTCAGTGCAGGCCGAAAGCAGCGCAAGAAGGCCCAGAAAGGCAAGAAGTCGGGTCATTCCATTTCCCTTGTATGAAGCTGGTGTATGAGGCCGGTCGCGCACAGATAGGCAGAGCCGCGCGCGCCGGTAAAGACGCGCGTCAGCAACACCGACGGCAGGTGGCAAAGGGGGCACAGATTTTCCGCGCCCCGCACCATCACTTGAATTTATAATTCCGTGGGAAGCCATAGGGCGGACGCTTGCCGACACCGGCGCGTTTACCCAGCCATTGGCTGAGATCCGTTTCATGGCGGGTCTTGCCGCCGCCCATTTCCCAGGTCAGGCCATCATCCCAGTTGAAGGTGGTCACATCGCTGAGCCCACCGTCCAGTTCCAGCGAGCCCTGCTTGCCGCGCGCCATATTGTACTTTTGCAGACGCACGCCCTTGCCACGGGACAGTTCCGGCATTTCCTCGACCGAGAAGACCAGGAACTTGCCGTTTTCCGAAACCACAGCCACGTGATCGCCAGTCACCGGCACACAGATTCGCGCCTGTTCGTCGTCCTTGACGTTCAGCACCTGCTTGCCGCCACGCGTCTGCGCCACGATGTCCTTTTCGGCGCAGATGAACCCGTTGCCCGCAGAAGAGGCGACCAGCAGCCGTCCTTCGGGGTTGTGGATCAGGATATCGACGATCTCGACCTCGTTGGGCAGGTCCACCATCAGGCGCACCGGTTCCCCCATGCCACGGCCACCGGGCAGGGTCGCAGCGCTGACCGTATAGAACCGTCCGTTGCTGCCAAAGACCAAAAGCCGGTCGGTGGTTTCCGCATGGAAGATAAAACGTGGCCCGTCGCCGTCCTTGAACTTCAATTCACGGTTCAGGTCGATATGGCCAGTCATGGCCCGGATCCAGCCCATCTGCGAACAGACAACGGTGATCGGTTCGCGGTCGATCATTGCCTCCAGCGGCACTTCCTCAACTTCTCCCGCCTCGGCAAACCGGGTGCGGCGGGCGCCGCCTTCGTAGTTCTTGCCGAACTGTTTTTTGGTTTCCCGCAGCTGTTCGGTAATCCGGGTCCACTGCAGTTCTTCCGACCCCAGGAGTTCCACCAGCCCGGCACGTTCCTCGCGCAGGGCATCGCGTTCGCGGGTCAATTCGATCTCTTCCAGCTTCCGCAAAGAGCGCAGCCGCATGTTGAGAATCGCCTCGGCCTGAACCTCGGACAGCTCTCCGGTGCCAGCACCGGGTGTTTTGTAGTCCGCCTCATCATAGGCGCGGGGGTGATCCTTCGACCAATCCTCCCGCATCAGAGCGGCCTTGGGGTCCTCATCATAGCGGATGATGTCGATCACCCGATCGAGGTTGAGGAAGGCGATGATGAAACCGTCCAGAACCTCCAGCCGGTGGTCGATCTTGGCCATCCGGTGGCGCGAGCGGCGCTGCAGCACGTCGCGGCGATGATCAAGGAAGGCACGCAGCACCTCTTTCATCGAGCATACCTTGGGCGTGACCCCGTCGATCAGCACGTTCATGTTGAGCGAGAAGCGCAGCTCCAGATCGGAGTTGCGATAGAGCATACCCATCAGCACATCGGGGTCGACGTTCTTGGAGCGCGGCTCCAGCACGATGCGGATGTCATCGGCGCTCTCATCGCGCACATCGCCGAGAATCGGTACCTTCTTGGTCTGGATCAGCTCGGCGATCTTTTCGATCAGCTTGGATTTCTGAACCTGATAGGGGATTTCCGTGACCACGATCTGCCACTGCCCCCGGCCAAGGTCCTCGACCTCATGGGTGGCGCGCAGCCGGAAGGAGCCACGCCCGGTGCGGTAAGCCTTGGCGATGTTTTCCTGCGGTTCAACGATCACCCCGCCAGTCGGGAAATCCGGCCCCGGCACGTATTTCAACAGGGTATCATCATCGGCGCCAGGCGCCTTGATCAGGTGGATACAGGCGTCGATCAGCTCGGCAATGTTATGCGGTGGAATATTGGTCGCCATGCCCACGGCAATACCGCTGGCGCCATTGGCCAGAATGTTCGGAAAGGTTGCCGGCAAAACCGCCGGTTCGGTCAGGCGGCCATCGTAGTTGTCGCGAAAATCGACGGCATCCTCGTTCAGACCGTCCAGCATCGCCTCGGCGACAAAGGTCATGCGCGCCTCGGTGTAGCGCGAGGCCGCCGGGTTATCGCCATCGATATTGCCGAAGTTGCCCTGACCGTCGACAAGCGGGTAGCGAACGTTGAAATCCTGCGCCAGACGCGCCATCGCATCATAGATCGCCGCGTCGCCGTGGGGGTGGAAATCCCCCATGGTGTCGCCGGAAATCTTCGCCGATTTCAGAAAGCCTCCGGTCGAATTCAACCGCAACCGGTTCATCGCATAAAGAATGCGCCGATGCACCGGCTTCAGCCCGTCACGCGCATCGGGCAGCGCCCGGTGCATGATCGTGCTCAGCGCATAGGTCAGGTAACGCTCGCCAATGGCGCGGCGCAGCGGTTCCAGCACTTCGCCGTTCTGCGGCGCGGAGGGGAGGTCGGGGTCTTCTACCAAGTCACTCATTCCGTGGTAATACTGCCCCCATGTGCCGCGGTAAAGCGGCGCGTTGTCCTCCCCCGGCCCGGATTTTCCTCCTTGGCACCACTTGGGGGAGAAGAAATCGGACTCTCCCCTGTGTTTACGATCCTTTTTCACCTAGGCTTAAACACGCGCAGCTTAATGTTCTGGCGTCAGTGCCACAGGGTCGAACAGCAGGATTCGGCCGCCACCGCCCACGAACGATGCCGCAGGGGCATCTGCCTCGGGCTGTCGTTAAATATTGCTATTTTCCGGGGGACCACGCCATGTCGCGCTTTGTTCTGGCGTCTTTTGCCTTCCTTGGCTGGGGGTTCTATGAGCTCAGCGGCGGGGCGGATTTTACGCCGCCGCAACGGCCTGTGGTGGAAAAGAGCGCGGCCACGGCCCCCGCAGACAGCCCGGCCAAACCCGCAACAACCCGCAATGAGATAACCGTCACCGCAAGCTCTCTGGTGACCCGGACCTCTCTTGATCAGCGACACAAGGCCCTGGCGCAGGCACGTGCCGCTGGCCAGCAGGGCCTATCCCCCAATCAGGGCGCCCAAGAGACCGAGACCGCCGCTGCCAAGGATGGCACAGCCGCGTCCAGCGCCACCTCCCCCCGCGAGACCGCCAGCCCCCCGGGCACCACACCATCCGTTACATCCCGGACCTCTGCGGCGCGGGTGATCTCCGCCGGGCTGGACACCGGAGGAATGCAACTTGCCTCGCTTGAAGAGGGCCTTGGCGGCGGGATGCAACTCGGCTTGCAAGGTCTGGGCACAACTCAGGCACCTTTGGCGACCGCCACCAACCAACCCCCGGCGACAGGCACGGCTTTGCTTGCCCCTGGGCTGACGGAAGACCCCGAAACGGACAAACGCAGCATCCGGGCCGCGCGGGTCAATATGCGGCAGGGGCCGGGCACCGCCTATCCGATCATCACCCGCCTGCTGGCCGGGGACGAAGTGATCGTGATCGGGGACAGCGGCACCGGCTGGCTGCATCTGCGCACCTCGGACAATGAACATTTTGGCTGGATCGCCGCTTCACTGGTCAGTCAAAAGGCCCCATAACTGCGCTGGCGCGGGTATCCCCCGCGCAGATGCAATGGGGGCAATATGCAAAAAACCATCCTGATTACGGGCTGTTCTTCGGGCATCGGACTGGATGCGGCGCGCGGCATGTGGGATCGCGGCTGGCGGGTCTTTGCCTCCTGCCGCCAGCAGCAAGACTGCGACCGGATGCGCGATGAAGGTTTTGACAGCCCGCTGATCGACTACACCCGGCCAGACACCATCACGGACGGGCTGAAACAGGTGCTGACCGCAACCGGCGGGGGCCTTGATGTGCTGTTCAACAACGGCGCGCACGGGCTGCCCGGCGCAGTCGAGGATCTGCCGACCGAGGCGCTGCGTGACATCTTCGAAAGCAATTTCTTCGGCTGGCACGAGCTGACACGCCAGGTGCTGCCGGTGATGCGGGCGCAGGGCCATGGGCGCATCGTGCAGAACTCGTCCATTCTGGGTCTGGTGACCTTCCCGTGGCGCGGCGCCTATGTGGCAACCAAATACGCCGTCGAAGGGCTAACGGACACCCTGCGGATCGAACTGACGGACACCAACATCCATGTGATCCTGATCGAGCCCGGCCCGGTGACATCGAAGATTCGCGAAAACTCTATCCCGCATTTCGAACGCTACGTGGATTGGCGCGCCTCACCCCTGCGCGCCCGTTATGAGGAGAGCCTGCTGAAGCGGCTTTACGAAAGCAAAGGCCCCGACCGGTTCGAACTCCCGGCCTCGGCGGTGACGGCGAAACTGATCCATGCCTGCGAGTCGCCTCGCCCCCGCCCGCGCTATTACGTAACCACGCCGACCCATATCGCGGGCTTCCTGCGCCGGGTTTTGCCAACCCGGTCAATTGACCGCATCCTGGCGCGGCTTAGATAGCGGATTCGCGGTCGCCATCCGCCCATGCAGGCGATAGACCGGGGCAACGCAAATGCGAAGGAGCAAGAGCAATGGGTGATCCGCTCTATATTCTGGCCATCCTGGCCATGGCGGCCGTGGTGATCGTTCTGGTGATCGGCCTTGGTGGCTTTGGTAAAGGCGGCGCCTTCAACCACAAGTATGGCAACAAGATGATGCGCCTCCGGCTACTGTTCCAGTTCATTGCCGTTGTACTGGTGGCCGCCTATGTCTACCTGCGCAATCAGGGAGGATAAGAAATCATGGTTGTTCTGAACAAGATTTACACCCGCACCGGTGACAAGGGCGATACGGCTCTGGGCAATGGTGACCGGGTTGCCAAACATTCGGCCCGGGTCACCGCCTATGGCACGTCGGACGAGTTGAACGCTTTTGTCGGCGTTGCCCGTCTTGAGGCCTCAGGTGAAATGGATGCCGCCCTTACCCGCATCCAGAATGACCTTTTCGATCTGGGGGCCGACCTTTGCCGCCCGGACATGGATAAGGACGGCGAATCGGAATACCCGCCGCTGCGCATGGTGCCCAGTCAGGTCGACCGGCTCGAAGCCGAGATCGATGTGATGAACAAAGAGCTGGCGCCGCTGCGCAGTTTTGTTTTGCCTGGCGGGTCGAAACTGGCTGCCCATCTGCACGTCTGCCGCACCGTGGCGCGCCGCGCTGAACGCCTGGCCACCGAGCTTGCCACCGAAGAAGACGTGAATCCGGCAGCGGTCAAATATCTCAACCGCCTGTCCGACTGGTTTTTCGTCGCCTCCCGCGCCGCCAATGACAATGGCGATCTGGATGTACTCTGGGTTCCGGGCGCCAACCGCTGACCCCCGGATCATCGCCTCTGCGAATCGCAGGGGCCCAAGACATACCCCGGCGACAACGCCGGGGTGGAAATCTGCCGTGGCGGCAGGCAGGGGCGCTTGCGAAACATTCTTGCAAAAATGATGCGCCAAACACGCGGACGCGACGTCCGGGGCCGCTAACATGACGATTTTTCACTGTTGCCCGCACCACTGACCCGGTATCAACGGCGCGAGAGCATGGAGGCCCGCCGTCCCCACGGCAGGCCGTTTGTTAAGGAGAGAACGCAAAATGAAGGTACTCGTGCCTGTCAAACGCGTGATTGACTATAACGTGAAGGTCCGCGTCAAAGCGGACGGAAGCGGTGT
>NZ_JAXGFS010000016.1:0-79168 GCF_041008745.1 Pseudophaeobacter sp. 1A09344
ACCCCACTCGAGGCGTTCAGAGAAGAGATGATGAAACTGAGATAGCGGATACTGTCGCAACGACCCTTGAGCCATCACGCAAAGCAGTAATGTCACCCATCAGCAAAGCAGAAGTGTCACTCTCCTTGCATACGGTAGCAAGGATGAGTGGACATGGGATGGGTTATGATGAGCGAGCGCGAGTTGAACCGCGTTGAGGTTTTGGCGCAGGTCGATGATGGTCGACTGACGGTAGACAATGCGGCAAACCTGCTGAATCTGACACGGCGGCAAGTGTTCCGACTTCTCAAGCGATACCGGCAGGATGGCGCCTCAGCGATCCGGCATAAGGCGCGTGGCAAAACTCCAAACAATCGTATCCATCATGCAAAGCGCGATTATGCTCTGAGCCTGGTTAAAGAGAATTACCCGGATTTCGGCCCAACACTGGCAGCTGAGAAGCTGGCTGAGCATCACGGGTTCACAGTGTCTCGTGAGACCTTGCGAAAATCTTTCTTCATTTTCTGATGCTGATCAGCCGGTGGCACGGCTGGATCGGTGGAATAAGGGTGGATGTTGCATCGTGTTCGATTAAAGCGATCTCAGTCAAGCGTTTCAAAGTGTGCGAAAATGGATGATCGAAGACGGCATCTGGCTCTCGCGGAAACAGCGCCGGACCTTCCATCAACCTCGCTTACGGCGCGAATGCTATGGTGAGCTGATCCAGATTGATGGTTCGTATGCGCCGTCCACGTCCCATTGGGAATTTCGGTGCCTGCTGGTTGACAGGTTCCAGCCCTTGGTGCGGACGAGCACGTCAGGGAGTCCCGGGCGAGCTCACGGCTTTTGATTGTGCGGCGGCATATCTCAAGGCCACCCTCGAAGCCATCGCTGCAGGTCACCCTGCCAGCCAGCTCGACGTGCTCCTCCCTGGAACTTCAAGCCGTCAAGTTGACAGCCCGGCGCCCGGCAGACGCCGCTTACCACCGTGCAGGGTGTGCCGCTTCACATGCTGCAGCGCTGACTGGGCATGCGCAGCTGTCGACCACGGCGATCTATGCCAATGCCGTCGGCCGCGAGGAGCAGGACATCGCCGCCCGTATATGGCGGTAGGTGACGCGAAGTCACGCCAGCAACGACGAAATGCGAAAAAACTTTCTTCATTTTCTGATGCTGATCAGCCGATGGCACGGCTGGATCAGTGGAATAAGGGTGGATGTTGCATCGTGTTCGATTAAAGCGATCTCAGTCAAGCGTTTCAAAGTGTGCGAAAATGAAAAATATATATTTATCATGTGCTTATAGTTAAAATTTGGGGATGGATGACACTGAGAATCTCGGATAGGGCGCGCCGCTCTCAAGGAGAGCAACGTGACTCAGTATTTCCCACCCAATGACTACCCCCCTGTTTGGCGACCATACGCCCTCACACTAGCTCGGCGTCTGCGTGAAAGCGTCGCCCCCGGACCTGTCGACGAGGTCGAATTCTGGGATGTGGATAGTGGCCGCAAGCGGGATCCGCAGGCGGATGGCATCATGGATACGCATCTTGGCCGCCTCCTCATGCTTTTCCGTATCGCCGCCAGTTTCGGGCCCGAGGAGCGATTTCAGAATCAGGTTCGGCGCCCGGGAGGCGTGACTGTCTGGACCGGCATCAAGCCGCGTGAACTGCCCGGCATCGAGTATCTTCTGAAACATGGCGGGGTGCCTCTCGACATACGGGTCCACACGCGCAGCCCCCATCGGCCGAGTGAGCCGGTCCTGCAACTCTGCAAGCCCGATACGCAGTATTCCGGAGAAGTTTCCACAGCGATGCAGGTGGCATTCGAAAACCGCATCACCGAAGCACTGTCTTTCCCGGCCCCGGTTTTGATCTTGCTGCCTGACGGGCTGGAGCTGTCTGCGTCTCTCAAGCGCATCTTGCCAGAGGCGGAACGCCTCGCGGCTGTTGATCGCACCATCATGCTGACTCTGTTCTGCGAGCTCTACAATCTGTCCGATACAGAGGAGCGGACGACTGTTGCGCACCATCTTCCGGACGATGCAACTTTGGCGCAGCTCGACTACCCGTCAGTGATCATGGCCTTGCGCTCGCCTTCGGCACTCGAAGCTGCCCGCAAGCTACAGAATATGGCACGGCCTGATCGTTCCGTGCGCAAGGACGGCCTCACACTTGAAGAGATCGGCGGCTCGTCAGCCGCACATCGCGCGGCGGCAGCTCTCGTCGCCGATATTCAGGCAGGCAAGCAGGGTGCGGCGCGCTGGTCCGAGATTCCCCGGTCATTGCTGTTCTACGGCGAACCAGGCACAGGCAAGACGGTCCTTGCGCAGGCCATTGCGCGGTCAGCGGACGTGGCGATCGTCATTGCAAGTGTCGGCGAATGGCAGGCAAAAGGCCATCTCGGCGACATGCTCTCTGCTATGCTCAGGACATTCTCCGACGCGGGGGCGCGCCGCCCTTGCATCGTCTTCATCGATGAGGTCGATTCATTTGGCGCCCGTGACAACCGTGATCGGCACAACAGCAACTACCGCCGTCAAGTGATCAACACGCTGCTCCGGGAAATCGACAAGTTCCTTGCGCTCGAAGGTGCCATACTGCTCGGAGCATGCAATGCTTTGGACACCCTTGATCCAGCGATCCGGCGGCCAGGCCGTTTTGATCAGATCGTCGAACTGGGACGACCGCCGCTGGAGCAGATTGTTAATATCCTGCAGAGAGAGCTTTCTGAAGCTATTGATCTGACGTCCCTGGCGCGCCGCTGTGTCGGCCAGACGCCGGCCCAGATCGACGCGACGTTGCGCGCGGCGAAGGCCGCGGCCCGTCGCGAGGGGACCAGGTTCACCACAGAGTATCTCGCAGCGCAGCTGAGTGCCGGGCGGTCGGAGCCCCCCGTCGTCGAGCGCCGGATCGCTGTCCACGAGGCTGGGCATGCGTTGATCACATCGATGTTGCTCGGCACGGCAGCAATCGAACGTGTCGTGGTCGGACAGGAGGACGGACATACGATACGGCGGTCCGCGATCCGCGAGGCGACGCTTGCAGAGTTCGAGCGTGAGATGATGATGCACATGGCGGGCCGTGCTGCGGAGCGCCTTGTGCTTGGAAATGTCAGTGCCGGCGGCGGCGGTGGTCAAGGGAGCGATCTCGCGCAGGCGACCCATCTACAGATGTTTTTCGACCGACAAGCAGGGCTCGGAATTCACGGTCCCGCCTGGCTTGGAGAACCTGATATATCGCGGATCTCCGAGAAGTACTGGGATCGTGTGCGCGTTAAGCTCGAGGAATTCGAGCGAATGGCGGGTGACCTCCTGCAACCGCACCGGAGTCTGCTTGAACGCCTTGCCGCAGAGTTGCTCGTCCGACGCGAGATGAATGCCGAAGAGCTACAGCCTTGGCTGATCCAGCTTAGGAGCTTCAAGTAAACGATGAATATGAACTACAGTTTAGTTTACCCCGACTTAGTTTACCCCGACCAATCTCGCTTGGTCGGGACGGAAAGCATTTCGCCCTCGCAACTCGACGAAGTCCGATACTTTGTCGAGATCGTCGAGCCGATAAAATTCCCTCTGTACCAAAAAACTTGGCCAGGAGTTTTGTACGGGACCGAAGGAGCTTATGCGTTTATCCGCCTGAGCCCACCATGCCTGCGTATCTATGTCGGCGTATCTTGGACGGATTTGCGCGAGCGAGTCCTTAAACAAAAATTCCAACGCCGATGGGCCGATATTGTCCTCCTCTTTGAACTTCCCGGCTTGGGCAAAAAAACACTGGAGTGCCTAGAGACCGGCCTGATGACATTCGGGCAGCGATGGTTGCCCAACGCAATCTGGGACAATGTCAAAGGCATGCCGAGGGGAGAGACGCCTGTAATTTGGAACCCACCGCTTGAGGTCAACTTATTAGCGGGGAAAATCTTCTATCACATATGGTTGCGCGCGCGCTACAGGCATGAAACATCCCCCCGCCTTGAGCTGGCCGCTACACATCAGATGGGAGCACCATCAGAGCGGCTATACGGTCGCCTTCATCAGCAACGAGGGGGGTGGTGCTATCTCCTTCCAGGGTCACGCGTCTCCGCTCATTGTCCAAACCTGAAAGCGATCAGGCTGAACCCTTATGCGCGCAAAACATTCGGAAAATATTACTTTCCCGGGCAAATTAGCGCGCAGCCCGGCTGCCTCACACGACCTGCCGGCTTGGTGGTCGGCGAGGCGATCCAGTTCAGGTCTCCGGCTTCTGCCGCAGATTTTCTGTTTGCAGGGCAGCGTGGAGATGAACGATGGGTCAATATTTGAGCTCTTTGGAGACGTCGGAATTCCTAGCAGAAATTCTACAGCGTCCAGTACACTCCTTCCCGCCTAGGACGGGCAAAATTTCAGGATCTTGGCATCTAGACAGTACATCATCGTTGAAATATATTCAGCAGCGACAAGGTTCTTCAGTGAGCCTCGGGCCCCGACGGTAGAGCGGATCGCCTTAAAGGTCATCTAACATGATTTTTGATTGAGGCTGCTTGCTTTTCGCAGGCACGTCTTGGGCTAACCACGGCCTGATGTGGTCTTGCGAACTCTGTTGGATGACCTGTCAAACTCGGCCTATACAGTCTTTTGTCAGACAAAACTCGGAGTTCGCACTTTATTAATTGTGCGGACGACTGGCTATGACCTACACGACTATTTCTCAAATTGCCCGCCGTTGGCGGGTTGACCGGGCCACGGCCCGCATTGCCTTGGCCGATGCGGAGATCCCAACTTCCGATTTTCACACATCCCCACGCTACCACGTGGGCGAAATTCTGCGAAAAATCGAAAACCTTCCCGATGATCTCCACCACGAGATCGACCTCAAGACTCCTCTCCTGCGTGCCGATGAGCTGGCGGATCACCTGGGCGTGACACCGCAGACGGTGCGCAATTACGGGCAAGCAGGTCGCCTTCACGTCGTGAAGCTCACCAAGCACACCGCCCGCTACATGCTCCCGCCTATGCGAAAATGCAAAAGTGAGACGAAAACTGCCGATCCTGACCAAAGGTGAGGATGTGGCAAAAAGTGAGGTGTACACCACCGTTAGATGTTTTTCGAAACTTTCTATGCTGTACGCCTCACTTTGGAAATATATCAATTATTTGATTGACTTGAAATATGCGTGATGGACACCCTGAAATACATGAAAACAATCGCTGACATGGTCCACTGGATCGAGACCGATAACCCGTTCACACCAGCCTTCCAGAAGAAAGTCCTAGGGTCTGTGCGGAAGATGAAAAAGCTGTCGCACTATGGCGTTCCCTTGGAACAGATCCCGGCGGATCTGGAGGTCTTCGACAAGACCTGGGGCCGCGGCCCCGTGCGACAGCTGCCGGTCGGGTTCAAGTCAACGTCGTCATTCTCGGCTTGGCGATCACAGGTACGTTCCGCTTTGACCGCATTCTTCGGCACCGCCAAACCGGTCACCACCGCCGACCCTGACGATAACTGGTCCAAGCTTATGACAGACCTTGAAACTGCAGGGGTTCCTGCCAAGAAGCTGATTGCCGTCACAGTCCTGGCAAACGCTGCGCGCCAGGAATCTCTTGCCCCGATCGAGGTTTTACACTCGTGGCTCCAGGGTGCTGTGGACAAGGCGGATACGCCGGGTCGCCACCGATCCATCAAGGCTGCAAGCAAGCTGATCTACAAGCACCGAAATGTCCTCTCTGTTGAGACGTCTCCGGATTTTGGAATCCCGGTGCAGAAATCCAGGACGCACTGTCGCCGCCTTGCGCTTCCCGAACCCTTGTCCAGCGAGGCTGAGACCTGGAAACAGACGCGTATCCAGGGAGAACGAAAAGGCCACCGTCGCAAGCGGAAGAGCGCCTGTTCACCTGCGCGCGCAGAGCAGGCGATGCGCGGTGTCAGCTATGTCTACACGGCCATGGTTACCGCAGACCTTCTCCAGCCCGAGCAGGCCCGTTCGGTATCCGAAATGGCCAATCCGGAACTGTTGGCGGAAGTTATTGAGCAAGAATTGAATGGTGAATTCCACTGGGAGCCTTTACAGCCGACAACATTGTTCGAATACGTCAACAACTGGAAGCTCTTCGTTCGCGGCAGCGGTCATGATGCCGAAGCGCTGACCGAAGTCATTAGCGATTTCAGCGAATTCGAAAACGTCAAATCCATGTCGACTTCCCGGCGTAGCTGGTGCGAAGCCTTCCTGCTCGATCACCACAAGCAGGCTGCGTTCTTCAACTTACCAAATGCGCTCTTTCACAAGGCGAAGAAGGCCATGCAGGCCTACGAAACAGGATCCCAGCGTGAAAAGGACGCGGCCATCGCACTGGGGATCGCGGCCTGTGCTGCAGCGATCTGGACCTCGCTGCCCCTGCGGATTTCCACCCTCCTCCAGCTGACTTACGGTGGTGAGAGCGCAGATGTCCAACTCCATGGACGTCGACGCGGCCTTGTGCTGACCACGCCGCCTGACATCGTCAAGAACGGGTACTCCCACCACTACATCACATTGCTTGCGAAGCGTGGTGGAGATCCTCAGGAAATCGTCTCCTGGTTCGCGCACGAAGTACGTCCGCGCCTCTTGGCAGCCCACATCGCCCCTCACCTTCGACAGCCCGATCGGCTTTTTGGCGGGGTGTCCTATGCGCGCCTGCGCTCCATCTGGCGAGATGCCACCCTCAGCGCAGGCGTACCAATGACGCCGCACCAGGTTCGCCACGCCTTGGCGACAATCATGGCCAACCAGCCGGGCGCTGATTACGCGATCATCGCGGCCCTGCTGGGGGACACAGAGGCAACCGTCCGAAAAAACTACGTGTTCGTCGACCAGGCTCGCAAACATGAAGAGGGCCAGAAACTTCTTGCCCAGATCCAGAGTAATGTCCTGATGCGGGGTGCTGCGTGATGCCTGAACGCAAATCCTTGCCCCTGGAACAGTTTCCCCGGAAGTTTCAACTCGCCGTCAAGCGCTTCGAAAAGCCTCGCCGAGGCCGCCGCAGATACTCAAAAGCATCGATCCAGAAAACGATCGTATCCTTTGGCCAATACCTGGCTGTGGTCCAGAAAGCTGGCCTGCCCTTGGAGCTATCCCGCGACGGGCTGTCCGTCTTCATCGACGACCTCGACGCTCGCAAGCTTCGCAACAGCACGAGACTGACCTACCTTTCGGGCGTCCAAGCCATGGCGAAAGAGGTGAAGTATTCTACGGCGGAGCGGCGCCTAATCCTGGAAGACTGCGAAATTTACCGCGAGGCCATGATGCGGGAGGTCCCGACCAAAGTACGTAAGATGGCTGCGCGCCCCATCACTCTGCGAGATGTTGCAAAGGCCGGGGTCAAATGGCGCAAGAAGGCGGGCCAGGCCGACACGATGAACAGGCGGCGAACCTATTTTCAGCGTTCAGCTGTTCTCGCTTTCCTATCCATGGTTCCTCTTCGGATCTCGGATGTCACCGGTCTGATTGTCGGCGAGCAGATTGAGCGTCGTAAAACCGGCTGGTTCTTGAACCTCACGTCTGGAAAATCGGATTATCGTCATAATGGTTCGCTCCATCACAGCTTGACGCCATATCTCGATGACCTGCTGCTATACGGCGACAGCGGGTCAGGGCATCTTCGATACGCTGGACGTATCGGCACGCCCCTCTTCGGCACGGAGATGAACCGGCATCTTTCTTCCCGAACGTTGGCCTACAACTTCAAAGTGGCGACAGGACATGCCCCACATATCGTTCGCACCCTCGTACATGACGCAATGGCAAAACATGGGGCCTATGGCGCCGAACTGGCTCGTATTCTCTGCGGGCAGACCAGCATTCAGATCGCCAAGAGCTACGAGGTCCACGCCCAACGCTTCCGCGCCGAACGGGCGCAGGAGATTCTCAGAAATATCCAAGCGAGGACCTTGCCCAAAAGCCCTCAGCGGCAGTAGCCAGACTTGGAAATTCGGAACCGGACTGCCTAGACCTCTAGCTCGCGATAACCTCCGACGAAATTGTTCGTCGCCAGATCATTTGACTGATGCCAAGAAGATGTCATGCGATGGGACCGCGTACTTGAGCTTGAAGAAGCCCCTGAAAACGTTTTCCTTCGCTCGCCCGAAGGCTGCCATCTTAGCGCAGGAGGTCGCGCCGTAAAGAACCGACACGAAAGCGATGACGAGCAGTTCGCCTAAGTCATGCCGCGCGTTCGCAGCGCGGGGATCGGGGACGTCTTCGAAGGCGGGCAAGAACAGATGCATGACGGTGATGGGATCAAGGAGGACTGTCCACCTTCAGAAGCCATCATGGCCTCAGCCGCAACCCACACCGTTCAGTGCATCGTGGCCATATGCGACTTCCATGTCCCGAAACGGAGTTGGCCTCGTTTCGGGGTCTCTTCGAACCACACAACAAAAAGCTATTGGAGGAGTTTGATGTCGATCTATCCCGTTAAAATTATGCGGCGCAGTTGCCCATTCACTCACTCCACGCCGCAGAGTGGCACCGACCTCTGCAATGGCCGCACCGCACCACCACCAGAACATAAATAACAACCGAAAATGTAACGACCGGTCGTTATGCCCGGTGCGGGTAAGTCGCACCGGCTGTGATCTATTCCCGAGCAAATCCCGCGTCAGTCGATGCGCCGCAGGAAGCCGCCCTTTGCGACGGTGATCAGCAGGCGTTCGTGGATCTCGCTATCGGTCTCGAAACTGTTGCTCTCCTGCAGATAGGACTGCACGGCGGTATAGGGATTATTACCCTTGCCCCAGGGACGGTCCGGATAGGTGTCCTCTTCCATGTCTTCGACCAGAGTGTCGAACACCACGCAGTAGCTGCCGGAGGAAGTGAGCGGGGCATAGGCACGCAGCTCTTCCAGGACGTGTTCATGGGTGTGGTTGCTGTCGAGGCAGACCAGGACCTTCTTGTAGTCGGCCGCGAAATCGTGGACCTGGCTGATGATCTCGGGATCCACCGAGGAGCCCTGGATCATCTCGATCCGCGAGCGCATCGGATGGGCGTCGATGGCGGCGCGGTTGTGGGCGCGGATGTCGATATCGATGCCCAGAACCTTGCGCTTGGAGACCGCCGGATCAAGACTTTCCCCGGCTTCGATGGCATCGACCATATCCAGCATGGCCAGCATCGAGGCGGAGAACACCAGCGAGCCGCCATGAGCGATGCCGGTTTCGATGATCAGATCCGGGCGCAGCTCGTAGATCAGCTCCTGCATGGCGACGATGTCCTGCGGGTACTGAATGATCGGGCGGTCCATCCAGTGGAAATTGTAGGAATACTGCGCCTTGGCGGAGCTGCGCAGGAAATCCAGCGCGGTTGTCTGAATGGTGGGGTTTGCACCCATTTCCTTGATACGGCCGGTAATCTCGGTTTTGAAGTCGGTCATGGTGTCAGTCTCTTGCTCGATAGGGGATCAGATGGGAAGCGGGGCATCGGTGCGGTGGCCGATCACGCAGGGCGGATCATCCGGATTGCCGGGGCGGGCGCCAAAGATCAGCAGATCCCGGCGGCCGTATTGGTCGGCGATGCTTTCGGCCAGGGCGCGCACCGAAATGCCGGTGCCGCTGCAGATATTGCTGATGCCGCTGCGCGCGGACAGGGCATCCTGAACCAGCAGGGCGGCGGCGGCATCGACATCCATAAAGTCGCGGATCTGTGTGCCGCTGCTAAGCTCCAGCGGACGGCCTTCGGCCAGATGCGCATGCAGCGAGGCGACCAGCCGCCGGGGGTCCTCTTCCGCTCCGTGCAGATAGAACAGCCGCGCCCAGAGAAAGGAGACACCGGCTTGCGGCAGCGCCGCTTGCAGAGCGGTTGCGCAGGCCGCCTTGGCGGCGGCATAGGGCGACTCCGGCGCCAGCGGCGTGTCCTGGAAGGCCTGGCCTCCGCTCAGATCGTATTCCAGGCAGGTGCCGAGCCCCACGAAACGCGGCACCCCGGCCTGCCGGGCGCCTTCGGCCAGAGCCATGGTGCCGGCTACACAGTGCAGATTCTTGAGCGAGGTCTGGTATTTGCCCGGCTCCGCATACCAGGCCATGTGCAGCACCAGATCATAACCGCGGGCAGTTTCCGCCCACCAATCGGCGGGTTGCGCAAAGAGATCCTCGACCTCGACGACGCGGTCCCGGGGATCCGGGGCACAGATGCGCCCGGCCGAACCCTTCCGGATGACATGACACAACTCATGGCCGCCTTGGCGCAGCTGCCGTGTAACAGCGCGGCCGACAAATCCGGTGGGTCCAGTCAGAAGGATACGCATCATTGCTGCCCGCAGCCTCTCTTCATACGAATTTCTGCTCCAGCTGGGTGCCCGTGACATGCGCCAGCGCGCGGTGCCGCGCGGCGTCGCACAAGGCTTCCTCCTCGCAACCGAAATCGAGGACGACATCCCGCTCGGTGATACCCTCGGCCTCGGTCACGCGCCGGACCGGCAGGATGGTGAAGGTCTTGAGCTGCTGCAAAGAGGCCTCCGGGTAATCTCCGATGACCGCGACCCCCTCGGCCCGCAGGGTCTCGGGCAGTTTGACACAGGCAAAATAGAGCGCCGCCGTACTGCGGATCTGCGCCATCGGAACAGGCAGGTTATCGACCTGCCCCAGCCCGCGCAGCCGCGCCGCCAGCGCATAGTTTTCCAGCGGGTCGGCGCCCAGATTCACCCGCAGCCGCAGCCCCGTGAGCATGCGTTCGATCGGGTGAATCCGCAGATAGTTGGCAACCATATCCGGCTTGGTTAGACCGCCATGGGTCAGGGCCAGACCATAGAGAACCTCCAGGCCACCGCGGTAGATGTCCCAGGCGCTCATGACATCGCGGAACCCCAGCTGCGAGCGTGTATCGCCTTCGAAGTGACGACTGACGGAGATATAGAAGGGGTCCTTGGCATAGATCAGATCCCCCGCCCCCAGGTATTCGGCAGGAATGGTGAAGGCCCAGAATGCAATATCGGTGGCGATCGGGTGCAGGGCGCGGAAAGCCTCTCGGCGCAGGATGCAGATTTCCGAGTAGATGCGGTGTTCTACGATATGCTCCAGCAGCTGGGCATATTTGCCCTGACCAATGGTGACATCGCGCGGCTGGCTGTAGAATTGCGCTTGCACCTCGCCGGTGACCAGATCCTTGATCTGCCAGGGGGCATAAAGACCGCTGGCGGAGGGGGTGGCCTCCAGCATCGCAATGGCACTTTGCAGAGCCTCGGGCTGTAGCCGGTCGTCATCCGCGAGATAGACGAGATACCTGCCCTTGGCCGCGCTCATCACCGAATGAATGTTCGGCACCGCCCCGATGTTTGTCTCCTGCCGGAAGGTTCGCAGAGGCAGCCGCTCCCGCGCCGCCTCCAGCACAGCCTGGGTGCTGTCTTCGGAAGCATTGTCAGAGACCAGAACTTCGGTTTCAAAGGGCAGCTGCGGCAGGATCTTCTCCAGATGCGCCAGCACCGTCTCCAGATATCTGGCCCGGTTGAATGTTGGAATGCAGATACTGAGTTTCAGGTCTGACATACGTGAAGTTTCCTGTTCGAATGTGCTGGGGGTCCGGCTGCAAAGCCGGAAGTCAAAGAGAGAGAGGCCAGACAGGCCGGTTCCAGGGTCACGGTACGGGACAGTCGCCAGACACTGCCGCGCGTATCCTCATGCGGCTGCGGCCGGTAGTGAAAGGCGCCAGGCAGGGACAAGGCGGACAGAAGCGGATCTGACATGGGTCAGGTCCAGGTCTTCCAGGGCGCCTGATCACTGTTCCACAGGCCTTCCAGATAGGTCTTGTCGCGCAGCGTATCCATCGCGCTCCAGAACCCGCGGTGCTTGTAGACCGACAGCTGCCCCTCCTGCGCAAGGTTCTGCATCGGCCCCTTTTCCCAGATCGTCTCTGGTCCTTCGATCTGATCCAGCACCGAGGGTTCGCAGACGAAGAAGCCGCCGCTGACCCAGTGGTTGTCGCCCGCCGGTTTTTCCACGAACCCGGTGGCGGCGCTGCCGTCCATCTCGATGCTGCCATAGCGGCCGGTGGGTTGCACTGCGGTGACCGTTGCCTGACGGCCTTCGGCAAAGTGAAAGCCAAGCAGGCTGGTCAGATCGACATCGGAGACCCCGTCGCCGTAGGTCAGGCAGAAAGTCTCGTCCAGATACGGCCGGGCATAGGCCAGGCGGCCGCCGGTCTGGGTCAGCTCACCGGTGCTCAGCATGGTGATACGCCAGGGCTCGGCGGAGTGGTTCAGGATATTGAACTCTCCGGTGCCCAGATTGACGCTCACATCTGCATTATAGAGCAGGTAGTTGGTGAAATATTCCTTAATCATATGGCCCTTGTAGCCACAGAGGATGACGAAATCCGTCAGCCCATGGGCGCTGTAGGACTTCATGATGTGCCACAGGATGGGTTTGCCGCCGATCTCCAGCATCGGCTTTGGCCGCAAGTGGGATTCTTCGCTGATCCGGGTGCCCAGGCCGCCGGCCAGAATAACAACTTTCATGCACTTGCTCGCATCATTTTCAATTTCTCTTGAAATTTAGCGATAAGCGGACGCGGTTAATTTTCTTTTACCCGGATGAGGTGTTTCGAGTTTGGTAACCATTTTCTCCTAGGCCTTCAGACATCAGCCCCGTACTGGAAATCCCGCGCTGGAAACCCTTGCAAAGATGGATCATGAGTCGACCGCTGCCGCCCCGCAGACCCCTGCCCGCCTGCTGCACAAGGTGCCGCGCCCTGCGGGATCACCAAGACGTGAGAACCGGAGCAGGAAGGATCGCGGACAGGTCCAGCATCACCGGCAGCCGTCAACTGCAGCATGTTTCCTGACCCAGACGGCAAGACACCAACAGGCAGAGCACCAGAGGCACGCCACCGCAGATAAGGCACCAACGTGAGCAACACTGACTTCGACAGCGCATCCTCATTCTGGCAGGGGCGCCGTGTATTTGTGACCGGGCATACCGGGTTCAAGGGCAGCTGGCTGACCGCCTGGCTGCTGCAGATGCAGGCCCAGGTGCGTGGTTTTGCGCTGCCGCCCGCGATGGAGGGCGTGCCCGAGGGACGCCAGAGCTTCTTTGACGAGCTGGGCCTGGCGGCGCAGATCGACCATGTGCCGGGGGATGTGCGCGATCAGGAGGCGCTGCGCCAGGCGGTCAAGGGGTTTGACCCCGAGATCGTCATCCACATGGCGGCGCAGCCGCTGGTGCGCTATTCCTATGCGGCGCCGGTGGAAACCTATGCGACCAATGTCATGGGCACCGTGCATCTGCTGGAGGCCTGCCGCACGGCGGCGCCTTCGCTGCGCTCGGTTGTCGTGGTCTCCAGCGACAAATGCTACGAGAACCGCGAACAGATCTGGGGTTACCGGGAAACCGATGCCATGGGCGGCCATGACCCCTATTCCAGCAGCAAGGGCTGCACCGAACTGGTCACCGCCTCCTACCGCAATTCCTATTTCCCGCCGGACCGACTGGCAGAGCATGGCGTGGCGCTCTCCTCGGGGCGGGCCGGCAATGTGATCGGCGGCGGCGACTGGAGCCCGGACCGGATCGTGCCGGATGCCATGCGAGCCTTTGCCAGTGGTAACCCTCTGCACCTGCGCCACCCCGGCGCCCTGCGCCCCTGGCAGCATGTGCTGGATCCGCTGGCGGGCTATCTGCGCCTTGCCGAAATGGGGATCTCCGACCCCGGGCGCTGCGCTCAGGGCTGGAATTTCGGCCCGGCCGATCACATGACGCTTTCTGTCGAGGCGATGATTTCCGGTTTCGCCGAAACCCTTGGGCCGGAATTCCAGTGGAGCAGCCAGCCGGACAACAGCCTGCATGAGGCGAACCTTCTCAAACTGGATTGCAGCGCCGCGCGGCAGCTCTTGGGCTGGCAGCCGATGCTTGACGCCGGTGACATGACAGCCTGGACCGCGGATTGGTACCAGGGCCAGACGCCAGAGCAGCGCAACGCAACCACCGCGCGGCAGATCAGCGAATACCGCCGCCGCCTGGCCGCGGCCTGAGGCGCAGGGACTTGCCCCGAGAGGCTCCGACCGATCCTGCTGCCCTCCGTGTCGGCACGATACGCGGGGCCATCCGCCGCAACCCTGCTTCGGCCTTCACATGAACAGCATGACGTTCCGGCACCCTATGCCCGGAACGTTACGGTCCTTGATTAAAATCAAGAACGCCCCCTGCGAACCATGCCACCCTCAATGTGGTTCGCGATTAGAAGGGGCTGGATCGCGCGTGGGGATGATGCGCGTGAGGCGGACCATTCAGGAAAACAGCAACGGGGGCACCGGGAGCATGGTATCTTTGCACGCAGCCAGAACCGCAGCGGCGCTGTTTCTGCTTGTTCTTGCGACCGCCGCTCCGGCCGGTCCCCCCGCACCCGGGGGTGGCTGTCGCCTGCTCCAGACCCAGGCTGCGGTGATCTGCAAGGCCAAGGTCTCCTGCCGCAGCTCTGCCCCGGCGGTCGCGGCCATCCGTCCCTTGTTCTTCCACTGCGCCGCAGGCCAGCCTCTGCCCCGCCCCGTTGCCGAGGCCGCCATCGGCGCCTTCAAATCTCCGCGTTATTTCCGCTGCTGCATCGGCAACGATCTTCTTTCCATCCTGCCGACTGCTTCCACATCCGACTGAAAGGACCCCTGCGATGGCTTTTAACGATTACCGATCCCTTCTGGTGAGTGACACCGAAGCCTGGCACGATGGCAGCGGCGTCATCACCTATTCCTTTATCGGCACCGAAATGCCGCGCTACTATCGCAAGCTGGATACCGATGGCGACGGCACCAAGGACGCCTGGAACATCAGCGGGGAGATCGTGCCCTTCACCAATGATGTGTCGATGACGGTGGAACAGCGGGCGATGACCTCGGCCGCGATCAGCGCCTGGAACGAGGTGGCCAACGTCAACCTGCAGCCCGGCACCATCGCCCGCGGCGGCACCGACAGCACATTCGGCACCCCGGTCACCGGCGATGGCACCCTGGTCGCGGCGGGCGGCAGCGCCCTGCCCGTCAATGACGACGGCTCCTCCCTGGTGGACATGTCGGCGGTCTTCGAGGAGGGGCTGAATTTCTTTGGCGAAGAATATGACGCCAGCCAGATCTACGTGAACACCAATGGCAATATCACCTTCGGTTCGGGCCTGTCCCAATATACCCCAAGCGGGATCTCGGCCGGCTCCACCCCGATGATCGCCGCCTTCTGGGCCGATGTGGACACCCGCGCCGGGCAGCCGATCTATGTGGATGTGGATGCCGAGGCCGATGTCGTCACCATCACCTGGGAGGATGTCGGCTTCTACGATCAGCACGCTGAGCCCAGCAATTCCTTCCAGATGCAGCTTTATGACCGCGGCGAAGGCGATTTCGACATCGTCTTCCGTTATGAGGATATCAACTGGTCGGCCGGCACCGCCTCGGGCGGCGATGAAGAAACCGGTCTGGGCGGCACCCCGGCCCGGGCCGGCTATTCGGCCGGCAATAGCGCCGATTTCTTCGAACTACCGCAATCGGGCAACGAAAGCGCCATCACCAATCTGGAAAACACCACCGGCAATACCGGCGTCGAAGGGCTTTGGGTGTTTGAGGTCCGCAACGGTGCAATCGTCGGCGACATCACCTTTGCTGCCACCGAATTCGAGGATCCCGACCTGTTCGGCTATGTCGCCGATTTCCCCAATCCCGACCACTTGGGCGATCGCCCGTCCAAGGCTGGCGATCTGTGGATCAACAGCGCTAATGAAGACCAGTTCATCCCGGGCACCGGCCCGGTCTATGGCCACACCAGCTGGAACACCTACCTGCACGAACTGGGCCATGCCCTGGGCCTGCGCCACCCCAATGAAGCCCCCAATGACGGCGACACCAATGCCCAGTACACGGTGATGTCCTATGTGGAGCATCCTTCCGAATCCGGTGAAGCGCTGAGCGATCAGGCCTATTCCCTGACGCCGATGGTCTGGGATATCCAGGCCATGCAGGAGCTTTATGGCGCCAATACCACCACCCGCGCCAGCGATACGGTCTATTTCGGCGATGGTGGCGGCACCCATGGCACCGCAGAATATCAATACGCCACCAATGCCGACAACGATCTGGGCATGCAGGTCAAAGGCGAGGATGGTACCTACCGCGATGTCTACCTGACCATCTGGGATGCCGGCGGGCAGGATCTGATCGATGCCTCGGATCTGTCGACCCGCAGCCTGATCGACCTGCGTCCCGGCGCCTATTCCACCATCGGTGAAGAGACCGACAATATCGCCGTCGCCGCTGTGGTGCGCCAGGATGGCGCGGTGATCAATTTCATCGAGGATGCCTGGGGCGGCAGCGCCAAGGACCGGATCATCGGCAACAACGCCGACAATGAACTGCGCGGCGGCGGCGCCCGCGACGTGATCCGCGGTGGCCGCGGCAGCGACGATATCGCGGGCGACGGCGGCAACGACCGGCTATTCGGCAATGGCGGCGGCGATCTAATGCAGGGCGGGCGCGGCAAGGACAAGATGAACGGCGGCGGTGGCGGCGATGATCTGTTCGGCGACGCGGGCCGGGATACGCTGAAAGGTCGTAATGGCAGCGATCTCCTGGACGGCGGCGACGGCAATGACCTGCTGATCGGCGGTGGCGGCGGCGATACCTTCGTCTTCAGCGACGGCGATGACCGGGTGCGCGATTTCAGCACCAGCCGCAACGGCGAGGTGATCGATCTCTCCGGTGTTGCCGCCTTCACCGGTTTCAGCGATGTGATGACCAACCACGCCAGCGACGAAGCCGAGGGTGTCATGATCCGCGATCTGACCGGAAATTCGATGCTGCTGGAAGGCCTCACAATGAGCGAGCTTAGCGCAGACGATTTCTTGTTCTGATTGCATTGTATTTCAGGCGCATCAGGGCCTGGGGTTTTTTCCACACCCGGGCCTGTTTTCTGTTCTTCTGAGGCCGAGAATCGTTAAAATCATCCGGTAGATTTGCTGCCGGTATTCTGGGGCAGTGACCTGTGTGACCAGTAGAAGGGACCCTCCTCCATGACAACCTACAGCCTGACCGGTATTGCCGTGCTGCGCAGCAGCCTCCAGGGCGAAGAAGACGTGATCCGCGGTGTTGAAACAGGAATTGACCTGTCCATTTTTGTGCCCGGCGATGCCTCGACGCTGCGCTATACCAATTCCGCCAATTCCGAAGACCCGAACCAGCCGCTTGCGGATATCCGGGTGGAGGGTGCCACCGGTTACATTGAAGGCGGCCCGCTGGATGAGGACGAAGCCTCGATCCTTGAGGTCCGCTGGAATGATGGCGGCACCATCCGCACCACTACGGTGCTGGTGATGACCTTCTTTGAGGCTGAGGTCGATGGCTACAGCAATGTGGACGCCGATGCGATCTTCGTGCTGGACGGCGATCCCCTGCCCAGCATCAGCACCCGCGCCCAGTGGAATGCTTTTGACAACAGCATCCAGTCGGTCGGCCCGGCCACCGGTACCTTTGCCCCGAACCAGGAAATCCCGCTGACCAGCTTCTTCGCCTCTTCGACCGAAGATGACCTGATCATCGGCAGCGACGGCAATGACGAGCTGATCGGCGGCCCCGGCAACGATACCATCAACCCGGGCGATAATATGGACACGGATTTCATCCAGCCCGGCGCTGGCCGGGACCGGGTGATCTTCTCGGATCTGGAGCGCGGCTATGTGCATCTGGACCACTCGGATCTTGATGAAGGCATCACCGTGGAGATCGACGGCAATGCCAATACCGGGTTGATCGACAAGGGCGGCAATGGCCGCACCCGGCTGGTGGATGTGCAGAACCCGATCCTGGCCGGCGCCGATATCGGCGGGCTTGGCGTGGTAGGCACCGATTACAGAGATGTCTTCCGCGTCACCTCGGCCGATGGCGGCTGGCTGCAGCTGCGCGGGGGCGGCGGCAATGACCGTTTCGTCATCGGCGAAAGCGACGGTGCGGTGCGGCTGGATTACATCAACGCAGACAGCGGCGTGGTCGCCAAACTGAACCGTGGCCGCGTCATCGATGACGGGATGGGCGGCGCTGACCGGATTGTAGGCGATGGGCAGATCACCGAAATCCGCACCGGCATGTATGATGACAAGGTGATCGGATCGGGCCAGAACGAAAGCTTCATCCTGATGGCCGGCGAGGACACCCTAGACGGCCGCGGCGGCTATGACCGGCTGCGCTATGACCGCTCGGGCGTCGATGCCGTCGAAGTGAACCTTGGCCGGAATGAGGCCACCGGCACCTGGCGCGACGAGGCCTTCAGCCACAGCATTCGCGGCATCGAACACGTGCGCGGCTCCCGCGAAGGCGATGACACGCTGGTGGGCAACCGCGGCGACAACCGTTTTGATGGCCGCGGCGGCAATGACACCATCAAGGGCAAGGGCGGCCACGACCGGCTCAATGGCGAGGACGGCCGCGACAAACTGATTGGTGGCGGCGGTCGCGACACCTTGGATGGCGGCGCCGGCAATGACCTGCTGATCGGCCAGAAGGGCGGCGATACCTTCGTCTTCTCTGAAGGCCGCGACAAGGTCAAAGGCTTCCGGGGCGCCGACGAGATCGATCTCAGCAGCGCCGAGGGGATTAGCGACTTCTCCGACCTGAGCAACAACCACCTGAGCGAAGCGAACGGCAATGTGGTGATCACCGACGATAACGGCGATAGCATGATCCTCGTGAACCGCGATATCAGCGATCTGAGCGCGGACGATTTCCTGTTCTGATCCGCTTCTGCCTTCCCCGGCGCCAGACCACTGGGCCGGGGAAGGCTCCCATTTTCAGCTCCCTTTTTCCGCCCCGCCTGCCCCCGAGATCTACGGCCCGGGCTTAACCCGACCGCAGGACAAGGCAGCTTAAAGAGATTTACGGGATCTTTCCCAGATCCCCGGTATATTTAAAACAGGAACGCTCATGGCCCGCAGAAACAGCTATCAGTCCATCCTCGGTGACAGCTGGCATGACGGCAGCGGCAGCGTGCGCTATTCCTTCCTCGACGCGGACATGCCGGGCTATAACCGGGCTGTCGACACCGATGGAGACGGCATCCAGGACGCCTGGCGGGTCGGCGGCGGCCGGGTCTCTTTCGACAATGACTTTTCCATGACCGCGAGCGAACAGGCGATGGCGCTGCAGGCAGTCGCCGCCTGGAACGAGGTCTCGGGCGTCAACCTGCAGCCCGGCACCATCGCGGGAGCAGGGGTCGGGGACGTCACCTTTGCCAGCACCGAGTTCCGCGACCGCTTCCTCTTCGGCTTTGTTTCGGGGTTTCCCGATGCGGAGGATCTGGGCGAGACCCCGTCGCGCGCAGGCGATGTCTGGATCAATCGCAATAACCGCGATCAGTTCCTCGCGGGCGCCGGTGACGACGGCGGGCCGGTCTATGGCCATACCAGCTGGAACACCTACCTACACGAGCTGGGCCATGCCCTGGGCCTCCATCATCCGAACGAAAACCCCAGCAATCCAAGGACCAGCAACCAGTATACGGTGATGTCCTATGCCGCCCACCCGGAGGAACGCGGCGACGGTGCGCAGAAACAGGCCTTTCCGCTGACGCCGATGCTCTGGGACATCGAGGCCATGCAGGAGCTTTACGGCGCCAATACCACCACCCGCACCAGCGATACGGTCTATTTCGGCGATGGCGGCGGCAATCGCGGCGCTCTGGAATATCAATACGCCAGCAATGCCGACAACACGCGCGGCATGCAGGTGCAGGGCGAGGATGGCCGCTACCGCGATGTGATCCTGACCATCTGGGATGCCGGTGGGCAGGATCTGATCGATGCCTCGGGCCTTACCACCGACAGCCGCATCAACCTGCGCCCCGGGACCTATTCCTCAATCGGCGAGATCAACGACAATATCGCCATGGCCGCTGCGGTGCGCCAGGAGGGCGCGGTGATCAATTTCATCGAAGACGCCTGGGGCGGCTCTGGCAACGACCGCCTGCGCGGCAATGGCGCGGATAACAGCCTGCTGGGCCAGGGTGGACGTGACCGGCTTTTGGGCGGCAGCGGCAACGATCAGCTCGACGGCGGCACCGGGCGCGACCTTCTGGTCGGCGGCAAGGGCGCTGATGTCTTTGTTTTCTCCGGCGGCAGCGACCGGATCCGGGATTTCACCCCCGGCGAGGACAGGATCAATCTGACCCATGCCACCGGCATCACGGATTTCCAGGACCTCAGCGACAATCACATGCGCGCCCGCAACGGCCATGTGGTGATCGAGGATGACACCGGCGACATCCTGATCCTGCGGCACCAGGAAATCGGCGATCTTGGCGCCGAGGACTTTCTGTTCTGATCCCCTCAGAACAGGAAATCATCGGCATCGATCTGGCCCGGGCGCAGATCTTCCAGCAGCAGATGCCCAGCTCCGGTGTCGATCCATGTACCCGCCGGGCGGCGGCTGATCTCCAGATCGTCAAAGCCGAAACCGCGTCCCGGCAGATCTGACAGGTCAATCAGATCCTCCCCCGGGGTGAAATCCCGGATCCGGTCCACACCGTGGTTGCGGGCAAAGACAAAGACATCAGCCCCGGCACCGCCTTCCAGCCGGTCACGGCCCTTGCCGCCGTCGAGCTGATCATCGCCCGCCCCGCCCATCAGGACATCCTTGCCGCCGCCGCCGGACAGGCGATCCCCGCCGTCCCCGCCAAAAAGCCGGTCACGTCCGCCCTGACCGAACAGCCTGTCACTCCCGTCATCACCCCAGAGCCCGTCGCTGCCACCGCCGCCCTTCAGCGCATCCGCGCCATCGCCACCGTGTAGCTGATCATTGCCGCCACCCGCTTTCAGCAGATCATTCTCCTGCCCTCCGAACAGGCGATCATTGCCTTTCTGCCCCTTCAGAACATCGGCGCCGAGACCGCCATAAAGCATATCGTTGCCCGCCCCGCCCATCAGCCGGTCGTTGCCCCGCTCTCCCTCCAGGTGGTCGGTGCCGCCATGGCCCTTCAGCACATCGGCGCCATCGCCACCCATCAGCCAGTCATCGCCACTGCGCCCCAGCAGCAGATCATCACCGCCCAGACCCTGCACCGTATCCTCGCCGCTGCCGCCGCCCAGCTGGTCATTGCCGCCACCGCCGTATTGAATGCCATCCGCCAGCGTCACCCCCAGGGCCACCCGGTCGGGGTGGCTGAAATGCCCGCCCGGCCACAGATCGGCAAGGTCCAGCGCGCCGCCATCGGCGCTTTGCACCACCACCACCGTGTCGCCGAATTTCAGGCGGATCCCGTCGCGCAGCTCTGTCACCTGCAGCTGCGCCATGCTGCGCAGCCCCGTCAGCAGGGACAGATCCAGCACATCCTCACCCGGGGTGAAGTCCTCGATCTGCACCCAGCCGGATACCACCTCCGGCAGGAAGACATCGGCGCCATCGCCACCCCGCAGCGTGCTGCCCGTCGCTTGCGCCCGCAGCACATCATCGCCCGCACCTCCTGCGACCGTGGTCTGCCCTGTTCTGGCGGTGATCACCTGCCCCAGATCCGACAGATCGAGGGTAAAACGGCTGATACCGCCCGCCGCCCCCGAAGCCGCAAAGACCTGCAGCGTGTCGCCCGTCACCAGGGTTTCCAGCGCCGTCACATTCTCCAGCCCCAAGCCGCTGTCGTGGGCCAGGCTGGTCAGATGCAGCAACTGCCCCGAAGGCAGCATCCGCAGCAGGCTGATCCCGTCATCGCTGCCCGCTGCCAGCACCAGCACGGTGCCATCCGCCAATGTCACCACCTCCAGCGCCGACAGCCCGCCAAACCGGGTGGTGGCGGTGTCGTTCAGCTGATCGGAGAGCGACAGCGCGCCGTTGCGCGCCACCGACATCAGGCTGAGCGAGCCGCTGCCGCCCGCCCCCAGCAAGGCCCAGGTCCGGCCATGCGCCTCAAAGCTTGCGACCGCGCTGATACCGCCCACCGGCAGGCCATCCTCGACGCCGAAACTGCCCGCTGCCGTCAGCGCGCCGGAGCCCGGATCGACCCGGTAGCTGCGCAGCCCCTGAAAGGTGCCGCCTTCGGCCAGAAACAACAGCGGTGCCCCGGCCGGACCGCCGAGGGCCAGCGCCACCGTCTCCGGATGCAGATAGGCAGCATCCCCCCCGGCCGTGACAACCGCGCCCTGCATCCGGCCCTCTGCGTCCAGCCGCCAGCCTGACAGGCGCCCGCCGGACCCGGTGATGCCGTAGATCACTGCATCGCCATTCGCCAGCGTCAGCGCCGCCAACGCCCCGAGGCCACCCGCCGCGGCGCCGGACAGATCCTGCTGCTGCTGATCGCCAAGGCTGCTAGCGCCCTGACCTCCGGCCTGAAGGCGGTGAAACAGCAGATCACTTTGCCCCGTTTCCTGCAGCAGCAACCGGGTCTCATCACCGATCTGCGCCAGCAGCACCTCTCCGGTTTCGGTCGTTACCCGCCCGTGCAAGCGGCTGTCCTCTGCCCCGGCGGGGCGCGCAACGCCCGTGTCATTCAACCGGAACAGGGTCATGCCGCCGCCCCGGCCATTCACCGCATAAAGCACCGATCCACTCTCCGTCTCCTGCACCGCAAGATCGCGAAGATCCTGATCGAACAGAGGGTTTCCCGTCTCGAAATGCTGCGCAAACACAATATCCATCAGTCTGCATCTCCGACCTGACCGCACTCATCACGGCGGCGAAGATCAGCAAACCCCATGTCCGCACTCGGATCCGGAATGGGGCAAAAAGGGGAATATTGTTTACATATTGAAGACAATCATCAGGGTTGGGCAGGACTAGCCCGCGTTGCCGGAACCGCGTCCGCCTGGTTAGCGTCGCCTTGGCCCTCGCCGGGGCAGGCTGTGTTCCGCCCTTTTCGCCTCCGGAGCCACCCAGCACATGCCAGAACAGACCTCCCCGATCCTGTCCCTGCCCTATCTGATGCCGTCGCAGGCGCAGAAACACGTGACCCATAACGAGGCGCTGCAGATGCTGGATGCGCTGGTGCAGCTGCGCGTCGCCGCATTTGATACCGAAACCCCGCCTGCCGACCCCGCGCCGGGCGATACCTGGGCGCTTGGGGCCACACCAACCGGCGCCTGGGCCGGGCAAGCAGGCCGTCTGGCCATCTGGCAGGGTGAAGGCTGGCTGTTCCTGGCGCCGCAGCCCGGCTGGCGCGCCTGGGGTCTGGCCGAGGAAGAACTGCGCCATTGGGATGGTAGCGCCTGGCGCCAGCCGCCGCATCTGGGCCTCAACACCAGCGCCGATGCCAGCAACCGTCTGGCAGTTGCCGCCCCGGCCACGCTGCTGACCCACGACGGCGCCGGGCACCAGCTGAAGATCAACAAGGCCGCCGCCTCCGACACCGGTGCGCTGCTGTTCCAGTCGGGCTGGAGCGGGCGGGCCGAGATGGGCCTTCTGGGCGATGACGATTTCTCGATCAAGGTCTCAAGCGACGGCAGCAGCTGGACCGAGGCGCTGCGCATCACCGGCGACGGCGATGTTCTGGTCGATGGCGCCCTTATCGGCGGCGGCGCCGATTACGCGGAATATTTCGAATGGGCCGATGGCAATCCTTCGGGCGCGGACCGGCGCGGCATCGCGGTGGCACTGGATGGCGGCAAGATCCGCCCGGCAGAGGCAGGCGAGACCCCCATCGGCGTGGTCTCTGTCACACCTTCCGTGCTGGGCGGCGGCGATACCGGCGGCTGGCGCGGCAAATACCTGCGCGACGATCTGGGCAGCCCCCTGTGGGAGGAAGACGCGGATGGCCAGCAGAGCCGCCGTCTGAACCCCGCCTATGACCCCACCCGCCCCTATGTACCGCGCGCGGAGCGGGCCGAATGGGCCATGGTGGGTCTGATTGGCAAGCTGCGCCTGCGCCGGGGCCAGCCCACGGATGCGCGCTGGATCAGGCTGCGGCAGGTGTCAGACAGCATTGAGGAATGGTTGCTGCGCTGAACGGGCCCGTTAGTCCGGCCAAGCTTCCCACATCTGCAGCACCGTGCGCCGCCCAAAGCCGGTGTGGTCCAGACCGGCATTGGGAAAGGTGGTGAACTCGCCGAACACCGGTCCCGACGGCGTCAGGTAGAAATCCAATCGCAGTAGAACCGGTAGTCGCGCAGAGAGATATTCAGCCATGGCGATTAACGCATCGTATCCTGCAAGCGGCGCAATCTCTGTCCCGTCTGCCCCGGGCGCTTCAGGCCAGCCCGCCAGCGCCGCAGGCAGACGACGGCCCTGACGATCCAGCGTCATCATGCTGCGTTTGCCATCTGCTGCATTGCGGTCATGCACCCGCACAAAGGCCACATGACCCGCCACGACATAGGCCTTGAAATCTCGCGGGATTACCAATGCCGGATCCGTCTGCGCGGCAACATCTTCCAGCATCTCTTCGGCCAGGATCTGCGGTGGTGCCTCAAAAAGGCACCCATAAAGCGCCTTGGCATAGGTCTCCAGATCCGGGGTAATCGCTGCCTGCGCCATGTGATCCCGCCCCTCTGCCGCCACGACCACCCCCTTGGACGAGGCGCCATTTACCGGCTTTAGTACCACCCGCTGCGGCAGGGCCGCCCAGTCCAGTGCTTCGAGATCCGGGACCTGCTGCCATAACTGCGGCAAAGGCAGGCCCAGATCCTCAATATAGAGCCGCATTTCCTCCTTCTGGGTCAATCGCGCTACATGGGCATGGACCCGACTTCTGGGCGCCCGATACCAGTCCTGCAACCGTTCCAGCATGCGCGGCCGCAAACGGTCGCGACCTTCGGCCTTCAACAGCGGCATCAGTCCCCAGGGTTTGCAATAGACCGAAGGATCCAGGATGCAGGCCGCCCGCAGCAGGGCCATGCCCTCGTCGCGAGCTCCGCCCTTGAGAGCCCGCCGTCCTTCCTCCAGAAGCGGCCGCGCCCTGCCGGGAAAGATCCGGCGCGGCGTCCAGGATCCAGTCTGCGCCATAGCCCTGCCCCTTATCCCTTGGCCCCCTGGCCGCGGGCATAGACATCCTCGTAGCGGATGATGTCATCTTCGCCGAGGTAGCTGCCGGTCTGCACTTCGATCAGCACCATCGGCACCTTGCCGGGGTTCTCCATCCGGTGAACCGAGCCAAGCGGAATATAGACCGACTGGTTTTCGGTCATGAGGCGCACCTCATCATCGACGGTGACCTTGGCGGTGCCTTCGACCACGATCCAATGTTCCGATCTGTGGTGGTGGCTTTGCAATGACAGCGCCGCGCCGGGATGCACATGGATACGCTTTACCTGGAACCGCTCGCCCACCGCCAGGCTTTCGAACCAGCCCCAGGGGCGGTGATCCATCGGGAATTCGGTGGCCTGTTTGGCGGATTTTTCCTTCAGCGCCGCCACCGCCAGCTTCACGTCCTGCGCGCGGGAGGCATCGGCCACCAGCACCGCATCGGGCATCGCCACGGTGATCACGTCCCGAAGGCCGATCCCCACCACCTCAAGCCCTTCGTCCTCGGAGCGAATGAGGCTGTTGTCGCAATCGATCGCGGTGGCCGCCCCCGCGGTGACAACCCCCCGGTCATCCGGGGCGCTTTCGCGCCAGACCGCGTCCCAGCCGCCCAGGTCCGACCAGCCGGCGGCAAAGGGCACCACGGTCAGATTGTCGGCCTTTTCCATCACCGCATAGTCGATCGAGATATCCGGGCAACCGTCCCAGGCGGCAGGATCAAGCCGGAAGAAGCCGAGATCCGGCGCCCCTTCTGTGATCGATGCCGTGACCGGCGCCAGCAGATCCGGCGCATGGGCGCGGAAAGCGGCAAGAATGGTTTTCACCGAGAAGAGGAAGATACCGGCATTCCACAGGAACTGCCCCGAGGCGAGCATCTCTTCGGCGCGGGCGGCATCGGGTTTTTCCACGAAGCGTTTCAGGCCGATGGCCCGGGGGGTGAAATCCGGGGTAAATTGAAGGGGACCCCCATCCAGTTCCAGATAGCCATAGCCGGTTTCCGCATGGGTCGGCTTGATGCCGAAGGTGACGATCTGACCGGCCTCCGCAGCCGCCTGCCCGGCCTGAACGGCAGCGCGGAAGGCGGGCGCATCGGGCACCACGTGATCGGAGGGCGCCACCAGCATAAGTCCCTCCGGGTCGCTCTTCTCAAGATAAAGCGCCGCCGCAAGCACAGCCGGCGCGGTATTGCGCCCCGCCGGTTCGATCAGAATGGCGCCGGGATCGATCCCGATACCGGCCAGCTGTTCGGTGACGATGAAGCGAAAATCAGAATTCGTGAGCACCATCGGCGCCGCATACCCCGCCCCGGACAGGCGCAGGGCCGAAGCCTGAAACAGGGTCTCTTCCCCCACCAGCGGCACGAATTGCTTGGGGTAGCTTTTGCGGGACAGGGGCCAGAGCCGGGTGCCGGAGCCACCGCACAACAAGATGGGAGTGATCATGTAAAAACCCTTTCAACTGCCCCTTATCCGAGGTTTTCACGTGGATCTCCAATCATTGCAACCCCATAGCAAGTGCGGATTTGGAAAACCTTGCGATGTGCCACAAAGGTTCATAGACCGGCAGAAGGCAGCGAATGTGTTTCAGGAGAACCCCTTTGGAAAACGGTAACAAAACCATTGCCATTGCCGGGCTAGGCAAAATCGCGCTGGATCAGCATGTGCCGGCAATTGCCAACACCGGCGGGTTCCGTCTCGCAGCCACGCTCAGCCGCAATAGCAGCCTCGAAGACACACCCGGCTTTTCTACCTGGGAGACACTCAGAACCACGGGTCCCCGCCTAGATGCCTTGGCGATCTGCACCCCGCCACAGGTGCGTATGGAACTGGCTTATCTGGCGCTTGGGGCCAGCCTGGATGTGCTTTTGGAAAAGCCTCCTGCTGCCACGGTGGCGGAAATCCTCGCCCTGAAGGCTGCAGCCAAGCGCCAGGGCCGGGTCCTGTTTGCCAGCTGGCATTCCCGCCATGCCCGGGCCGTGCCCGCCGCCACCGCCTGGCTGGCGGACAAAAAAATCCGCAAAATCACTGTAACCTGGCGCGAAAACGTACGCCAATGGCATCCCGGACAAAGTTGGATCTGGCAACCGGGCGGCTTGGGCGTGTTCGACCCCGGCATCAATGCCCTGTCGATCCTGACTGCAATCCTGCCACCGCCTCTGGTCGCCGGATTGCATGTCACCACTGCCGATCTGGAGGTGCCGGAAAACTGTGCCACTCCGATTGCCGCCCGGCTGACGCTGACTGCCCCCGGCGGACTGGAGGCCAGTGCCGATTTCGATTTCCGTCAAACCGGCATCCAGACCTGGTCCATAGACATAGAAACCGACAGCGGCCATCTGGCGCTGCAGGCGGGTGGCGCTGACCTGTTGCTGGACGGCCAGCCGCAGGCAAACGACCCGAACCGGGGCAGTGAATACGAAGAACTTTATCGCCATTTCGCAAGGCTGGTGCAAAGCAGACGCAGCGATGTGGACATCTCCCCCCTTGTCCTAGTGGCCGATGCCTTTCTACTGGGGCGCCAGATCCCGACCGAGGCCTTTCATGACTGACCAGAACCCAGATCCCGTGCCGACAGCCTCCCTGTTCGACGACCGCCGCTGCACCCTGGGCGAAGGCCCCCTGTGGCACCCAGGACGCGCGCAGTTGTTCTGGTTCGACATACTGGGTCGGCGCTTGCTGAGCCGCAGCCCGGACAGAAAGCACGACAACACGCAAGAGTGGCACTTTGATGAATATGTCTCGGCAGCCGGCTGGACCGGGCAGGACAGCCTGCTGATCGCCTCACAAACCGCACTGTGGCACTTTGATATCGGCACCGGCCACCACGAAAAGATCCTGCCGCTGGAAGCGGACAATCCGGTGACACGCTCCAACGACGGGCGTGCCGATCCCTGGGGCGGCTTCTGGATCGGCACCATGGGCAAGGCGCTGGAGCACGGAGCCGGAGCCATCTACCGCTATTACCAGGGCGAACTGCGCCAAGTCTTCGACAAGATTACAATTTCCAACGCGATCTGTTTCTCTCCCGATGGGCACTGGGTGTATTTTACGGACACCCCGCGGCAGGCGATCTGGCGTCAGGCGCTGCGCAGCGCCGATGGCTGGCCCGCCGCAACCGAACCCGAGATCTTTATCGATCTACGCTCCGAGCGCCTTAATCCCGATGGCGCAGTGGTGGACAGCACTGGCTGCCTGTGGAATGCGCAATGGGGAGCCAGCCGCGTTGCCTGCTACGGCCCGGACGGCAGTTTCCGCCACGCCGTGTCCTTTGCGGCCAGCCAGATCTCCTGTCCGGCCTTTGGTGGAGCGGAGCTGCAAACGCTGTTTGCCACATCGGCAACCGAAGGATTACGGGATGCCAGTGGATCCGCAGACGGGCAGACCTTCGCCCTCCGGCTGGAAGTAACCGGACAAAGCGAGCATCAGATACGGCTCTAGCAGCGTGATCTACATCTGGAGGGGCTCACTGATCACAAAAAGCTGAGGCTTGATACCAGTAGCCGCCTGCTTGGTACTTTTACCTATGCGCTCTGTTTCTCCGCGATGCGTACAGCCTAACGTTACGGTACTGGTAGCACCAGAGTGCCAGCTGGCGTCATTCTTAGAGCGGCAAAGCACATCAAGCTCCGGCACAAAACATCCAGTTGCTAGCGTGAGATCTCCGAATGGCGGCGCAACAGCGCCGCCCGATTGCCAGCGCTGACTACCTCAAAACCATTGTCCAAAAGATACGGCATGGCAGTCGTACCTTTTGCTGTCCACTTTTCATTTTCATCTAACCACGTATCATCGAAACAGATCACACCGTCCGGTGTGAGTTTGGAGACCAGAGTTTCCGCACAGTCCAGATGCATCTTATGGCACTGAAGCTCATCAATGCGTGCCCCCAGAAACTTTTCATAACGCCCCTGTCTGATTTCTGAATGATTGCCGTGATCGAAGTCGTATGCATCCAGGAAGACATAATCGATTGAACCTTCATACTGCGCCAGAAAATCCTCTCCTTTTGCTGTGACCGCCTGGAACGTGTAACCATGTCTACGGAACATCCGCCGGGCCATGCGCGTGTTGCGCTCATCCATGTCCACCGTAATGAAGTCGACGCCATACTCGGCACAGAATGATGCAAGCTTTTCGGTGGATCCCTGTCCGGGAACCACTTCACGTGTTGTGCCGATTTCGATCAGCACGCGCTTGCGATTGCTCCGCAGCGGAGGCGTCCGATGCAAATAATCCAACAACAGGGCGTGCCCGTGTTCCCCTGCCTTCTGTTCACTCCCCAGACTGCCCAAATACGCCTTGAGAACATCCTTTCCGGCACCGAAAGGCGCGCTTGGCAAAATGGCATCCTCAAGCAAAGTTGTCAGTGCTTCGTTTTTTCTATTCAATTCAAGCAATAGGGAGGCGGCCAGTACCCTCAACCACCGCGCATGGAGCGGAATCCTGTGCAGTGCCTCGGCCACGAAACTCATCCCGTGTAACGGCTGCTTTTTGTTGTAATAGTGGGCTGCTGCGGCCAACAAAAGAAGGGACGCGGTTTGCGGCCCCAGTCCATCAGCCGTCTCATCAAGCCGTTCCAAGAAATCCTGTTCATCCCCTCCAAGGCACGCATCCAGCTTCTGCAGAACCTGTGTCGTATCCGGCTGCTGTGCTCCCTGTGGGGCAAGTGCATCGAAAAGAGCCGTGGCCCGTTCCATAAAGCTGGAAACCAGCCCCAGCGCTCTGCCGTCCTCCGGCGACGGCTGCTTTTGTAGACTTAGCCCGCCTCCGTCACGATGCAGAAGATATGCACGTTCCGGCGGATAGCCCAGTTTCTCACAAAGCTCCCTGTAGGCTGGGACATTCAAGAAATCGCTGCAATCGAAGGTTCTCTGTTCCTTATCAGGGATAAAACCATCGTCCTGCACGGCATAGCGCGCCGGAGTGAAGTGCAACGGAGTACACAGATCCCTCAGCCCTTCCCCGTCCGATCCAATGTCTTCGCTACGTAGCAACGGCAAATCCTGATGGCGGGTTAGAAAGTGGTTCAGGCCTTCGCAAAAATTATCAAAGTTTAAGTCCTCACCCGCTGCCAAACAGGCCTGATAAGAGGCTATCGGGTGACAAACCAACAGGACAGCCCTTCTTTTCGGAACCAACGGAAGCTCTGGATCATCGGCTGTAACGGTCAGCAGAAGGGACCTGCCCACTCGGCCCAGCTCCTGTTGCAGCTCCTCAATCCCCCCGAGAGCCAGCCGTGACCTCGCCCCTCCTGAAAGACCATGGCGCGCTGACTTGCCCGGCAGGCATTCACCTACCCCCACACAGGTTACCCCCCCGACGCGCCCTTGCCACCAAGCAGACGAAAGATGAGGAAGTCCTGGGAATGCACAAAGAATACGGGCCTGAGGCGCCGAATTCTTGCTGTTGCGCAACGCTTCTTCGCAACGCTCTAACATATTGGGCAAGGGCTCGGATGGAAGAGAGCTCTGCCCTTCCGCCTCGCCACAATGCGCATCAAGAATGGTGAGGGCCTCCTCGAACATCTCCAAGGCCTTACCCAATCCGATCCGGCTGGGAACCTGGTACTCTGAGCTCAATTGGACGCCTTGCTTCATGTCCTTGTTTTCTTTCCGGTTTCTTTATCCGCCCCCTGAAGTGGCGTTGCGGTTTCCACTTTGGGATCCTGCAAATCGTCCGCTTCCTCCTGATCAGCGGTCTTGGCGCGCATATCACGCAGATATTGCGATGCTTCGCGCAACCGTGGCGTCAATTGCTGCAAAAGCATTTCGAGTTCAGTTTTTTCATCGCAGAGTAACGCATATTGCTTTTGCAGACTTTCATAATCCACTTGGAGGCGGTTTTGCTGCTCCAGAGCCAAAGTCAGATCCCGTCTTGCGATACGATAACTGACTTCGGTTCGCTGCATCTTCTCAAACGTTTCCTGTTCAGCCTTAAGCTGTGCCAGCAGACGTGCGTTCAGACTTTCGAGGCGCTCTTGATGACTTTTCAAAGCCGCCGCCAGTTCTCTCTCCGCCTTCACCAAAGCCGCCTCACTTTCAGCCTGCACCTTGGTCTTCTCGGTCAACTCATCGCGCATTGCGACGTTTTGAGCACGGGCCTGCTCCAGTTCGGTTTCCGCCTTCACCAAAGCCGCCTCACTTTCAGCCTGCACCTTGGTTTTCTCGGTCAACTCATCGTGCATTGCGACGTTTTGAGCACGGGTTTGCTCCAGTTCGGTTTCCAGCTGCGCAAGACGCCGCAACGTCGGGCTATCGCGAAACCAAAGAACTGGCCAATCTGGATCGCTCTCATCCGCTTCTATCAGCTCGAACATCTCTTGCATCAAACGATTTTTGATCGCAGCACAGTCTTCGGAAGCCTCAAAAAAGCTTTCAACACCGCAGCGGACTACCACCTCTTCCGCACGCTCCAACAAGCCCGTCCTCTTCAGAGCATCCAACAGGTGGGCTTCCTGCCCAGGCATATCGACCCATACGCGGATTGGATCATTGAGAGGCTGCAGCCGTTCCAGCAAAGACGTCACCGTAATGGTCGGCACACTTTCCCTACCGCGCTCTTTCAGGCCGGGAAAGACATCTTTTAATGCACGCGTCGGAGGTGAAAAACTGCGCAGCCCCTCAATAGAGTAGAACGTCATCTCCGCGTTGCCATCTCCTGAATACGCGGCCGCCTCAACATGCTCAGCGCACAGTTTCTGCTGCAATGAGATGTGAGGCTCTGGATCCACAAGGACCACACGCATGCCCCCCTCCACCAGACGGGTTAAACACTTTGCAAATAGATCGGAAGCAGACACCCCCAAAATGATCAAGGTTCCTGTAGCTGGCGTCTGCGCAACCATTTAGAGTCTCCTAGTCTCTTTGTTATTTTTTATGCGACGTACATGGTAGTAAGCTAATCTTTCAAACCAAAGAAAGACCGGTAATCCTCTTTCGGGAAGACCTGACAGTGTCCACCATCGGTTGCGTCCACTATCTCTCTCCCCACTGCTGAAAACGCCTCCAGCGCCGCACGGTAGGAAATCTCGGATTCAGCCAGATTCGGAGCATCCCACTTACTCCCACGAAAGTAGTCGGGGCTGAAATGGTTCGGGTCGGCTCCCCGCATCTCGAGCTCAGCATTGGACGGCCCGGATTGAGCGAAATAATGATCCATGCCGATAATGACAACCTGACGGAACCCCATGAAGTAGGCGAGCTGTAATGCAGCATGCGTGACCGTATGTCCTTCCCGCACACCTCGGGTGATATCACCGTAAAACCGGCCGGTCATATCCTTTGTTTGAATGCGATAGGTCAAGGCATCCTCTGGCAACACATCAGTGCCCCGATCCGATATAAACTTCACGCAATTCATCTTTCGAAAGGCATCTGCGCTCTGTTCAATGACCTTGCGGTTCACGGCAACCATATAACGAGGGTAAAAACCGAATTTGGGCAAGCCAAGATAAATTTTGTTTAGACCGAACACCACTTCCTTGCGCAGGAAACTCAGGTCCATACGGTTCAGGGAAGGGCCATTGCATACGATCACGCATCGCTCACCCTGGTGTAGGTCGTGAAAGCGCAACAGGCGTGAACTTGGATCAAAGCAGTCGAATTGCATTTTGCTCATTCCTAGGCGCTCCGATAGAGACATGATGTTCTGGTTGGTCTCACGACCACCTCTCCATGGAACTGCAGCATGAAGACTGAAGAGCACGGTCACACGACATAAAACGAACCGGCTACCGCAGGCGGCTTCTTACGCACAATATAACCGGCCTCCTGTCCAAGACCTGAATTATTGATCTCTTTCATATATTTGCCGCGTCCAGGCTACCGCGCCAAACAAAACCATAGCCCTGCGATAGTCAAGATCAGTCACCAAGCACCAAGACTGGACAATCAGCCTTGAGCCCATACCGGCACAGGGTTATGAAGATTTGATCGCTCACAACTCATGTTAGCGAACAGAGCTAAAAGGAAGCGCGAACAGCCGAGGCTCTGTTTGCGACAGTGGAGGACCAATGGCTGAGAACATCGCAACAGGCCTCGACGCCCAAGTCAACCACACACTGGCTGTCCTGCGCGACAGTGTGATCGAGGGCGATATTGGCCATGAGAATGGCATATTGCCAGGCTTGTCTCTACGGAGCGACATGGCGCTACAAGCAAGCGGCCGCTACATATCACAGGAAGGGCGACTGCTAACATTGGACGTCACCACCCAGGCTCAAGGAGACTGGATGGCGCTCCACCTCTCTCTGGGAGGCAGCGATTATACTCCACACGGCTTTGTTGGCCTTGCTTGCCGCACCGCCGCACCCGAACCGATCATAGTACAACCCTGCCTGCGCTCGGGCACCGAAGAGGGGTTCGTCGACTGCTTCTTCGATAAACACATCCTGGCAACGCCTGAAGAGGCAAGCCATCTGGACGCCCTACCGATCCATAATCGCTCAAATCTCCCACTCCATGCGCCCTGGCGTGAATTGATCATGTTCCTGCCGGTACACAGCTTCCGCTGGTCTTTGCACGACTTGCGTATCTTTGTGGTATGAATACCGACTCCCGAGCATGTCTCTAACTCTCGCCCTTCCCGTCCATAATGACGCCAGGAATCTGCGCCGTGTTCTAGCTCAAGCGCACAAATTGGGGGTCTTCGACAAGGTAGTGATAAGCGACGACGGCTCCGACGAACCTGTCAGCCGCACTGAAGTTTGCCCCCCGGATGCTTGGCCGCAGAATTGCTTCACAATCCTTCGGACAGAAACAAACAAGGGAGCTGGTCATGCCCGCAATCGTGCCCTGGAACATGTAACGACTGAGCACGTCCTATTTTTCGACGCCGATGACCTTTTAACGCCGGACCTAGCAGCCCTCATCAAGACCCTTGCCGGACGACAGTTCGACTTCTGCCTGTTTCGCCATACAGACAGCCGTTGCATTGGATGGGGTATCTTGGGTCAAATGCCACTTGATGAAGCGCATTGGCGCCGGGCCAAGGTGCAAGTCGGCGCACTCAGCTCAATCAACCCAACACAGGCCGCCGCTCTGGCCGAAACGACCAATTACCCTTGGAATAAGATCTACAGAACGGATTTTTTAAGAGAAAACAACATCTATTGCTCTGAGACCATGGTTCATAACGACATCGAGTTACACTGGATGAGCTTCCATCATGGCCGCAATATCCTTGTGTCTGATCGGGTGGGTGCTCTCCATTTCGTAGCCCCTAGCGGCCAGCGCCTAACGAACCGCAAAGGAGAGGAACGCTTCGCGGTCTTCGCTCCACTCGGTCGCATAGCGAGTGCCCTTGATACTGAGAACGCCTCTGAGCGATTACGCGAACCCTTTCTGCGGTTCACCAGCGGACTGTTTGATTGGATAAGAGGCAATATCGCTCCTCACCTGCAAAAACGATTTGATGCAGCGACACGTGATTTCCTGCTGACATATGTGGACATGGCGCGTTTTTCACAGCTCAGCCAAGCCGATCCGGTCTTGGCACGACATATAGTGCTCCAACTGGAGCGAGGGCGCATATGAATTTGTCTTTCGTGATAATTACTGTCAGCGATGACGAGAACCTGTGGTCTCGCTACAAGGCCCTGGCCGCCGTGACTGCTCCAGGCGACGAGGTTCTGCTGTGCGACAGCGGGCAAGCCCGAAATGGCACACAGATCATACGCCGTTTCGGAGAAGAGATCGGCTGGGGCGAAGGCGTGGCTGCCCGCCCAATCGCACTGCCCGAAACCCGCTCTTTTCCCGATCGGGCTACACTACGCAAGCTGGCCGCACATCCCGCAACGCTGATCCTCCCCGACAAGGCGTACCCCACTTCCGATGGTGTCAAAGCACTACGCGCACAGCTGGAACACAGCACTCCTGATTTACTGCTGCTTAACAGCGCCCGAAGACTTGGAGACACCAACATCATTCTCCCCAGTTCCGACGCAAGCCGCTGGCCTGCAGCAGGCATGCTAAACAATACGGCCGCCCATACCGCAGCAATGCAACTTCTCCCTGACATCACGCGAGTGATGCCCCTAAGCGAGCGGCCGCATGAAGATTACGAAAGCGCAGTCATGCAGGCGGACAGCATTGGCTTCGTACCGGCCACAGTGCTAGTGACACCCCAGCCTGCGCCCTGCGATCCCACACCACAGATTGCCACGCTCGGCGCCCGGATCGCTGCCACGCCCCGCAGCAGAAGGGCGGACCTCCTGACCTCTGCAATGCTGCAATTTGACGACATGATAGCCCAACTGGACCCCCTCTATGCTGAAGCTTTTCTTGCCGCCTCCCGCTCTTTTGCAAAGCAACTACCACGCCGGTTGCGGCGATCACTTCGGGCACATGACGGACCAAGCGGCCCCCTTCTCCACGACCTGCAGCGCAGAGATCTCACCGCAGCCCGCGTCCAACTGGCACTACAATTCGCAGCACAGGACCGGATCCATGTCCGAGCCCTGACAACCGAAATCGGAAGGCTCAGCAATGACCTTGACCTCGCGCTCCCAAGCCCGAGTTACCTGATGGACCTGTTTCAACGAGCACGGCGCGCATGATCAAAGTATTTAAAACCGGGCGCCACGCACATCGCACCCCCTTAAGCTATCCAGACCTTGCTCCACTTTTTGCTGATTGTATCCAGCTAGTGGACACTCCAGCCGAAGCCGATCTTTACATGTTTGCCCACAGCATGGATTTTGAAACCGCTCCGCGCGCGCTGATCGAAGACTGGCGCCAGCGGCGACGCCCGGTTGCAATCCTGTCTGAAGAACCTTTTTGGGACACCATCTGGGGTCAACGCCCACTGCAGCGCCAAATTCGTCAGGAAACGCCCTTTGGAGCGCTACCTGTGTTCCAGCTCAACCACTTTACCACCGAGATCTACCACTTTGAGCATATCCCTTATTACCTGTTGACCGAGCATCGTTTCGCGCAGGTTTACGCTCCCCTATTCCAGCGCAATGCCCAGCTACGGGCCTCGGAATGGCGCGCGGTTTTTGCCAACTGCCCGAGCGACTTGACGTTCATGTTCGAACGCCGCCCTGAACGATACCACAATGTGGAGTGGGCCGAAGCTGATCTGATTGGCCTTTGCGCCTGGCGCACGGACTTGGCCGAGGCCTGCACTTGGCCCGGCGTTGCCCGCCTCGGCCAGAGCTGGCAAGGTGGACAGACCCGGTTCGAACTGGACGACTGGCATGGCGACAAGCTCCGGCAGCTCGACCAGAACACACGGCAGATGGGCGCGCTGGAAAACACTCATCACCCTGATTACATCACCGAGAAAATTTTCGATGCCTTTGCCATCGGAGCGCAACCGGTCTATTTTGCGAGTGCCGCTCACCGCATTCACAGCATGGGCCTGCCGACGGAAAGCTGGGTCAACCTACACGGCCAAACCCCGGATGAAGCTGCTGAAACCCTGAACGCTACAACGCAAGACGATACTTTTATCGACGCACTCCATGACGCGCAAAGCGCGCTGGCAAACCTGTTTGGAGACCCCAGCTTTGCCGTGATCGAGCGCACACGTTTGCGTAGCGCTGTGCTAAAGACCCTAGAAGAGGTACTCGACAGTCATCCGTGACAAAAGGTGGGCTTTGACAACCTGAAGGGGGATACAAAACGGGCATCCCCTGCACTCTTGGGGCCAAAAATCCGCTTCAGGGGTTATTTCTGGACATCAAATTGCTAGTCATGTAACCGCAGGGTAGATCACGTTTTCGAAGGTTGAAATGCTTATCAGTATTGTCATTCGCACACTGAACGAAGCGGACCATCTGGCTGACCTTTTGGCAATGGTAAGCCGCCAAAACACCTCTTTTGATGTTGAAACTGTCCTCATCGATTCCGGTTCGACCGACGGCACTGTTGAGATCGCACAACGCCACGGTGCGCGTGTAACACACATTAAAAAATCAGAATTTTCATTCGGGCGCTCGCTTAACCGCGGCTGTGATTTCAGCCATGGCGACATTCTGGTTCTGGTTTCCGGGCATTGTGTCCCCACCGACGAAAACTGGCTGCAGAACCTGTGCCAACCGCTGATCGATAAAGCCGCCTCCTACAGCTATGGTCGCCAGATTGGCGACGACAACAGCAATTACAGTGAGCGGCGCATCTTCGCCAAATACTATCCTGCGGAATCCGCCATTCCGCAGGATTCGTTCTTCTGCAACAACGCCAACTCGGCAATCCTGCGTTCTGTATGGCAGGACCATCAGTTCGACGAAGAGCTTACCGGTCTGGAAGATATGGAACTGTCCAAACGGATCTGGAACCAGGGCCATAAGATTGCCTATGTGGCAGATGCACCCGTCTTTCACCACCACAAGGAAAGCTGGGGGCAGATCCGCCGCCGCTTTGAGCGCGAAGCCATGGCCTTGCGCCTGATCATGCCCGAAATTCACGTTACGCCACTGGACGTGATGCGTTGGGTCATCTCGAGCACCTGGCAGGATTGGCGTGCAGCAATCCGCCATGGCATAAAGTCCACTCGCAAACGCGACATGTTGCGCTATCGCTGGAACCAATACTGGGGTTCATATAAAGGCAACCACGATCACCGGCGCATGTCGCAGGAAACAAAACAATATTACTTCTACCCAGAAGTTTCGGAAAAGGCAGGTCAAGATGAGTGGCTCAAACCGTTGTATCGCACTCCTCCCAATGAAGGCCAACAGTCAAAGGGTTAAGGGCAAGAATTTTAGGCCGCTACATGGTAAACCGCTGTTCCGCTGGATCCTTGATACCTTGCTGGCCGTCGAAGAAATCGACGAGGTGGTGATCAATACCGACGCCCGGCACATCCTGGCTGAAAACGGCCTAGTGGAAACCGACCGGGTTCGCATTCGCGACCGCAAACCGGAACTGTGTGGCGACACCGTGTCGATGAACTTGATCCTTGCCGATGATCTCGCCGCGGTCGAGGCCGATACCTATTTGATGACCCACACCACCAACCCGCTACTGACCCCGCAAACGATCCGGTCGGCGCTGACGCAGTATCAGGACGGCGTGGCCAAGGGCAAGGCTGACAGCCTGTTCACCGTCAACAAGATCCAGACCCGGTTCTATCGCGGTGATGCCAGCCCGGTGAACCACGATCCCGACAACCTAATCCAGACCCAGGATCTTGAACCGTGGTACGAGGAAAATTCGAACCTCTACATCTTTTCGCGCGATAGTTTCGCCAAGACCAATGCCCGGATCGGCAAGCAACCGCTGCTGCACGAGATGGACAAGATGGAAGCCTCGGATATCGATACGCCCGAGGATTGGGACCTGGCCGCGGCGCTGGCCGGGATGCGCATGGCGAAAGAGGCTGCTGAATAATGAAAGACGTTCTTGTTACCTGCCCGCCGATGCTGGGCCAGTTCGGCCTGTTCGTGGACTACGCTGCCGAGCGCGGACTGAAACTGCATAGCGCCGAAGTGACCCAGATTCTGAGCGAAGACGAGCTTTGCAATCTGCTACCACAATATGACGGCTGGATCATCGGCGACGATCCGGCCACCCGCCGGGTGTTCGAAACCGCGCGGGGCGGTCGGCTGACGGCGGCGGTGAAATGGGGTATCGGGGTCGATAACGTCGATTTCGCCGCATGCAAGGAGCTGGGTATCCCGATCATCAACACGCCGATGATGTTCGGTGCCGAAGTAGCCGATGTAGCCACCGGTTTCGTGATCGGGCTGGCGCGCGAACTGTTCCTGATTGATCGCGGCGTACGCTCAGGGGACTGGCCGAAACCGGCCGGCATCAGCCTAACCGGCAAACGTGTCGGCGTGATCGGGCTAGGCGATATCGGCCGCAACACGGTCGCCCGCCTGCGCGCCCTGGGGATGGAGGTCGTAGCCTACGATCCCGGCGTCGAAGGCGATGCCGGGTTTGAGGGACTTAAGCGCGCAGCATGGCCCGAGGCGGTCGAAGGGCTGGATTTCCTAGTCTTCACCTGCGCCCTGAACAAGCACAACTTCCACATGCTGGACGCCGATGTGCTGGCCAAGTGCAAGCCGGGAATCCGGGTGGTCAACGTCGCCCGCGGGCCGCTGATCGACGAACAGGCGCTAATCGCGGCGCTGCAATCGGGGCAGGTACATTCGGCAGCTCTGGATGTCTTTGAAGTGGAACCACTACCCGCTGACAGCCCACTACGTGGAATGGAGCGTTGCATATTCGGCTCACATAACGGCTCCAACACGGTGGATGCGGTCATCCGCGCCAGCCATGAGGCGATTGAACGTCTTGCTGGGTTTTACTAAGAGCTTCACTTCAGGTACCTTCCAATGCTGAAAGAAAAACAACTAGACGCTTCAATATTGGCCCTCAGTCGAGATATTGCAGAACGTAGCACTAAGAAAGAAGAAGAGGGCCTTCTTATATCTGTTATTATCCCCTGCCATAATGCAGAAAAATTTATTCATCCGTGCCTCGAGTCCCTTGCCGCTCAAACCATGGCAGCTAAAAATTTTGAAATTATCTGCGTCGACGACGCCTCTGAAGACAGCACAATATCGGAAATTAGAAAGTTTAAAACCAAAATTCAAAATCTTAAAATCATCTCCCATAAAGAAAACAAAAAGCAAGGCGCCGCACGAAACACAGGTCTCAAAGCATCAAAATCAAATTATATAATATTTGTTGACTGTGATGACTTTCTTAGAATGGATGCACTTGAAACACTCTATTACCATGCCCAAAAAGGCCATGATGTTGTCGCAAGTCAGCTTTTAAAAGTTAGGTACGACAAGCCATATTCGCCCAACCTTGCAGGTCGGCACCTTCATGGGGATATTAGGACCGCTTGCCTTGAAGGAAAAACCGGCTGGTTTCCCGTTGGGATGCTAATTTCACGTAATCTAGTTGAAAAGAACGAAATACGTTTCAAAGAGGGCATTTACTTTGAAGATATAGAGTTTTCCACTCGCATATTTATGGCATGTAAAGATTGTAAAATTATACCAGACCAACTATACTACTATGTACAACGAGACACTTCGACTGTGAACACAATGTCGAAAAAGAAGATACTTGACTCGGTTCTTGCGATGAAGGCTATCTTCAACCTCCTCACAAATGATAGTGACGGGAAAAAGACATTTACAAAAACGGCGAACTCATGGCTTAGACTACAAGCCAGAAGAATTCGAGACAGCAATAACACCACTGATCAAAAAAAAGATCTTGCCGAGTATTTTTACTCCGAGACTGTCAAGCATGGCATAGCAGATTATATTGGTTATAATAACGCGAAAGACCTCAAACTAATCCCACTGGCCCCCCCCCAGCCAGCGGCCAACATACCAACAGCCGAAGGTGCAACCTGCACATCTCCTTGGAAGGGAATTTACGAAGAAGAGTTTTCCGACAAGGTTATTTTTTACTGCGAGGTTGATTATCATATCAGAACTGTCGCGCCTATTGCACGAGCCCTGCAGGTACGTGGCATACCGACGCTTATTGTAGATGCTTCGCGTTCCACAAGTTTTTCTACAAATAGACCGCTACCAGATTCTGAACTTCCACTCTATAGTGATCTAAACATCAAATGTTTCAACGTAGCAGAAACACTTCCTTTTTCGACGAAAGCGCTTGCCTTCGTGGTTCTAAATGATCTTACGTATACGAGCCGTCTATTATTCGAGAATTTTGGCTTTGGCGTACCTACTTTTGGATTTTACGAGGGTATCAACGATGACTGGAATCTTGATCGTGATTTCGTACGCATGCCATATCGCTCGTGTGATTACCTTTTATTACCCGGGGCCTACCAAACTGCTTTCTTCCAAGATCGAAACTCCTCAATCGTTGGTCTTCCCAACATACGTGAAAAGCTTTCACACGATATACTGACGCCTCTAAAGCGTCGAGCCGTAATTAATGTAAACTTCACCTATGGGGTGATGGAGGAGAAACGGCAGGAATTTGTAGAAAGTGCCGTAGAGGGCTGCAAACTTGCCGGTCTGGACTATGTTATTTCGCAACACCCAGCCGACAAGGCCGACCTATCTCGGTACAATGTTAGCGAAGCGAGTGTCTACGAGTTAATTAATGAAAACGCTATCCTAGTCAGTCGGTTTAGCACCACGATACTCGAAGCGTTGGCGGCAGGTCGCCCTACTGTTTACCACAACCCGATTGGTGAACGTGTGCCGAAATTTCATGAACCTCTCGGAGCCTTTTCAACCTCGAAGAATGCCACAGAATTGGCAGCCGCTTTGACACAAGAACTAAATTTTGTGGCGGGAGGTGGTAGTATCAGGGATCGCGCCTCCCTTTTTCTTCACGCACATTGCAGCCCATTCAGTGCGAAAGATACAGCCGACCGCGCTGCAGAAGCAATAATTAGCGTCCTAAAACGCCCCCGTGAACGGTTGGTTTTTAAGCATGGAGAGGCAACATATGATGAAAATGTAGCGACCGAACTATCCACCTCCACCGAAGCGTCGACGCACAAGCTTCACAATAGAATTGCGATTAGCGAACTTCAAATAGCCAGTCGCCTACTAATCGACCCCGCAGCAATGCTGCCGCGGGTGGAGGTCGGTGGCGACCTGAATGCCCAGACCGCGCAATTACTATCGGAAGATAACCCGGAGGCAGCGTATTTGCACAGGGTTCTGAACTGGGCCCGCAGAGAAATGGCGAACACAAGCGAGTGCTGAGGCGCTACAAATAACGCCCCCTGACCTCAAGAACCTCATTGGGTGACAGAATGCCCAAGCAAGCGCGCTGAGCCATCTAAGACCGCCGCGCTTGCCAAACCCGAGGCAGTCACCCGTCAAAATTATCCCTTGGCCGCTCGTATGAGAGGAGGCCAGCACGGGGCAGGTCAGCCTGAATTTAACAAACGGAAACGTATTCTAGCGGCGCCGCAGGAACAGGGATATTTTTCGGATTGGCCCCGTGATTTTCCAAGAATTGGAGGTGTAAAGAGCGTGCAAATTTTCGGACTGCTCTGCAACACGGCGTTCTAGGGCGGCTTCTTTTTCCTGTGCCAACCTGAGGGCCTCGTCTTTATTCGCAATGCTCTGTTGCGCTCTAAGCAACTCCTCGGCACTTCGAGAGAGCCTGGCCTCAAGGTCACTCATCGACTTCAGCTCTCTTGCGAGTGTCTTCTGACGGACCGATTGCGTTTCGATGTCACGCAGCAGCGAGGACACGCTTTCTTCCAGCAATTCGTTTTTCGAAACGGCTTGCTCCCGTTGTGTTTCAAGTGCCTCCAGCCGGTTTTGGAGCTCGGTTACCTCTGTTTGAGCAGCTTTCCGTTCCGCCAAGACAAGCGTCACAAGTTCAGAGCTCTTTTCAAAGGATGGACAAGGACCGCAGATCATGGCCTCAATTTCCGTCGCAAGAGCCTGGGCTTTAGGCGTGATTTGTAGAAGATGCAGGCTGACCAGATGGCTCAAAGCACAAGGTTCAGTCTCTTCTGTTTCCAAAATTTCTTTCGGCAAAGGGGACAGCGGGATGTTGAATTGATTCGCCACGGCTTGCCAACTGTCTGTGCCCCCCTTCAGAAGAGGCGCTTTTGCCATGACACGCACCTGGCGCCGAACCTTGCGATAGGTCTGCAAGAAGGCTTCTGCTTCTTCAATCCAGTCCTGTAGTGCTTTGCCGTGATCTGCAGTACCAACCAGCCGCCGCGCGAGGTTTTGGCTCGGCGTCTCAGTAGGTACGATGATTAGACTATCCCCATGTTCAGCCAGCGCACCTTCCAAAGATGGGTAAATTAATGCTTCAACGCCGAAAAATGCGGCGTTCGATAATGCCTTCAGGCGTGAAACCTCTTTGTCCTCCGAGCAGATAAACCGCAACGGACTAGGGTTTCGAGCAACATCGGTCGCCTGGCTGGTTGTTGCTGTGTCATCCTGCATGCGCATTGATCCATTTACATCATTGATTTCTGCGCAAACAATCATAGACGCTTTGGTTAATCCAGATTTTTCCGCAACGTTCGCCCTCGTAGAGAAGAGGATTGCGCAGGTGGTTTAGATTGCGGCACGTCACCAGCCTCCAGTAACGTCTATAGAGAGCATTCTTACCCTTCACATGCTCTTTGATCTTCCCTATCCCTGAGCACGCGTTGGGGCAGGAATGAATGGGTAAAGCTAGGTATGAAAAAAGCGCTTATCACCGGGGTGACGGGGCAGGATGGCTCCTATCTGGCGGAGTTTTTGTTGGAGAAGGGCTATGAGGTGCATGGGATCAAACGCCGCGCCTCCTCCTTCAACACGCAGCGGGTGGATCATATCTTTGAGGATCCCCATACCGACAATGCCCGTTTCAAACTGCATTACGGCGATCTCACTGACAGTTCCAACCTGACGCGGATCCTGTCCGAGGTGCAGCCTGACGAGGTCTATAACCTCGGCGCGCAGAGCCATGTCGCGGTCTCCTTCGAGGCGCCGGAATATACCGCCGATGTGGATGCCATGGGCACCCTGCGCCTCTTGGAGGCGATCCGCTTCCTGGGGCTGGAAAAGAAGACCCGGTTTTATCAGGCCTCGACCTCGGAACTCTATGGTCTGGTGCAGGAGGTGCCGCAGACCGAGACCACGCCCTTCCACCCGCGTTCTCCTTACGCGGTGGCCAAGATGTACGCCTATTGGATCACGGTGAACTACCGCGAGGCCTATGACATGTATGCCTGCAACGGCATCCTGTTCAATCACGAGAGCCCGCGCCGGGGCGAGACCTTCGTCACCCGCAAGATCACCCGCGGCCTGGCCAATATCGCGCAAGGTCTCGAAGACTGCCTTTACATGGGCAATATCGATGCGCTGCGCGACTGGGGCCATGCCAAGGACTACGTGCGCATGCAGTGGATGATGCTGCAGCAGGACGCGCCGGAAGATTTCGTCATTGCCACCGGCGTGCAATATTCGGTGCGCCATTTCATCACCTGGAGCGCCGCCGAGCTGGGCATCACCCTGGAGTTCACCGGGGAGGGCACCGATGAGGTTGCCACCGTGGCAGCCATCGAAGGCGACAAGGCCCCGGCGCTGAAGGTGGGTGACGTGATCCTGCGCATCGATCCGCGTTATTTCCGCCCCGCCGAGGTGGAGACCCTGCTGGGCGATCCGGCCAAGGCCAAGGCGAAACTGGGCTGGACGCCCGAGATCACCGTGCAGGAAATGTGCGCCGAAATGGTCCGTGAGGATCTGAAGGTGGCGCAGCGCTCCCGCGTGCTGATGGAGCACGGCTATGACACGCCGGTCGCCCGCGAGGACTGAGGGGATGAGTGCAAAACCACGTCTGTTCCTCACCGGCGGCGGCGGCATGGTGGGGCGCAATGTTCTGGATCACGCGGCAGCGGCCGGGTGGGAGATCCTGGCGCCGCGCAGCCGCGATCTGGACCTGACGGATGCGGGTGCCGTGGCCACCTATCTGGAGGCGCATAAACCCGATCTGGTGATCCATGCGGCGGGCCGTGTCGGCGGCATCCAGGCCAATATGGCCAATCCGGTGGCCTTTCTCGATGAAAACCTCGCCATGGGGCGCAATGTCATCATGGGGGCGCGGGCCGCGGGTGTGACCCGGCTGATCAATCTTGCCTCCACCTGCATGTATCCGCGCGAAGGGGAAAACCCGCTGCGCGAGGAAAGCATCCTCACCGGCGCGCTGGAGCCCACCAACGAAGGCTATGCCCTGGCCAAGATCATGGCCATGCGCCTGTGTGATTACATCCGTCAGGAGGACCCCGACGCGCTCTACAAGACGCTGATCCCCTGCAACCTTTATGGCGCCTACGACAAGTTCGACCCCAAACATTCGCATCTGCTGCCGGCCATCATCCACAAGGTGCATCAGGCCATGAAGACGGGGGAGGCCGCGGTCGAGATCTGGGGCGATGGCACCGCGCGGCGCGAATTCATGTTCGCCGCCGATCTGGCTGATGCCATCTGGAAGGCGGCAGAGGACCTTGAGACGCTCCCCGGCGCCATGAACATCGGCCTTGGCCACGATCATTCGATCAACGATTATTACGCCACCGTCGCCGATGTGATCGGCTGGCAGGGGGCATTCACCCATGATCTGAGCAAACCCGTGGGCATGAAGCAGAAGCTCTGCTCGACCGAGCGCCAGACCGCCTGGGGCTGGCAGGCGCCGACCTCCTTGCGCGACGGGATCGCGCAGACCTATCGCTATTATCTGGAAAGCGGACACGCATGACCTTCACATACCCTCTTGCCACCTCCTCCTGGGATCAGGCGGAACAGGATGCGCTGCAGCGCGTGATTGCCTCGGACATGTTCTCGATGGGCCCCGAGGTGCGCGCCTATGAAGAGCAGTTCGCCGCCCAGTTCGGCAGCAAGTTTGCCGTCATGGTCAACTCCGGCTCCTCGGCGAACCTGTTGATGACCGCGGCGCTCTGTTTCACCAAGAACCCGGATCTGAAGCTGGAACGCGGCGATGAGATCATCGTCCCGGCGGTCAGCTGGTCCACCACCTATTACCCCCTGGGCCAATATGGCCTCCGGATGAAATTCGTCGATATCGACCGCGAGACGCTGAACTACGATCTGGCGGCGCTGGAGGCGGCGATCAGTGACAAGACCCGCGCCATTATGGTGGTGAACCTTCTGGGTAACCCCAATGATTTCGACGCCATCCAGGCGCTGATCGGGGATCGCAAGATCGTCATGATCGAGGACAATTGCGAATCCATGGGCGCCACCTATGGCGGCAAGGAGGCCGGCACCTTCGGCGTCATGGGCACCTATTCTTCGTTCTTCTCGCACCATATCTCCACCATGGAAGGCGGCATGGTGGTCACCGATGACGAGGAACTCTACCACGTCATGCTGAGCTTGCGCGCCCATGGCTGGACCCGCAACCTGCCGAAATTCAACCATGTCACCGGTGAGAAGTCGGATGATCCTTTCGAGGAAAGCTTCCGCTTCGTGCTGCCGGGCTACAACCTGCGCCCGCTGGAGATGTCCGGCGCGCTGGGGCAGGAGCAGCTGAAGAAACTGCCGGGCCTGATCGAAGGGCGCCGCGCCAACGGGGCGCTGGTGCAGGAAAAACTCACCGATCATCCCAAGTTCATGATTCAGCGCGAGATCGGCAAATCGAGCTGGTTCGGTTTCTCGCTGGTGATCCGCGAAGAGGCGGGGCTGACACGCGCCGATCTGGTGAAACAGCTGGCGGCCGCCGGGTTCGAATGCCGCCCCATCGTGGCCGGCAATTTCGCCAAGAACGAGGTGATGAAATATTTTGACTATGACATTCACGGTGCGCTGACGAATGCCGATTACATTGATGCAAACGGGCTGTTTGTCGGCAATCATCACTACCCCCTCCCCGAGGCGGTAGCGGCCCTGGCGGCGCTCTGATCCGCGGCGGGAGGTAGTATATGTCAGACGCGTTGCGGTCACACCTTAAACTGGTGCGCCCACCTCGTGGCATTCAGTTAAGATTCGCCATTTTCGGCACGAGTTCCAGTTCCAATAAAGTGGGAGACCGATGTGCCAGCCCCTACTCCACCGTCACCGATTTCGCCAAGTTGCGTGGTTGGTCCACATCGGTGCCTTTCTCAACTGCAGTATGGTAGGCTAAAAGCTGCAGCGGCACCGCATAGGCGATAGCTGCGAAAGGCCCCTGAACCGGTGCCATGCAGATTTGCTGCCAGATGCCCTCTCCAGCCTCTTTCACCCCTTTGGCATCAGTCACCATTACAATCCTGCCGCTACGCGCCATCACTTCCTGCATGTTGGAAACCGTCTTGTCGAAAAGCTGATCATGCGGCGCCAGCACCACAACCGGCATTTCCTCGTCAATCAGTGCGATAGGACCATGCTTCAGCTCGCCGCTGGCATAGCCCTCAGCATGAATATAGCTGATCTCCTTCAACTTCAGAGCTCCCTCCAGCGCCAACGGATAAAACGTGCCGCGACCAAGGAACAGAGCGTGGCTGAACCGAGCTAGCTGCGCGGCCACACCACGCACCTCTGCCTCACAGGTCAGCGCCTCCGCGACCTGGCTGGGCATATGGCGCAGTTGCGCCTTATAGTCCTGCAGCAGCCCTGTCGGCTGAGTCTCGATCTGACGTGCCGCTTCCAACGCCAAAGCAGCTAGCACCGCCAACTGGCAGGTAAAGGCCTTGGTAGAGGCCACACCAATTTCCGGCCCCGCCATGATCGGCAGCGCCACGCCACTTTCGCGCGCGATTGAGCTTTCGGGTACGTTAACGACAGACAGGATCATACCGGCCTTTCCCGCGCAGTAACGCAGCGCCGCCAATGTGTCGGCAGTCTCCCCTGACTGCGATACAAACAATGCTAGGGTTCGCTCTGACACCGGCGGTTCGCGGTAACGGAATTCCGAGGCGATATCGACCTCGACCGGTAGGTTGGCGATTTGCTCGAACCAATATTTTGCAGTCAGGCAAGCCAGAGAAGCAGTCCCGCAAGCCACCATCACAACCCGATCAAAACGGCTGAAGTCAATCTGCTCCAAAGCCCGTTGCCCATCACCACCGTCCAGATAGTACTGGAGAGCTGCGCCCAGAACTCCAGGCTGTTCCGCAATTTCTTTGGACATGAAATGGCGATGGCCATCCTTTCCCACAGCGGCAACCGATTGCCCGATTTCGCTCCGGGCACGGTCTACCGGAGTACCTTCGGCATCTTCAATGTCACAGCCTGCCCGGGTTACCACTGCCATGTCACCCTCTTCCAGATAAGTGACTTGCGAGGTCATCGGTGCCAGCGCCAATGCATCTGACCCGATGAACATCTCGCCTGTGCCCCAGCCGATCGCCAGCGGGCTGCCGTGGCGGGCGGCCACAATCAGGTCCTCTTCCCCTTCAAACAGGAAACACAGCGCATACGCCCCTTCCAGTCGAGAGATGGTCGTACGGGCAGCTGCCACTGGCTCCAGCCCCTGCTGCAGATAATACGCGCACAGCATCGCCAGGGTTTCGGTATCGGTCTCGGTTTCCGCCTTCAGCCCATGCTCCGCCAGAAAAGCACGTAGCTCACGATAATTTTCGATGATACCGTTATGGACAACCGCAACCCGGTCCCGGGCATGGGGGTGGGCGTTTTTCAAGGACGGCCCACCATGGGTGGCCCAACGCGTATGACCAATGCCAGCAGTACCGGCCAGAGGCTCATGCACCAGCAGATCACTCAAGTTGGCCAGCTTTCCGACTGCCCTACGGCGGTCCAAGCAACCTCCATTCAAGGTTGCGATACCCGCGCTGTCATAGCCACGATACTCCAGCCGTTTCAATCCTTCGATCAAAACAGGGGCTGCCTGATGCTGGCTCAAGACGCCAACGATTCCACACATGCTATGTAGTCCCTTGCATTATTTCGCTGCAGTCTTTCGGTTTCTCTGGCGCTGCCGTAATCGGTCTGCGCCGCCTGCCTTATTGTTCTGATCCGCCCGCGACAGAGCCAGCGCATCGCTTGGCACCTCATGAGTAATCACGGACCCCGCTGCCACAATGGCCCCGGCTCCAACGGACACCGGCGCCACCAAGGCACTGTTACTTCCGATGAAGGCCCCCGCCCCCACCTCGGTTTGGTGCTTCATCACCCCATCATAATTGCACGTAATAGTACCCGCTCCGATATTGGCTGCAGCGCCAATATGCGCATCCCCCAGATAACTCAGGTGATTGGCCTTGGCACCCGCCTCAAACGTGGTGTTTTTAGTTTCCACAAAATTACCAACCTTGGCCCCCTCACCAATGGAGCTGCCAGGCCGGATACGGGCATAAGGACCAATCACGGCCCCCCGACGGATCCGACATCCCTCTAGGTGCGAAAAGGCGCGCACCACCGCACCTTCATCCAATCGAACCCCAGGTCCGAACACCACATGCGGCTCCACCAGAACATCCCGGGCCATCCGCGTGTCAGGCGCAAAAAAAACAGTTTCCGGCGCAACCAATGTCACACCTTCAGCCATTGCAGCCTGGCGCGCCCAATTCTGAAAAATCGCTTCAGCTCGCGCCAGCTCTGCCCGTGAATTAATGCCAAGCGTTTCTTCCTCCGCACAGGTCACAACCGAGCAAATAAGCCCCGCATCATTGGCTTTTTCCACGACATCTGTAAGGTAATATTCTTGAGCTGCATTATGGCACCCAATTTGACTGATCAGCTCAAACAGGTTTTTTCTGTCCGCACAGACCACCCCAGAATTGCATAGCCCGATTTTCAGCTCTTCAGCCGTCGCGTCTTTGGCTTCAACAATCCGGCGCAAACGCCCATCTTCCACGACCAGACGACCATAGCGCCCCGGATCTTCAGGTTCGAACCCCAAGGCGACAAAATCCGCCCCCGCACGGCGCGCCTTCAGCATCGCCTCCAGCGTATGCGGGCGGATGAACGGGGTATCCCCGAACAAAACAATAACATCGCCATCAAAATCTACCAGCAGTCCACGTGCCTGATCGACCGCATGGGCTGTTCCAAGCTGTTCGTCCTGAATAACAATTTTGGCATAAGGAGCATGCGCCTGCACAGCATCAGTCGTTTGCTGTGCGCCAAAGCCCGCAACGACAATGAACTGCTCAGGCCCCAGAGAAGACGCTGCCCGCATCGCATGGAACAGCATTGGAAGACCTGCAATCGGGTGCAGAACTTTAGGCTGTGCTGAGACCATCCGCGTTCCACGACCGGCAGCCAAAACAACAATCGCCAGTGCCATAATAAACCCTGATATTAAGTCTGAAGGAAATGTGGATCGCTCAATCGTGGCAAATCTGCCTGAGAACCTCTACAGCGGTGCCACGGCAAAGGCCGGAGCCGCATTGCCCGCCTCGGCGGCCTCAAGGAAGCCGCGCGCGGTGTCCAGCGCCTCGCGGATGGTCACATCCATATCGAGATAGCGATAGGTGCCAAGACGCCCCACGAAGGTGACGCCCTCGGTCTGTTCGGCCAGTTTCACGTAATCGGCCAGCAGGGCTTTTTCCTTCACCTGGCGGATCGGGTAATAGGGGATATCGCCCGGCTCGGCGCTGCGGGAATATTCGCGATACAGCACCGATCCCTCGTGCTCTTCCCAGGGGGAGAAATGCTTGTGCTCGGTGATGCGGGTATAGGGCACCGCTTCCTCGCCATAGTTCATCACCGCGCAGCCCTGGTAATCGCCCTCATGGGTGAAACGTTCGAAATCCAGCGTGCGATAGCCGAGGCGGCCCAGTTCATAGTCGAAATACCCATCGAGCGGTCCGGAATAGAACACGTGGTCATATTCCGCAGCCATCTCACGGGTGAATGTGGTCGAAAGCTTCACGGTGATGCTTGGGTGGTCGAGGATCTTCTCGATCATCGAGGTATAGCCGTTTTCCGGCATGCCCTGGAACTTGTGGAAGAAATAATTGTCGTCGTAGTTGAAGCGCACCGGCAGGCGTTTCAGGATCGAGGCCGGCAGTTCAGACGGCTGCACGCCCCATTGCTTGATCGTGTAGCCCTTGAAAAAGGCCTCATAAAGGTCCTTGCCGACAAAGCGCATCGCCTGTTCTTCGAAGGTCTGCGGGTCGGTGATCGAGGTATCGGCCTGTTCCTCGGTGATGAAGGCGTGTGCCTCTTCCGGGCGCAGAGTCTTGCCGAAGAACTGGTTGATGGTGTGCAGGTTCACCGGCAGCGAGAAGACGCCGCGCTGCCCCTTGGGATCGACCGAAGTGGTCTTCACCCGGTTCTTGTAGGGCAGGAAGGTCTCATAGGTGTTCACATAGTCCCAGACCTCGGCATCGTCGGTGTGGAAGATATGCGGCCCGTAGATATGCACCATGACACCAGTGTCGACATCCCGTTCGGTGTGGCAATTGCCCCCGATATGATCGCGCGCATCCACCACGGTGATGTCATAGCCCGCCTCGGCCAGATGCCGCCCGATCACTGCACCGGAAAGGCCTGCGCCCACCATAAGGAGTTTTCCTGCTGACATAACCCTGCCTCCTGCATCAAATTTCTAAGGGGATACCCTGTCATCGTAAAACAGGGAATACAGCCCGTCCGCACCACGCCTCAGCCAAGTCCCCTGCTATAGCCAAGGGTTTCCGCAAAGGGAAAGGTCACCTCTTCGGCCATGGCATGAAGATCGGCATTCTTGGCCTGCTTCCAGCTTTCGGCAGGACGGATCTCGATCTTGGACTTGCGTTCTTTGAGAACCGTAGCATTGGCCGGCGGGAAGAGATGCGCCTCCTCCCAAGAAATATCCGCAGTATCGGGGCCGGTGAACAGGGTCAGATCCTGCGGCACCCCGGCCCAGTCCTGAATCCGTCCCATCCAATGCTGCGGGTCCACCGTGAGATCCTCATAGCGCAGTAGCATGAATTTCGCAGGATCCAGCGCCTCAAGCCGTTTCAGACGGCGCTGACGGCCCGCCCAGTTACGGGTCCGTCCCCGCAGCACCTTCGGACGTTTCAGCACCTTGGCCCAGCTAACCGCCACCGCGCGCGGATCGCGCACCAGATTAAGGATATGCAGATCGACCTGCGGCAACAGGCTCAGCGCCAGACACAGGTCCACCGATTTCGAACTGTCGATGAGCATCCGCCCACCTGCCTGCTCCGCCGCCGCCGCATAAAGATCACCGAACAGGGTCAGAAACTCTGCATTCTCCCGCGCCAGTTTGTCGCGCACCTGCGGCTCATGCCAGTTGGGGGCCTCCCCGGAGGCCGTGCCGAACGCCGCCATTCCTGCCTGCAGCGCCTGCAGCGCATCCGGGCCATGGGCTGCCTCGAGCCGGGCGATCACCGGTCCCCAATACGCACAATCCGGCACCGGTCTGCGGCAACTGCAGGGCGCCGCACTCCTGCGGGCCTCAGGCAGGTCGCGGATCTGGCCAATGTTATAGGTCTGCGCATGCTGGGACAGCATCAGAGACAAAAACGTCGACCCCGATCGTCCCGCTCCCGCAATATAAAGCACTTTGATCGACATCCGCTTATATGTCCTATTCTGGATCGTGTTTTCCCTGCACGCCTGCCCCAGCCGCAAAAGCCTCGGTGGCGGCTGGCTCAATAATTTACACCTTGTTTCACGACTGCGTTTTTGGGACAAGCTCAATGATAATTTCAGCTGGCGGACTCTTCGAATATGGCAAACCTTGAACCGCGTTCTCAAGTTCATGGGACATGGCAGGCGGCTGACGACTTCCGGGCTTCAGCCCTGCATTACGCAGATCAGCCCGCCCTCAGCGCAGGTGGTAAAACGCTCAGCTACGCGGCCCTCAACGCCCGGGTTCAGACTATTGCAGCCGCCATTGCCGACACCGAAACGGCACAGACACAACCAGTCACCGCGATCTACGCCAGCCGCGGTGCGGATATCTATGCCGCTGTGCTGGGGACGCTGATGCGTGGCCATGCCTATGTGCCGCTGAACCCGAAGTTCCCGCCTGAACGCAACCGCTATATCCTGGAGCGCTCCGGCGCCTCGGCGGTGCTTTATGAAGCGCAGGATGCCGCAGCCGTAGAAGACATCCTGGCCGTGCCTGCCGACGGGCCGCTGCCGCAGCAGATTGATCTCAGCACCCTGCCCCAAGAGCGTACGCCGCCTGCGCGGATCCATGACAACCCCTACGCCTATGTGCTGTTCACCTCAGGCAGCACCGGCCAGCCCAAGGGGGTAGCGATCCGGCACAGCAACCTCGGTGCCTATCTTGATGCCACCTTCCAGGTCGCCGATTACGGCCCCGTCGACCGGCTGTCGCAGAACTTCGACTTGACCTTCGATCTGAGCGCCCATGACATGTTTGTCTGCTGGCGGGCTGGCGCGCATCTGATCGTGCCCTCGGCTGCGGATCTGGAGACCCCGGCCGACTATGTCCGCCGTCATGGTATCACCTGCTGGTTCTCGGTGCCGAGCCTTGGCCAGAAGATGCGCCAGCAGGGCGCGCTGACCCCCGGCGCCCTGGATCAGCTGCGCTTGTCCCTGTTCTGCGGTGAGGCCCTTCCGGTCGATCTGGCGCAGGACTGGGCCCGGGCCACCGGCCACCGGGTGGAAAACTGGTACGGCCCGACCGAGGCCACCATCGCCTGCACCCGCTATGTGCTGCCCGCCGACCCTGACAGAATTCGCGGCCGTTTCAACCTGGTCCCGATCGGCACCGCCCTGCCAGGCATGGAAACCCTCGTGCTGAAAGAGGACGGCACCCCCGCCAGTGTCGGCGAAAGCGGTGAATTGCTGGTGACTGGCCCGCAGGTGGCTGATGGCTATGTGGCAGATGCTGAAAAAACCGCCGCGGCCTTTGTGCAGCCCGCGGGCAAGGACAGGGTGCATTACCGCACCGGCGACCGGGTCGATGTGGGGGCCGATGGCACTCTTCAGTTCATTGATCGCATAGACAATCAGATTAAGATCCGCGGGTACCGGGTAGAACTGGGCGAAATCGAGTCCCTGCTACGCGCCACCGCCGCCGGCTGCAACGCCGTGGTGGTGCCGATGCCGCTAAAATCCCCGACCCCCACATCGCTGGTCGGCGTGGTCGAAGGCTGGGACGGCCCCGGCCACCAAATCCGCACGGCCATCAAGGGGCACCTGCCCGACTACATGACCCCCACCCGAGTTCTGGTCATGCCGCAATTCCCCAAGAACGCCAGCGGCAAGGTCGACCGCGGCGCCATTGGCCAGCGCGTTCTAAAGCGTCTCGAGAAACAGAACCAGCAATCCGCCCCCAAACAGAAGATGAAACGCTATGACCGGCTGATCCAGTTTGCACAGGAGATCAACCCGGCCCTGTCACGCAAGGAACTGGAACAGGCCGAAAACCTCATGGATGGCGGGCTGGATTCAATGGGGTTCGTCGATTTCACCGTGCGGCTGGAAAAGCATTTCGGACTGGAGCTGACCCAAGAGACCGCAACCGAGCTGTCGCAAATGTCCCTGTGGCAGATGGTGGCATTTCTACGCCGCGCTCTGGCACCGAAGGGAGCGGACCGCTTTCAGCCTCCTGCCCCGGGCAGCCTGAAAGCCCCCGAACTGAAACGCAACCTGCACTACCGCGCCATGCGGGCGCTGGATATGCTTGATAAATTCCCCGGGTTCGTCGCCGACACCCCAAAACCGCTGGTACTCTGCGTCGGCTCTTCCGGCTTCATGCGCGGGATCAGCCCGGAAACCATCGAATCCTGCGCATCCGGGCAGGATGTGCGAGTTGCCAATCTTGGCATGGCCATGCTCAGCGTCGAGGGCATCGCCGAAGTCTGCGAATATATCCGTGACACCCTGCAGGCCCAGGGGCGTCGTCTGGCCCATGCCGTGATCGAAATGGAAATCATGCAGCTGTCGATCATGCCCCCCGCAGGCGACATCGAGATCCTGGAGGATTTCAAGGCTGGCCTGTTTCGCGATGTTCCGCGCAAATACTATGACGCAGACACCATCTGGGACACCGCCACCGGCGGCGCCATCGCGCCGATGGACACCCCTGGGAAGGTCGCCCCGCAAGCCAACTGGGAACGCAAGCGATCCAAGGAAATCTGCGAGGCTTTCGAGGGCGGGATAAAAATGGACGACAAGGCTGTCGCTGCCTGGATCCGCGGCGTCAGGGCTTTGCAGGAGGTCAGCGACCGCGTCACCGCAGTGATCCACCCCATCCAGCACCCCGAGGGCCAAAGCGCCCTGAACGCAGCAAGAGCCCGCGGCCAGAATCATTTCAGCGCCGTGGTGGAGCAGGCTGTCCGCGAGACCGGGATTGACATCATGCTGGACACCGATTTCGTGGTCGAGCCGGCCGATTTTAAAAATATCAGCCATATGAACGACTATCACGGGCGACAGAGTTTCTCGCGCCAGATCGCCCGGCGCATATTTCGCTGACCCGCTCCCTGCGTCGGCCCCAACGAAAAGAAAAAAATGCAACACCCCCCCGTTTTCCTGATCTGCTCTGAACGTTCCGGCTCTAACCTGATCAGCCGTATCGTGGGCGCCCATTCTGCGTTTTATGCCCCGCCGCCGTTTCACTTTGGCCAGAATGTCCTGCTTAATCTTCACCAGACCCTAGCCGGTGGCACCAAATCTGTCGCCTGGCAGCGGATGTGTAACAGGATCCCCAAAAGGCTGGAAAAACTGCTCGGCACAAAGAAAGAAGCGCAGGCCGCCGCCGCCTGGCTCTCTGCTCAGGATCAGATCGATCCGCATCGCCTGGCCCGGTTTCTCTATATCGACGCCACGCCTGCAGCCGCAGGCAAACGGGTCTTCATCAAGGAAAACAACCTGCACAAGCTGCTGTTTTTCATTCTGGAGTGTTTTCCGGATGCAAAATTTATTTTTCAGGTGCGTGATCCCCGCGACTATTTTGCCTCGGCTGCAGCCCTGAGAGAGGGCACAAAAAACAAATTCGGAACCACCAAGAACGCGCTGCGGATCTGGAAAGAAGACCAGCTGGGCGGCCTGCATGCCCTTGGCGTCCTTGGGCCTGAACGCGTCTTTCTGCATCGCTACGAAGACCTGCTGATTGATGCCGAAGCTGTTCTACGGCGCCTGTGCCTCTTTCTCGACCAATCATTCGAGCCGGAGATGCTAGACTTTCACAGCACCGAGGAGGCCACCACCCTGGCAGGTAGCAACCGGCAACGTCAGAATGTCGCCAAGCCTCTCATGACCACAAATTTCGCCAAATTTCGCCACGCGCTTCCCGCCCAGCAGATCAGGCTGGTGGAAAAACGGCTGGGGCGGCTGATGCACCAGTTCGGTTACCCGCTGGACAAGATGAAGATCACGTCCAAGGGACGCATCGTGCCGCGCAGCTCCCCCGGGGATAAAGGCGGCTATCAGGCAAGACCGCTTTTGTCCCCTCTGGACTACGGTCCGCCAGACACCTGACCGAAGGCTAAGCTAGGCGTCCCGGCAGGGGCATCCAGCAGGAAGGTTAGCCTCCCCCCCCTGTCGACCCTCTGTTTCCGTTCTGTCTGTAAGCCGCTTTCATCTTCTTCTGAAACTGCTCCGGGGTATGCAGCGCCAGGGCAGAGAGCGCGCCGGACAGAGCCTCGACCCCCAGCAGTGTCTCTGTGTCAAAGTAATCTGCAGCACTGAAGGATTGTTTCTTCCCGCTCAGTTTCTGCGGCGCCGCCTGCAAGGCCTCCGTCATTGGTGTCCCAGTGAAGAAGGCTGCGTCCAGTGCTGCCGCATCCTCCTGATAGCGATCAATGACCTTTCCAATCAGGCTCCGGGGAATATGCAGGCGGCCAGTCTCTTTGCCGATACCTGTTCTCTTGATTTCCTGCGTCACGGCCTGGCTCAATGCGGTCAGGGCCCGCCGCATAAGCTTTCTGTCGATCTCCTGCCTGGCGGCCTCGGACCGAAACACGTGATGCACATGCTGCAAAAGCGCGATCTGTCCCACTGTCAGCGCCGGGTTGTCGACTGTCTTACCCTGCAGTTCCGTGCCTTCTTCTCCTGTGAGAAAGTGAAAAAAATCGGCCGAAATATCTTCACGGAACAGCTCCTGGCGGACAAAGGGGCGCAGCTCGAAGCGATCGCCAAAGGTATTCCTCCATTCCAGGAACCGGGGCGTATAATCCAGCGTACCCCGTGCGGACATCCGGTTGAAGAACCCCCGAAGCCCACCTTTTACCATCCCAAATTTTATCTGTTCCGAAAACGCGGACAACAGCTTTTCCGCATGGGGGCGAACATAGGAGATCAGACGGATTTTATGCTCATACCCAGGGAGAGTCTCCTGGATCACCTGTTGCAGGTGCGTCGGAGAGGCAAACTGGAAATGCTCCGCCGAAACCACAGCAAAATCTGCATCACTGCTCTCCAGCGCCTGATGCAGTTTCCTGAAACGTCTCGTGTTTCCGGCTTTTTTCTCTTTCCGGTACAACCCTTGGGCTAGGTAGTTGTGATTAAGGTGCCGCCCCGGGTACAACAGCTGCTGTACGCCCGGCAGGGTGTAGGATCCGGACCGCAACACGCCTTGCAGCGTCGTGGAGCCCGTTTTCGTGTCCCCCAGGTGAATAATCAGTTCCTTAACCATAAAACGGCTTTCTCATTACGCTGTCTTGTCCGGAGTGGTTCCCCCACCAGCCAACCCCGACAAAAATGTCTCTACGGCCTCATCTTCACGCCAGCTCTCACGCCAGGCCTTACGGGCCTCAATCTGTTCCAGTGCGATGCGGGCCGCCTCCAGTTCCGGCAGCGGGTCCGGCTCCAGAACGGCTTCCAGATCGTCAAAAAAGCCCTCCTGGCCCATCACCTCGCCCAGCCAGGTATCGATCGGGCGGAACCGTTCCAACATCCGAGCGCGGTTCTCCGCCCCGAAGAGTTCCACAGAATGACTGGGCGGCAGGTTCAATTTCGGTGCAAGCGTGCGCAGGCTGTGGCGCAGCTCTGCCGCCTGAGGCTGGGGCAGCTCCACATTGGCGCGGCGGATAATCTCATAAATTCCGCGGTGAATAGAGTCGTTCTCGCGCCGCTCCGGGGCCAATCCCTTGGGCAGCTCTAGCCCCGTCTGGGTAATGAAATCATTCACTGACCCGCCATTCGCACGAACATCGGCATAATCGCGCAGGATAACGCGGGCCTCGGGCAGCACCTTCAGCCAGCCTTCGATCATCAGGCGATAATTGAAATGAATCCCCATGCCGTAGCTGTCGACCCCATCCTCGCGCAGGGGTTCCAGCTTGTGACCGAATTTCAGCCGCTGTCCGTGCCAGGAGGCCAGATATTCATCGATCCGGCGCAGGGTCGCCACGACAGTGAACTCCGCTCCCGGAAACTGCTCGGTGAGCTGCTCGATCAGCTTCGGCGAGGCGGCATTGAAATTGGCAAAGACCTCGGCCGCGAGGATCACCGTATGCGGCTGGGAAAAGCGGACCTGCTGGCGGATGGCATGCAGCATCTGCGATAGGGCTGGCAGGCGTTTGTGATAGGCAGGCACCACGCCGTTCTTCTGCGCCGCCAGCATCCGGAAGGCCAGCGCATTATGCGGCTCGCGCACATTGATCGGCAGAGGCCCTTCGGGCTGCACATGCCCGGCCGCCGTCGCGGCCATATGCGCCATGCCTTCAAAATCCACGTAAGGATAAAGGATCCCCGCCCGCGACAGGGCGGCGGCATTGCGCGACAGGTAGTCCTGCAGCGATGTCGATCCCACCTTGTGATGGCCGATGAACAGGATCACCTTGAGAGGCGCCTGAGCGGTGGGCGTCAGGGTCCCAGACATCCCACTGGCAGGGGGGGCTTTCATCTCGGCAATCCCCCCCTGCCCCGGGGCGATGCGGCGAAGCAGTCGTTTAATCGATTTCACTCGGCGGCGTCCTGCTGAATCTTTGTCACGGGCGTCAGGCCCAACTTGCTGTGCCAGAAATCCTCACTGGTGAGATCGTCATAACGCTCCCGGTAGCTGGCCGCCAGCCGGTCATAGTCTTTCAGGAAAGCGCGGGCGTTACGGATAAAGCGGCGGATCTGGCGCCAGGCCGCACCCTTGGAATGGCGCACGGTGTAATATTTGTCCTGATCGGCATTCAGAACGGTGATTTCCGAGGCGCCCCAGACATAGCCGATATGGCCCCTGTGCGGCGCCTCCAGGGTGATCTTGCGGCCCAGACGGGCAAAGCCGGGGATCAGAAGCCCGTTCAGCGTCAGTTTCATCGCCAGGCGCGCTGCCCAGCTTGGCGGTTTTTGGCGCACCGGCGCCAGCGGCCTGTGCGGGGCCAGCGGCTGCCAGGTCTCGTCGCCAGTCAGCGCCTTCAGATCGGCGCGGCGCGTGGCCATGTCAGCGTTCTGGTCGAAGAATTCCGGCCCCTGCATCACGTCCTCAACCGCCAGGTTGATGGCCGCCAACGTGTCGTAATGCATCCGCGGCAGGTTGCGCAGGAAGAACCATGCGGCGATCTTCAGAACACCCTTGGCGCCCACGTCCAGCATCGGCAGGCTCATGTGGTGGGCCATATGGCTGCGCAGGTCCAGGTACCAGGTCTGCGGGCTTTCCTTCTCGGTAAAGCTTTCCTGGAAGGAGACCACCCCGTTGAGGGTGAGAATGTTGAAATCATTGGCCAGCGAGAAACTGACATCATCGCCGCGCACGAAGAACGGAAAGGCAAGGTGCCGGGCCGCGTCCACCGGGAAGGCGAAATACCACCAGCCGCCATAGAATGTGTCCGGCACCGGCCGGGTGGCCAGGTTTTCCATCGCGATCATTTCGCTCTTGTTGCGCAGATCGGTGCCCATGTGCTGCGGCAGGCAGCGGGTGTGAAAGAGAGCGCCGTTTTCCCAGATCGCCCAGCGGTGCTGTTCGCTGATCATCGCCCCGGCAATGGCCGTCTTGGGATCCGTGGCATAGGCCAGCAGCATCCAGGTGCGCTCCAGGCTTTCCATGTGGATCGAGGCATCGTCATCCATGAACAGGCAATGGGACGCCCCGCGCGCCCGCGCCTCCAGCAGCCCCCGGGTAAAGCCGCCTGCCCCGCCCAGATTTTCATTGGGCACGATGCTGACGCCTTCGGGGGGATCCAGATCGACCGTTCGCCCGTTGTCGGTGACGATCATCTGCACGTGGTCCTTCATCCAGGACTGCTCCCGGAAGGCGGCGAACCGCTTGACCGTGCGCGCCACCTCGGCTTCGCGTCGGAAGGTGGTGACCGCCAGCGCCAGCTGCGGCTGGCGTTTCGGCGCATCCTGCGTCTGCCAGGCAGCCCCGACCAGATGTCCCGGTCCCATCGCCCGCAGCGCGAAATAGAGCACACCCTCGGCGCAGCCCTGTTGCAGCAGATGCGACAGATCCACCCGCAGTCGGCCCTCTTTGGCCGCGTCTTCCGAAAGAGTCACATACTCGCAGCTCACCAGGTCCCAGGAGCGGTTACTCGGCGCCAGGAAAACCGAAAGTTCGAAATCCCCTGCGCCTTCAAGGGTCAGGACCAGCGAGCTCAGATCGCATTCGCGCTGCCATTTTCCCAGGTTGAACAGGTTGAACCAGGTGGCAAAAGAGGCTTCTCCGCCGGTGGCAAAATGTATGTCATGCCGGGTATCAGACAGCGCCACTGCGCCCTCGGTACACACGTAGAGTTCCCGCTCGGTGCAGATGCCGAACTCGGGCCACATCAGCGCCTGCAACGTAGTGAACGTTGCGGCCTGCGCCTCATCTTTCATCACTGGAACTCCCCTGCACCCATACGCCTTTGCCTGCTGTCCGCTCCTTACTGGAGTAGGCTGTAAAAGTACAATTTATCTTTGCCCGAACGGGGTGTTTCCGGCCTTAAAGCGCCCGGGATTGCAGCCCCCCGGGCCCGGATCGCCCACTTCTGCTCAGGACAGCATCGCTTCATGCACCGCGATAGCTTCTTCCAGATCGTCGAAATACTGCATCCGGCCATGTTCCAGCACAACGCCGGCATCACAGAACTTACGCACCTGCCCCATCGAGTGGTTGACCATGATGGCGCTGGAGTGCTGCAGCCGGTCGGCAAAGACCTTGCGGCTCTTGCGCCGGAAAGACCGGTCCCCCACCGAGGTCACCTCGTCCACCAGATATGTGTCAAAGTGAATCCCCATAGAGGCCCCGAAGGTCAGCCGGGATCGCATCCCCGAGGAATAGCTGCGCATCGGCATGTGGTAGAATTTGCCCAGTTCAGCAAAATCCTCGACAAAGGCGACCAGATCTTCGGTATCCACCCCGTAGATACGGGCGATGAAACGAACGTTCTCGGCGCCGGTCAGATCCCGGTGAAAGGAGGCCCCCAGCCCCACCGGCCAGGACATGGTGCCATCGGACACCACCCGCCCGTGATCTGGGCGCATGGTGCCGGCGATGATCTGCAGCAGAGTGGATTTGCCCGCCCCGTTGCGCCCCAGAAGCGCCAGGGAACGCCCCGTGGGCAGGGTGAGGGTGAGATTGTCGATGACAATCTTGCGCTCGCCCCGCAGCCAGAAGCTCTTGGTCAGGTTTTCAAAGCGGATCATGCTCTTGTGCTCCCCGACCCGCCTCAGCTGCGATCCCGGATCGAATAGTAGATCAGCGCCAGGACCGACCAGATCAGAAGCAGGAACAGCCCCACTAACCCCGCCAGCATAGGGCGGTCGGGATATTCAGATTCCTGGGCCCGGGTCGGCTTGATATAAGTGGCCAGATAGCGGCTTTGCCGAGTGGCCTCGTCGCGAGCGACCTCCAGCGCGGTGAGCGCCGCCCGGTAGGTTTCCTCGGCATATTGCAGATCCACCGTGAGACGTTCGAATTCCGAAATCAGCGAGGGGTAATCCTCTCCCACGGCGCCGGTATCGGTATTGGTCGAGGCAAAGGTCTGCCGCTCGATATCAATACGATCACGGATCACGTCGATATGCTGCTGCGCCTTTTTCAGACGCGGGTCCCCCTCCCCCACGGTGCCGCGCAACAGGTCGTATTCGATCAGCGCCGCAGCCAATTGCTGCTGTAGATTGTTCATCACCCCCATGCGGCCCTGGATATCCGCCGCCGGATCCACGATCCGGGTGCGGGTGCGGAATTGGGTCAGCGCCTCACGCGCGCCTTTCAACCGCTCCAGCGCCTCGTCCAGATCCTCGCGGGCATAGCGCATGGCATCCTCGCGCGCCTGCTCGTTCAGCGCATTTATGCGGGTCTGGCTTACAGAGACGATGGAGCGGGTAATGGCCTGGGCGGTTTCGGGATCAAAGGCCGCCGCCTGCACCTCGATCAACCCCGAACCGCTGTCATAGGAAATGCCTACGATGCGCTGCCAGTACCAGATCATCTGTTCCAGCGTGGCATCGGGCCAGAGCGAAAACACCCAGTCGTCGGGCCAGTATTGGCTGTAATGGGGCCGCAACGGCACTGCCTTGTCCACCGATTCCACCATTTCCTGGCTCTGGATGAATTCATAAAGGATATCGCTGTCCGAAGCGGTGGTATTACCGGCAAAGTTGGCCAGGCCACCCAGGATATCGGTGGCGCCGCCGCTCTCCTGGCTGCGCACGGTGAAACCAGCGGTGGAGATATACTGATCCTCGGCCACGGCCCAGAGGTAGAAGACCGCTGCGGCCAGCGGTGCCAGCACCATCAGCACGAAGCTGGCGATCAGCCCCCAGTGGCGGCGGCGCATATGCGCCGGGCGCGCCATGGGATAGGCCGGTGTCTCGGCTACCTGCCGCTGCGCCGCCTCAAGCGCGGCTTCGGCGGCTTTGACCTTCTGGCGCAGCTTCTTGAGCTTCTTACGCCCCCCACCGCCACCGCGCCTGTTTCCCGGCGAGTCCTCCTGACTGGCAGTGTCCTCCTGCACTTGAGGGAGATGTTCGATGTTACCGGTTGCCTCTTCGGCTGTAGCAACGCCTTTGCCCACCTGCCCGCTCTGCAGCTTCTTCACTCGACGCTCCTGTGCCATGATCCGCCTGTCCAGCTTTTCGCCGTTTGAATTTGACTTTTGTTTCTTTCATAGTATCGCCTGCCGACAGGCTATTCACAACACAGATATTCATGGCAGATCCTATGACCTCTCAGCCCCCGACAGCCGCGCCGCGGATCGCCCCGGCGCAGCGCCCCCGGGGGCGTTCTCACCGCTTTGCCAGCCTGCGAACCATCGCGGCGCTGGTGCTGCGGGAAATGTCGACCCGCTACGGGCGCACCCCAGGTGGCTATATCTGGAGCATTCTGGAACCCCTGGCCGCCATCCTGTTTCTCAGCATCGGCTTCTCCCTGGTGCTCCGCACCCCGTCTCTCGGCACCAGTTTCTTGCTGTTCTATGCAACGGGTTTTTTACCCTTCAACCTCTATCAGACCATCAGCGGCACCACCGCCCGGGCGCTCAACTTCTCCAAGCCCCTGCTGAAATACCCGGCTGTCACCTGGATCGACGCCATTCTGGCCCGCTTCATCCTCAACAGCCTGACTGGCCTGCTTATCTCGTTCATTCTGATCGGCAGCGTGCTGCTGATCGCAGACAGCCGCGCCGTGGTCGATATGGGACCCACACTGGAAGCTCTGGGGCTGGCCATGTTGCTCGGGCTAGGCGTGGGTACGGTGAATTGCGTGTTGTTGGGGCTTTACCCCCTGTGGGACGTGGCCTGGTCGATCATCACCCGACCGCTGTTCCTGGCATCCGGCATCCTTTATGTGTTTGAGGATCTTCCTCCCGTGGCGCAAGATGTTCTATGGTACAATCCGCTACTGCACATCACCGGGCTAATGCGCAGCGGGTTTTACCCCACTTATACGGCCTCATTTGTCAGCGTGATTTATGTTCTGCTTATCAGCATGATCCTGCTGGTGCTCGGTCTGATCCTGATGGGACGCTATCACCGGGTCATCCTGAATCGCTGATCCGCAACCGAACCTTGCGCGCAGTTTGCGCTCCCGCCCTACCTCTTTGTGCGGGCCATCTCCAGCACCTCGGCATGGGGCACATCGGTGCGCCGCCTGAGCCCGTCCAGCACCGCACGGCTCATAAGCCGCAGAAAGGCGCGCCGTTCGCCCTGATGTGCGCGCACCTTTGAAAGCCATTTAGGCAAGATCACCAGCATCACAGGCCAGAACCAGATCCCCGCCGCCATCCGGTACAGAAGAAGCAGGTTGCGGTGATAGTAATAGACCTTCCACAGGGGGATGAAACGGCCGCGCTGTGCCTGCTCTTCCCCCGCCTTGGGCACAAAGGTCGTCAGATCGTGCTCGAACCGCACGCCGGGTTCAAATCCGATACGGCCGCCCGATTTGGTCAGCCCCAGAGTATAAAGCCCGTCATCGCCATATATGAAAAGATCGGGATCGGGATAGCCGATGCGCCGCACCGCATCCGCCGAAATGAAGAAGCCCACGAAGGAGGTCACGTCGATCTGCATCCCCTCGCCTTCGTAATCGGCAGGCTGCACGTGAAAGCCCGAACGCCCGCCACCAAAGAGCGTGCGCAGAAATTCGCGGCTGTGCCAGAAGGGATTGCGCGAGGGGCGGTTCATCTCGCAGATGCCACCGGTGGGGAAATAGACCGCCGCAGCCACCCCATCCCAGGCGCGCGCCGGATCGTCATGGGCGGGCAGGGCGTGAAACGCCGCCAAAGCGCCCGGTGCCGGGCGGCCATCGTCATCCATCACCACCAGCCAGTCGGGCGCGTGTGCCTCCATCGCGCGGCGCATGCCACGCTCAAAGCCGCCTGCCCCGCCGCGGTTGGTCTCGCTCACCTGAATATCCAGCCGCGGATCCTGCAATGTCGCCAGCCAGTCGCGCGTGCCATCGGTCGAGGCATTGTCCACCACCACCAGCGCCGCCAGCTCTTCGGCCGGGCTTTGCAGCAGCCGGGCAATGGTGTCTTTCAGCTTGGCGAGACGGTTGTAGGTCACCACCACCGCTACCAGGCGGCGGGGGGACGGGCTGGGATCTGTCTGTGCGCTCACGAAAATCTGCTCCCCGGCCTGTTCTGATCGTCTGTGTCATCGTCTTTGCGTTGTGGGAGCGCAAAACTCATAAATCCGGCCTCATGTCAAACCCCAAGGGGTACCCGCGCCGCGCCCTGCCCTGCAGAAGGATGCAGGATAGGGTTTGACAGGACCGCTGGAAGCCGCCACCAAGCATGTCATGCGCACTGCTCTTGTCACCGGATCGGCCGGCTTCATCGGCTATCACCTTGCGGCCCGCCTGCTGGCGGCGGGCTGGCAAGTCGTCGGGCTGGATTGCCTATCGCCCTATTACGATGTCGCCCTGAAGGAGCGCCGGCACGCGATGCTGGCGGAGACCCCGGCCTTCACCCCGGTGATCGGCAAGCTGGAAGACCCCGGGCGCCTGATGGAACTCTTTGCCCGGCACCGCCCCGATGCTGTCATTCACCTGGCCGCCCAGGCCGGGGTGCGCCATTCCATCGATGCGCCGCGCGATTACCTTGAGGCCAACCTGATCGGCACCTTCGAACTTCTGGAGGCCGCCCGCGCCCATCCGCCTGCGCATCTGCTGATGGCCTCCACCTCCTCAGTCTATGGCGCCAACACGGAAATGCCCTTTGACGAGCGGCAAAAGGCGGACACGCCGATGTCCTTTTATGCCGCCACCAAGAAAGCGGGCGAGGCGATAGGCCATTCCTATGCGCATCTTTACGCGCTGCCGATCACCATGTTCCGGTTTTTCACCGTCTATGGCCCCTGGGGCCGGCCCGACATGGCGCTGTTCAAATTCACCAAGGCGATGCTCGCCGGGGAGCCCATCGAGGTCTACAACCACGGCCGCATGAGCCGCGATTTCACCTATATCGACGATCTGGTGACGGGCATCACCGGGCTGATCGAGGCGGTGCCAGGTGACACGCCGGTGGGACCGCAGGACAGCCTCAGCCCCGTTGCGCCCTTCCGGGTCGTGAATATCGGCGCCAGCCAACCCACCCCGCTGATGGACTTTATCGCCGCCCTGGAAGAGGCGCTGGGACAGCCCGCGCAGAAGATCCTGAAGGAGATGCAGGCCGGCGACGTGCCCGCGACATGGGCCGACACATCGCTGCTCACCGCCCTCACGGGGTACCGGGCAGAGGTCGATGTCAGGACCGGCGTTGCCCGTTTCGTGGATTGGTACCGGGGTTATTACAGCGCCTGATGCCGTAACCCGGTGACATCGGCAGGAGCCGTCAAATGTTTCGCGCGCGAAACATTTGAGCACGGGCGCCCCCAGCCCCATTGCGCCCGGCCTGTGCTTTCTTCAAAGTTGCAGAACGACATAGCATCAGAACAGGGGACACCCCATGCGTATTGCGATGATTGGCACTGGCTACGTGGGACTGGTGTCCGGCGTCTGTTTCTCCGATTTCGGCCATGACGTGATCTGCGTCGACAAGGACGCCGCCAAGATCGCCCGGCTGAAAGCGGGCGAGGTGCCGATCTACGAGCCGGGCCTGGATACGCTGATGGAAAAGAACGTCGCCGCCGGGCGGCTGGAGTTCAGCGACGATCTGGCCGCCGCCGTGGATGGCGCCGAGGCAGTGTTTATCGCCGTCGGCACCCCGACCCGGCGCGGCGATGGCCATGCGGATCTGACCTATGTGATGGCCGCCGCCGAAGAGATCGCCGCGGCGCTGACCGGCTATGCGGTGGTGGTGACCAAATCCACCGTGCCGGTGGGCACCAACCGGCAGGTGCAGGAGGTGATCGCCCGCGCCAATCCGGAAGCGGATTTCGATGTGGCCTCCAATCCCGAATTCCTGCGCGAAGGCGCGGCGATCGAAGATTTCATGAAGCCCGACCGGGTGGTGGTCGGCGTCGAAAGCGCCCACGCCGCCGAGGTCATGAGCGAGATCTACCGCCCCCTTTACCTGCGCGATTTTCCGATCCTGACCACCGATCTGGAGAGCGCCGAGATGATCAAATACGCCGCCAATGCCTTTCTGGCGACCAAGATCACCTTCATGAATGAAATCGCCGGGCTTTGCGAAAAGGTGGGCGCCGATGTCAAAGAGGTCTCGCGCGGGGTCGGTCTGGACGGGCGGATCGGCAACAAGTTCCTGCATGCCGGCCCCGGCTATGGCGGCTCCTGTTTCCCGAAAGACACCGCCGCGCTGGCGCGCATCGGCCAGGACCATTCCTTTCCGATGCGGATCACCGAGACGGTGATGCGGGTCAATGACGAGGTGAAGGCGCGCATGGTGGAAAAGCTGCGCGATGCCTGCGGGGGCTCTTTCAACGGCAAGACGGTGACAGTGCTGGGTGTCACCTTCAAACCCAATACCGACGACATGCGCGAGGCCCCCAGCCTGACCATCGTGCCCGCCATGGTGGGCGGCGGCGCCCATGTGCGGGTGATCGACCCGCAGGGCCGCGCCGAGGGTGAAGCCCTGCTGCCCGGCGTCGACTGGCTCGAGGACCCCTATGAGGCGGCAGAGGGCGCCGATCTGGTGGTGCTCCTGACCGAATGGAACGAGTTCCGCGCGCTTGATCTGAAAGCCCTGGCCGCCAGGATGGCCTATCCGCGGATGGCGGATCTGCGCAATGTCTATTCCGCCCGGGCCGCCGAACGGGCCGGATTCTCCCAGTATATCGCGGTGGGCCGCTGAGCCGACCTCCGCTTCCAACAGGTCCCAAATGTTTCGCGCGCGAAACATTTGGACACGCTGCAGAGTCTACAAAAAGACCCTAAACCGAGGTTTAGGGTCGAATTCGTTCTGATTGTGGCCTTGGTTTTAGCGGTGCTTCAGCCAGTCCTGCAGCGCCGCCATCAGCTCTGCATCGACAGCATCGCCGGTCAGCTCAATCCGGTTCTGGCCAGGCGTGAAGCCCAGCCGCACACCTGCCACAGCCTGAACCGAGATCCGCTCGGATCCCTCGGCACCGGGGATGCGCACACGCGGGCGGGCAGGGGCCTCGGGCGTCGCAGTTTGCGTCTCTAAAGCCGCACTTAGAGACGTATCGGCCTCAGATCCGCCCTGAGTCTCGGCCAGAACCCGGTTCAGGATCTCCAGCTCCTCCACGGCGCTGTCGCGCGGGGCGGCCTGCAGGGCAGCACGCAGGCGCTCTGCAAAACCTTCGTCCTCGCCCATGGCGCGCACCAGTGACAGGCCCAGCTTCTCGCTGATGGCGGTCGGATAGAACAGCACTGCATCCAGCTCCTCGACCAGGGTCACGAAGCTGCGGATCTTGGAGCGTTTGGCGCGGGGTACATTAGCAAAGAGACTCTGAAGTGCCTTTTTCAGAGTCGGAAACACCTCTTCCTTCATCGCCCGCACCGCGATCCGCGCGCGTTCGTAATGGGAGAGGTTCACCCGGATTTCGTTTTCTTCGACCATGGCGATATAGGCATCCTGCGCCGTCTCCGGGCGGATGATCAGCGCCTTCACCGTGGCGTATTTCGGGTCTGATGTCTCGGCATAGAGCCTACGCAGGGCGCCAAGGCGACGCCAGCCCGAGATCAGGCCATGGCTGCGCCCATCGGGGCGGGGTTCCAGCGGCACCAGTTCGACCGGGGTCTGCTGGCCACGGGCGCGCAGGGATTCGACGAGGGCATCCATTTCCTCGGCGTCCTGTTCGATCCGGTCGCGCACCAGATGGGTTTCGTCGATGGCCGACAGCGGCACCTCTTCGATCATCAGCCCCTTGCTGCGGGCGTTTTCCAGCACGTCGGACAATTCCTGCAAGGCCGCTTGCGAGGCGGTTTCCGACGCCACCTGTGCGATCGGCGCCGCCCCCATGGCCATCGGACCGCCAAGGGCGGATTTGCTTTCCGGGGCCCCGGAAAGATAGCTGCTCTGTGCCGGCATCAACCGTTTGCGTTTTGCCATCTGCCTGTCTCCTTTGGGCGCGCAGTCTGCGCAATCATCCCTGCCGGGGCCTTACTCGGCCGCGCTCTGCATCTGCACTTCGGCGCGGCGCCAGCAGCCGATCAGCAGCCGTTTGAAGGCGGCGTAGGTTTCGTCAAATGTTTCGCGACCGCGCGCATAGGTCTCGCGGTTGAAGTCGCGGTAATCGGCCTCGTAGATGCCAGAGACCTGTTCGCCGGCCTGACCGATCAGCGCGGTGTAATCCTGTTTATGCGGAGAAAGCACCGGCCCCATATAGGCCTGCATCAGCCCGGCCAGCTCGCCCTGCTGGGCGCTGTCGTAGCGGGTGATGACAGCGCGCACCGCATCCCATTCAAAGCCCATCTCGGGCCGACCCAGGGCGCGGGCGGCGAGGTTCTCGCCCTCCTCGATACTGGCAAAGGTGGAATGCAGCATGTCAAAGAACCGCCCCGTCGAGTCGAATTCGAGGAAGGACGCACCCATGGGCACCAGCAGGATATCGGCAGCCGACAGCCCGTTGATGGTGAGATAGCCAAGAGCGGGGGGCGTATCGATGAAGATCACATCGTACTGGTCCAGCACCCCGTCGGCCTCCAGCCGGTCGGTGAGCGCGTCCCACAGCTTCCAGGAGCGCGCCGCCATGCGCCAGACCGGGATCTGGAATTCGGCCCAGTAGAGGTTCAGCTGGGCGCCGATGAGATCGATATTGGGCCAGTGGGTGCTCTGGATCACATCCGCTGCCGTCATGTCCATCGCCGCGGTCAGCGCATCGTCCATCGGCTGGGGCGCCTCGCCCCGGTCCAGACGCCGCTGGTTCTCGCTGCGCAGGTGCTCTCCATAATGGCGCGCCAAGAGCGGAAAGGCGGTCTGCCATTCATCCTCGACCCGGCCGCCAAAGATCGAGGTCATCGAGCCCTGGCTATCGAGATCAATGACCAGCACCTTGTAGCCATCCAGCGCCGCCGACATCGCCAGATGCGCCGCGGTGGAGGTCTTGCCGACGCCGCCCTTGAAGTTGGCCACGGCGACCATCTTGGCTGGCAGGCCCTTGGGGCGGTAGGGGATGTAATCCTTGGCCTTGGATCCTTGCGCCGCGAAATGCGCCCGCAGGACCAGCACCTCGTCGAGGGTGAACCACTTGGCGCCGCCCTCGGTTTCCGAGCGCCCCTGCGGCAGCTCCGGGTTGGCCTTCAGCACCCGGCGAAAATGGGCCTGGGCGACGGGGATCAGGTAGCGGGTGATTTCCCAGGTGGAGAACAGGCGCAGGGTTTTGCGCCCTTCCTCATCCAATCCCCGGCTGGCCAGATCGGCCCGGCCCCGGGCGCAGCCTTCGGCGATTCCGGCAAAGCCTGCCGTGCTGGTGGGCGCCTCCAGCTCGGCCAGGGCCGCGTCGGGATCAATGTTGAAATAGGGGGGCAGGGCGCTGTCTTTTCGCCCGGTTTCTTTCCTGTGGATATCTCGTGCCATGGATTGCTGCCGGTTTCTTTGCTGCTGCGCTGCGCCCTTCTGGAAAGAGTACAGCCCTCTTGGGTGAAACGCCTGATGTGCGCTCTTTTTGGCAAGATAGCAGAAAACAGCGCACATGGAAGAAATATGCGCACCTCTTTTGCTTTTTCTAAGCAAATCCGTCTGTTGCAGCGGGGGAAAGCCGTGGTTTTGGAGGCGTTGGGCCAGGCTGAAAATTTTTCTGCCCTGTTATTTATGAGTTATATAATAGTTACGGGAAGAAGCCCGGTGCTGCAAAGCCCTTTTTTCATTGGCGATTGGGCGTGTTTTTCTGGAAGCAGTGACTCTGAAACCCCGTTCATATGACTCCGAACCCCCGATGTTCCGATTCCGGAACCCCGTTGCGGCGGCATGTGGATAACTTTAGGGTGGGCGTAATCAAAACCACGAAAAACGAGTCACCCCGGAGGGCGCAATGATCGCCCTGAAAACCGGGGGGCCAGGCAGAGCGACAGGGCAGGGATCATGGCAGCTGCGGGCACAGCAGGCGGAACGGGTATGCAGGCTCCCGTGGCGCAGATATCGGAGCAGGGGGCGTTCTTCCTCTGCGATATTTTCGATGCGATCCCCAAGAACGACCTCGCCTCGATGGAGCATCCGCTGTTCTCGCTGGGCACCCGGCCGGACCGGCGCATTCTCAACTATGAACACAACGGCGCCGAGATCACCGTGACCCCCAGCGTCAAGGGGCTGGCGACGATCCACGACAAGGACATCCTGATCTTCTGCATCAGCCAGCTGATGGCGGCGCTGAACGCCGGGCGGCAGGTCAGCCGCACATTGCATCTGAAGGCGCATGATCTGCTGGTGGCGACCAACCGGGAGACCTCGGGCGATGCCTACCGGCGGCTGCGCGAATCCTTTGAACGGCTGGCGGGCACCCGCATCACCACCAATATCGTTACCGGCGGCCAAGAGGTCACCTCGGGTTTTGGCCTGATCGAAAGCTGGGAGATCGTGCGCAAGGCCCGGGGCGGGCGCATGGTCAACGTTGCCGTCACCCTCAGCGAATGGCTGTTTCGGGCGGTGCTGTCGAAATCGGTGCTGACCCTCAGCCGCGATTACTTCCGCCTGCGCAAACCGCTGGAGCGGCGCATCTACGAGCTGACCCGCAAGCATTGCGGCCGTCAGGAAGGCTGGACCATCTCGGTAGACACCTTGCTGAAGAAATCCGGATCGGCCAGCCCGCGCCGGGTGTTCCGCAAGATGATCCGCGACATGATCGCGGCGCAGCCTTTGCCGGATTACGCGATGGAAGAGCTGCCGGGCGATCTGATCCGGTTCAGCCAGAAACACGCGGTGGTCGCCCCGGCGTCCGGTATGGGGATGGGCGCCGCGCCGGTGCTGAAGCCGGAGACGCTGGAGCGCGCCCGCAGCCTGATGCCCGGCGCCGATGTCTATGCGCTGGAGGCCGAGTGGCGCGCCATGTGGCAACGTTCGGGCAGCCCGCGCCTGCGCCAGGCGGATGGGGCTTTCCTCGGCTGGGTGAAAAAACGCGCCCGAGAGGCCTGAAACAGTCTCTAAAGAGCTTAAAGTCGTCTCTAAACCAGCCCTCAGAAGAGAGGGCTAGTCCCGTCATTTGTCATGGCAGATACCTTCAAATGTTTCGCGCGCGAAACATTTGCTCAGATCCGGATCCGCTTTTCTTCAGGCACCAGCGCGTTGATCTGCGCGATATGTTCCGGCAGGCAGCGGGTCAGGAAATCGTAGGTCTCCACCACATGGGCGCGGGCATTGGGGCCAAGATGGGCATAAGATCCTGGGTTGGCCACCACATCCACCACCTGCGCCGCCAGCGCATCGGGGTCGAAGAAATCCACCAGCATGCCGGTTTCCCCATGGGTGACGGCCTCGCGCACCGGCGCCACATCGGCGGCCACCACCGTGGCCTGCATCGACATCGCCTCCAGCAGCGACCAGCTGAGCACGAAGGGCATGGTAAGATAGATATGGCAGCGGCTGATACGGATGATGTCGCAGAGGGCATCATAGGGGACGCGGCCGAGGAAATGCACCCGGCTCCAGTCGATTTGGCCTTGCAGCTCATCCTCCATCTCACCGCGCAGGCCCTCCGGGTGTTTGCTTTCGGCGCCATAGGAGGTCTCATTGCCGCCGATCATCAGGACGCGGGCGTTGGGGCGCTCCTTCAGGATCTTCGGTAGGGCGCGCATCATGATGTGAAAACCGCGGGCGCGCTCCATGTTGCGGGCGACATAGGTGATCACCTCGTCGTCCCGGGTTAGCGGGCGATCCAGCCGCCCCAGCGAAATCGAGGCCTCGGGGTCGGGGTGCAGCCGGTCGGTGCGGATGCCGTCGTGGCAGACGTACATGCGGTCATGGAAGCTTTTGGGGAAGCGGTCGCGCTGCCAGTAGGTGGGGGTATGGCCGAGATCGACGGTGTGGATATTGGTATAGGGCACCGTGTTGCGGGCCTGGGCAAAAAAGCCGGCCTGGTCGTTGGGGGGATTTTCCGGGTCGAACCCCACCAGCCCGCCGGAAGTGCGGTAGAAATATTCGAAGAAGCCGATCATCGGCACCTCGGGCCAGACCTCTTTCAGGAAGGTCAGCTCACCCCAGCCGGTGTGACCGATGATGATATCGGGGCTCCAGCCGCGGGCGTCTTTCAACTGCCGCGCCGCCAGTGCTGCGCCGATACCGGTGCCGGCGGCGGCCTCCCAGTCCTTGGACAGCCCATAGGCGTCCTTGGCGGGCTGATGATGCGCCTTGTAGGTCACCGTGGTGACGCCGGGCAGCTGGATGTCACTGCGCTGGGTCAGGAAATAGATCTCGTGACCCTCGGGCTGCGCTGCCAGCCAGGTGATCAATTCCCGGTACTGGCCGGGCATGTTCTGATGGACAAAGAGAAATTTCATGGGCGATTTTGACACCGTCTTAGGAATGTTTTTTGCATGCTTGCCCTGCGGGGGCGGCTGGCGCAACCGGATTGCGGCTGAGCGCCCCGGTTCTGTCGTCTCCGTGTCATGAGGTGGTCATGGGCTGGTCATGGGGTTGCCGGTTTTACAGAGCAGAAGGGGCAGGCCCTCCGCGCTGCGGTTGCGGAGGCAGAGCTGAAGGCTGGCTTGATCACTGGCCTGATGACTGGCGCGGGGGCGCCGGAGCGGCTAGGACTGCGGCAGGAAAAGATCATCCAGATCGGGACGGACAGGATGCAGATCGAAGAGACAGGCATGCCGGGACTGAAGGTCCTGACACCGCAGCGGTTCGGGGATGCCCGCGGCTTTTTCAGCGAAAGCTGGAACCGGCAGCGGATGGCAGACCACGGGCTGGATTTCGATTTCGTGCAGGATAATCATTCGCTGTCCGCGCAGGTGGGCACCCTGCGGGGGCTGCATTTCCAGGCGCCGCCCCATGCCCAGGACAAGCTGGTGCGCTGTGGGCGCGGGGCGCTTTTTGATGTGGCGGTGGATATCCGCAAGGGCTCGCCCAGCTATGGCAAATGGTTCGGGATCGAGTTGAGCGCGGAAAACGGCAAGCAGCTCCTGGTGCCCAAGGGCTTCCTGCACGGCTTCATCACCCGGGTGCCCGAGACCGAGATCATCTACAAATGCACGGATTACTACGCGCCCGAGTGTGATGGCGCCGTGGCCTGGGACAGCTGCGGTATCGACTGGGGCTTTAAGGGCACGCCGGTCCTGTCGGATAAGGACGCCGCCGCCGGCGCGCTGGCAGATTTCGACAGCCCGTTTGTCTGGGAAGGATAACCCATGAAGATACTCGTGACCGGCGGCGCCGGATTTATCGGCTCTGCCGTGGTGCGCCTGGCGATTGCCCGGGGCCATCAGGTGGTGAACCTTGATGCGCTGACCTATGCCGCCTGTCTTGAGAATGTGGCCGGGGTGGCAGAGAGCCCGGATTACGCTTTTGAACATGCCGACATCCGCGACCGCGCCGCGCTCGACCGGGTCTTTGCCGCGCATGAGCCCGATGCGGTGATGCATCTGGCCGCCGAAAGCCATGTGGACCGCTCGATCGACGGGCCGGGCGATTTCATCGAGACCAATATCACCGGCACCTTCAACATGCTGGAGGCAGCGCGCAAATACTGGATCGAAAATGACCGCCCCGAGGGCTTCCGCTTCCATCACATCTCTACCGATGAGGTCTATGGCTCGCTGCCCAATGACCCCGAGGTGATGTTCACCGAAGACACCGCCTATGATCCGCGCTCGCCCTATTCGGCGTCCAAGGCCAGCTCTGACCATCTGGTCCGCGCCTGGTCCGAGACCTACGGGCTGCCGGTGGTGCTGACCAATTGTTCCAACAACTACGGCCCCTATCATTTCCCGGAGAAACTCATCCCGGTGGTGATCCTCAACGCGCTGGCCGGAAAAGCCCTGACGATCTATGGCGATGGCTCCAACATCCGCGACTGGCTTTACGTGGAAGATCACGCTGATGCGCTGTTGCTGGTGTTGCAGAAGGGCGCGCTGGGGCGGTCTTATAATATCGGCGGCGAGAATGAGCGTAGCAATCTGGAACTGGTGCAGACGCTTTGCGCGATCCTTGATGAGAAACATCCGCGCGGTGATGGTAAGTCCTATGCCGATCAGATCACCTTTGTTACCGACCGACCGGGTCATGACGCGCGCTATGCCATCGATCCTTCCCGTATCCGGGACGAGCTGGGCTGGCGCCCCTCGGTGACGGTGGAGGAAGGTCTGGCAAAGACCGTGCAATGGTATCTGGATAACGAGGCCTGGTGGCGCGCTCTGCAGGACCGTCACGGCGTTGGCCAGCGGCTGGGGACTGGCGAATGATGGCCCGGGGTGCGTATAGCAGACCGGGCAACGCCCGCCCCGCCCCCATGGGCGGGCGTTTCACGCCCACCCCGGTGCGGGCGCTGCCCTTGGTTTGGGGGAAGAGGACATGATCCTTGTCTTCGGAGAAACCGGCCAGCTGGCCCGCGAACTGGCGGCCTTTGACGGCGTCACCTGTCTGGGGCGGGATCAGGCGGATCTCTCCGATCCCGATGCCTGCGGGGAGGTCCTCCGCGCCCGGGCGCCTGCGGTGGTGATCAATGCCGCCGCCTATACCGCCGTCGATCGCGCCGAAGGGGAAGAAGAGCTGGCCACGGTGATCAACGGCGTTGCCCCCGCCGCCATGGCCCGCGCCTGCGCTGATCTGGGGATTCCCTTTGTCACCGTTTCCACCGATTACGTCTTTGACGGCAGCGGCGATATCCCCTGGAGCCCCGAGGATACGACCGGTCCCCTTGGCGCCTATGGTCGCAGCAAACTGGTCGGCGAAGAAGCGGTACGCGCGGCGGGAGGCACATATGCCATCCTGCGCACCTCCTGGGTGGTCTCGGCCCATGGCAACAATTTCATCAAGACCATGCTGCGCCTTGGCAAGGAACGCGACCGCCTGACCATCGTGGCGGATCAGATCGGCGCCCCGACCCCGGCGCGCGCCATCGCGGCGGCCTGCATGACGATCGCCGGGCAACTGGCCGAGGATCCGGGCAAGAGCGGCACCTATCATTTTGCAGGTACACCGGACACCAGCTGGGCCGGGTTCGCCCGCGAGATCTTTGCCCGCGCGGGCCTTTCGTGCGAAGTGGTGGATATCCCCTCCAGCGAGTATCCGACTCCGGCAAGGCGGCCGTTGAACTCTAGGCTCGATTGCGCCTTGTTAGAGACTGTTTTTGGCATCACCCGCCCCGACTGGCGGGCGGGCCTTGATGATATTCTGAAAGATCTGGGGGAGAGTGCATGACGGCACGCAGCACCACGCGCAAGGGCATCATTCTGGCGGGGGGCTCGGGCACCCGGCTGTATCCGATCACCATGGGGGTATCGAAACAGCTTTTGCCGATCTACGACAAGCCGATGATCTATTACCCGCTGTCGGTGCTGCTGCTGGCAGGCATCCGCGAGATCTGCATCATCACCACGCCGCAGGATCAGGAGCAGTTCCAGCGCACCCTTGGTGACGGCAGCCAATGGGGTGTTTCGCTGACCTATGTGGTGCAGCCGTCGCCCGATGGTCTGGCGCAGGCCTATATCCTGGCCGAGGATTTCCTTGATGGCGCGCCCTCGGCGCTGGTGCTGGGCGACAATATTTTCTTCGGCCATGGTCTGCCGAGCCTGCTGGCGGCAGCAGATGAACAGGCCAGCGGCGGCACCGTCTTTGGCTATCACGTGGCAGACCCCGAACGCTATGGCGTGGTGGATTTCGATGACCAGGGCACCGCCCGGGAGATTATCGAAAAGCCCGAGGTGCCACCGTCGAATTATGCGGTAACCGGGCTTTATTTCCTTGATGGCTCTGCGCCCACCCGCGCGCGACAGGTCCAGCCTTCGCCGCGCGGCGAATTGGAGATCACCGACCTTCTGCAGATGTATCTGGACGAAGGCAGCCTGCGGGTGGAAACCATGGGCCGCGGCTATGCCTGGCTTGATACCGGCACCCATGGCTCGCTTCTGGATGCGGGCAATTTCGTGCGCACCCTGACCAAACGCCAGGGGCTGCAGACCGGCTGCCTTGAGGAAATCGCCTATGAGCAGGGCTGGATTGACGACCAGCAGCTGCAGGCCCGCGCCGATCTGTTCAAGAAGAACGACTACGGCACTTACCTGGAGCGGCTGCTGGACTGACGCGCGTTACAGCACGCCGGCCCGGCTGAAGACGCCGAAGAAGTTGCCGATGAGATTGGAGACGGTCAGCGCATCGTTGATCGGGGATTCGGTGGCGATGACCAGATCGCCGGGGTTGATCTCGAACTTACGGGCGGAAAACAGCCCGTCCGCGGTGGTCAGATCCAGGGTGAAGACCACGCGGTTGTGGCGCGGGCCGCGCTGACCGGGCGCCACCGCCGAGGCTGGGTATTCACGCAGGACCAGCAGCCCTTCGGGATCGGCCTTGCTGTCCTGAAAGCCCCCCGAGACCGAGATCGCGTCCATCGCCGACATCTCGTCCTTGGTGAAGATATGCAGATCCTCGGTGCCGGTGGCGCCGAAGGACAGGAAATAGCGTTCGTCCTCTTCCACGAAGACCCGGTCACCGCCGCGCAGGAGCGTATCAAGGCGCGGATTGTTCAGCAGGTTCTGCACCGAGGTGCCGTAGATATTGCTGCCCCGCACCAGGCGGATCTGCGGGTTGTTGAGGTTGGAGGAAATACCGCCCCCGGCCGAGATCAGCCCCATCACCGTATAGTTGCGGTCCGGCATCGGGTAGGTGCCAGGCCGGGCAACGCCGGAGACCAGATCGACCGAGTTGCCGCGCCCTTCGGCCATGTCCAGCTGCAGCTGCGCCGAAGGCACGATGGCTTCCAGCTCTTCCTGCAGTTTTTCCCGCGCCAGATCCGGGGTCAGCCCCAGCACGTTCACATTGCCCACATAGGGCATAAAGACTGAGCCGTTCGAGGCCACCCGCACGTCCTGCAGCTGCACCATCTTCTGCTCGTGCGAGGTCAGCAGGGAATTGTCGCTGCTGTCCCAGATTCGGAGCGTCAGCGTATCGCCGGACTGAATGATCTGGGTCTTGGCGCCCTGGCTGGCCCGGATCCAGCCCAAAAGCTCTTTCTGGCCGGTTTCCGGCCATTGCCCCACCGTCGGCAGGAAGGCGCGAGTGACCTGATAAAGCGCAAAATCGGCATCCGGTTCACTGGACTGGGCCAGGATTTCCTCGCTGACGGGGGCGCCGCTTGGCAGGCGGCCACAGGCCGCCGACAAAAAAACGAGGCTGACGGCGGCGAGCAGTGAAATGAAAGAGCGCATGAGGTCCCTGTCCGGAAACGGCTTGATTTCTGATCCGGTTTCGGACCTGTGGTTATTATTCGAGCAAGATACTGGGCCTGTGCCATGCGTCAACAACAAGCGTCAACACCTATGGAGGCAGAATCGGGGGCGGATCCCGCCGCCCTGGCCATTCTGGTGCTCGGCGCCGCAGGGCGGATCGGCGGGGTGTTGCGCCGGGACTGGCCGGCTTTGCTGCCGGGCCGCGATCTGCGCTGGCAGGCGCGCCGTTCCCCGGCCAATCCTGCCATAGATGACGCCTGGCATATCCTTGCGCCGCTGGAAGATCCCGCGACTCTGGTGCGGGCCGCCGAGGGCGTCGATACGATCCTCTGCCTCGCTGGCGTCACCCCGGGCCACGGCGGCGATCTCGATGACAATGCCCGCCTTGCCGAAGCTTCTATCAGGGCGGCGCAGGCAAGTACCCGGGTCAGTGACAGAAAGACGCGGGTGTTGCTGGCCTCTTCGGCGGCGGTCTACGGCAATCAGCCTGGAACCTTGCCCGAAGAGGCGCCACTGCATCCGGCCACCCCCTATGGCGCCGCCAAGGCCGAGATGGAGGCGCAGGCCCTCAGGCTGGGGGCAGAGGTCGGGGTTGCGGTCACCGCCCTCAGGATCGGCAATATCGCGGGGCTCGATGCCATTCTCGGCGGCTGGCGCCCCGGGTTTCAGCTGGACCGTTTCGCCGATGGCACGACGCCCCGGCGCAGCTATATCGGGGTGCGGATGCTGGCGCAGTTGCTGGCGGCGCTGGTGCAGCACCGGGGTCTGCCTGAGGTGGTGAACGTGGCTCAGCCCAGCCCAGTTGCCATGGGCGATCTGCTGCGCGCGGCAAGGCTGGATTTCAGCTTGCGCCCGGCGCCCGATAGCGCCATCCCCGAGGTTGCGCTGGAGGTGACCCGGCTGGCCGGGTTGCTGCCGCCGGATGTGCCGCTGCCCCCTGCCGATCCGGCGCAGCTGGTGGCCGAATGGGCCGCGCTGAGGGACGAAAGCTGAGACATGACCTGGGACAAACGCCTTTTCGATCTTTTCTTTGCCACGCTGCTGATCGTGATTCTGGGGCCGATTCTGCTGTTGCTGCTGCTCTGGCTGCTGCTGAAGGAAGGGCGACCGCTGTTTTATGTGGCAGAGCGGATGAAAACGCCGGACCAGCCCTTTGATCTCTGGAAGCTCCGCACCATGACCGTGGTGGCCGAGGACGCGGGCGTCTCCGGCGGCGACAAGGCTGCGCGCATCACCCGCACCGGCGCCTGGCTGCGGCGCAAGCGGCTGGATGAATTTCCCCAGCTCTGGAACATCCTCAAGGGCGATCTCAGCTTTGTCGGGCCGCGCCCGCCGCTGCGCCAATATGTGGAGGCCCATCCCGAAGTCTATGAAAAGGTGCTGAAAAGCCGTCCCGGTGTTACCGGGCTTGCGTCGATCACTTATCACAAGCACGAGGCGGCGCTGCTGGAACGCTGCAACAGCCCCGAGGAAACCGATGCGGTCTATTCCCGCACCTGCGTGCCCGCCAAGGCGCGGCTCGATCTGATTTATCAGCGCCACCGCAACATGTGCTATGATTTCGACCTGGTGTTCCAGACCATCGGCAATATCTTCCGCCGCGGTTAGGGCAGATGATGCGCCGACCAGCCTTAGAAAGGTCGCCATTGTGGTTCGCTCATGTTTTTGTGAAAACGTGCATTGTTTACAATAACGGGAAAAATTCTTGATGCGAAAAAAAGTGACGAAGGCGATTTTCCCTGTGGCGGGTCTGGGCACACGGTTTTTGCCTGCGACCAAATCGGTGCCCAAGGAAATCATGACGCTGGTGGATCGCCCTCTGGTGCAATATGCCATCGACGAGGCTCGCGAGGCGGGGATCAAGGAATTCATCTTCGTGACCTCGCGTGGCAAGGG
>NZ_JAXGFS010000017.1:0-78938 GCF_041008745.1 Pseudophaeobacter sp. 1A09344
GACTCTCCCCACGAGAGCCCTTCTACTTCACGACACTAAGGCCATAAAGTCATATGGAGTCAATACGACATATTGCAGATAAACACATATTGCGCGATAGTCTGCGCAACTTTTGCGGGAGAGCGACATGAAGCGACAGATGATGGCAGCTGCAATGGGAGTGATGGCGGTGTTCGGAGCCCCGGAGAAAGCGCGGGCCTATGACGTCGACTGCGCCATCATGCTCTGCATGGCGGGAGGCTTCCCCCCGAGCGCGGTCTGCGCGCGCGCCTATCGCACCATGATCCGCCGCATCACACCCTGGCCGAGCCTGCCGCCCTTCGGGGTCTGCACCTTTGCCCATGTGCCGGCCGAACTGGGCGGACCCGGCGGCGAGGGCGAGCTCGACACCAACTTGCCTGAATACGAATGGCTGAACCGGACCCATGTGATCTGGTTCACCGGTCAAGCCTATAGAGAAAGGGGAGGTGATCGGTATTGGGACTGGTCGCTTCGTTCCTGCGACCGAGAGAACCGCACCTGCCGGTACATCCAGCGGGTCTACCGATCCCACACGCCCTGGCCCGTGACATTCATCTCGGAAAGCGGGCAGGAGATTGCCTTTCCGAGCGGCGGAAGTTCCTCGTACTTCTATTTGCGCAGCATCATGGTCGAATACGGAGACTACGAGGGCACGGTGGGTCACTCGGAGTGGTTCTCCTACTGATCCTGGCTGCTTGGCAGCTTTAGTGAAATCGGCCGTACTGTGATACGCGTGTGGTCGTAACTGTTTGGATCCACAAACTGGCGGCGGCTCACGCTTCCATCATTCCAGCGGTAGTCGGTAAACACATGGGTTTCCGCCGTTCCGTTGATGATAAACCCTTCCTGAAAGGGCCAGGCTGTCTTTTTCTTAATCAATTGAATGCCCAGAAAATAATTCAATCCAAGAGAGTATTTACGCGAATAATTAGTGATCTAATATAGCAGATAGTGAGCGTATGGCGGTAATTTGCTTGCTAGTGGAGGGTCCAATATTTCACTTGAATGTTGGTAGCTTGGAAGGCATTAGTCACCCCAGCCGATGCGCTAGCGATCAGCGGCACCCGGTGGGGGGTGCCTGACAGGGCAGCTAACCTGCGTGCCGCCCGGCGAAAACCTTTCATACGCGCAACGATTTCACTTGGCAGGCGATGGGGTTCATTGGTTGAATATATTAGTAATCTAAGTAATCAAGGGCAATCGCGGGAGGAAACGTCATATGCGCATGGTGAATATGGATGCAAACCATGCTCTCTCTGGTAAGGAGCAGCTGTATTGTGGGGGCGCATGGGTTCCGCCAAGCGCAGGAAATTACGAGGAGACTTTTAACCCGGGCACAGGTCAGCTGATCGGATTAGTGGCTGCGGCGACCCGGGCCGAGGTGGACGTAGCGCCTGCGTGTTTGAAGGAATGGCGTGATGTTGCTCCTCTTGAGCGTGCCAGTATTCTGCAGGAAATCGCGGCTCTCTTGCACAAGCGCGGAGATGAGCTTGCGATGATGGACGCGGCCAATTGCGGCAACCCATATACCGAGGTGCGCGGCGACGCGGCCATCGCGGCGGCCCAGATGGAGTTTTTCGCCGGTCTTGTGACTGAAATGAAGGGCGACACGATCCCTTTGGGGCCGGATCGGGTGAATATGACCCTGCGCCAGCCGCTTAGTGTTGTGGCACGTATCCTGGCGTTCAATCATCCGTTCATGTTTTGTGGCGGTAAAGTGGCGGCGCCTTTGGCGGCAGGGAACGCTGTCATCATCAAGCCGCAGGTACAGGCGCCTTTGTCTGCATAGCGCCTGGCAGAGATTGTTTATGGCCTGATGCCCAAAGGCACATTCAACGTGTTGCCGGGTGATCTAGAGGCAGGTGCTGGCCTGGCCGAGCACCTTGGCGCTGCAAAGGTCACGCTTATTGGCTCTGTGTCGGCTGGCCGGGCTGTGATGCGAAGCGCCAGCGCTACGGGCAAACCTGTACTGCTGGAACTGGGTGGCAAGAACGCGCTGATTGCCTATCCCGACAGTGATCCGAAAAAGATTGCGGACGCGATTGTCGCTAGAATGAACTTTGGCTGGTGCGGCCAGTCCTGTGGCTCGATAAGTCGCGCATTCCTGTACGAGGATATCCACGACGAAGTCATTTCCTATCTGGCCGAGTCTGTTGAAAGATATAAGCCGGGCGTTCCGACGGATCCTGAAACCACGATAGGCACGATTGTCAGCCGTGCGCAGTTCGACCGGGTCATGGGTTTCATTGACTCTGCCAAAAGTGAGGGTGCGCGCGCCGTTACTGGCGGTTATGCGGTCACGGATAGTCCGCTGGCGAAAGGCAGCTTTATCGCGCCGACGATTTTTGCGGATGTAACGCCGCAGATGCGTATCGCCCGTGAAGAGATTTTCGGGCCAGTTCTTGCGGTTCGCAAATGGTCGGACGAAGATTCCATGCTGAACGAGGTCAATGCACTTGAGCTTGGGCTGCCCTGTGCAATTTGGACTCGGGATCTGGTGATGGCTCATCGTACGGCTGCACGCGTCGAGGCCGGGTTTGTTTGGGTTAACGAAGTCGGTCGGCATTTCCTTGGTGCCCCGTTCGGTGGGGTCAAGCAATCGGGTATCGGGCGCGAAGTAGGTATTGGCGAACTGATTTCCTTCACCCATGAAAAGAATGTGCATATCAATCTGTCGGGTCAGTGACCCGGTGCGTAGGTAATGTGCGAACGGGGTCTGGGATCCAAAAGCTTTTTCTGTATTGATTGCTTTGGCCGGGATGAGGCCATCCCTTCCTGCCCCTTTTGCAAACCGATAAGGATCTAAAAAATAATGAGCAATGTTGCGAACGTCCCCGATATCATCCTCGAACCCATGGTTCGGAACGCTATTATGGAGGACCTGGGTGCCGCAGGCGACGTGACAACCCGTTCCGTTCTGCCTGAAGGCACGCGCTACAAGGCGCAAATGCGTGCACGGCAGGACGCGGTTGTTTCTGGGATGCAGGTGGCCTCTCTCGCGTTTCGGCTGATTGATCCCAATCTTGTGGTCGAGACTGTCGTGGCGGATGGTACGGCCTGCAAAGCGGGCGATACGTTGATGCGTATAGAGGGATCGGCGGCGTCGATCCTTGCCGCAGAGCGTGTTGCCCTGAACTTTGCCGGACGGTTGTCTGGGACGGCAACCTTGACAGCGTCCTATGTTCAGGAGCTTGCGGGTACCAAGACACGTATCACCTGTACACGCAAAACCACACCGGGGCTGAAACTTGTCGAAAAGCTCGCCATTTTGCATGGCGGCGGCCACAATCATCGGTTTTCCCTGTCCGATGCGATCCTGATCAAGGACAACCATATCGCAGCGGCTGGTGGCATCAAACAGGTGCTGGAAGCCGTTCAACGAAATGTGGGTCACATGGTCGTGGTAGAGATCGAGATCGACGGTTTGCATCAGTTGGACGAGGTGCTTCAGACCGGGGGCGCAGATGTCATCATGTTCGACAATATGTCGACCGAAGACATGGCCGAAGCTGTAAAGCGCATTGACGGGCGGGCGAAGACCGAAGCCAGCGGGAATGTGACCCTTGGCCGTTTGCGCGAAATCGCATCGGCAAATGTGGATTATATTTCCTCCGGTGCTTTGACCCATTCGGCGGGAACCGTCGATTTCGGTTTGGATTTCTGATCCTCTGAGCCGCTCCAGACCGTCTGAAATGCAAAATGCCCGCCCTTTCGGCGGGCAATGGATACCTATTGCGTACGCCTTTCAAAATGGGGCGCTGTTGCATCAACACTTCATAAGGAAAGGTCAAGACACATGACAGACCACAGGCTGTATCAGGTTGAGCGCCCAGTATCGTCGGATAGTTTGGGGGTGTGGGGTAGCGATGTATTTGCGGATATATTGCGAGGTTTGGGGGTGAGTGAAGTATGTTGCACTGAACCCGGGGTCGAGCTTTCGGGGTTTGCACGACAGCCTTGTGAACCACCTTGGCAATGAAGATCCGCAGATGCTGTTGTGTCTGCACGAAGAGCATGCGGTTGCGATTGCGCATGGCTATGCGAAGGTGGCGGGGGAGCCATTGGCGGTGATCCTGCACAGCAACGTGGGTCTGATGCATGGTACGATGGCGATCTTCAACGTGTGCTGCGACCGTGTGCCGGTTCTGATTTATGGGGCGACGGGGCCGGTTGATGCGGCGCTGGAATCGATGTTGCGTGCGGATGTAATCGCGTGGAGCGAACCGAAAGGCCCGACCTATGTGAACTTCGACGTGTCGATCCAGGAAAAGCAGCACGAGAAGGCACCGGAGTTGCCAGATTTTGCGCGTTACCAGCCGTCGCCTCCGGCGGCACCCTCGGCCGAAGGAGTGGCGCGGGCGGCAGATCTGCCGAAGAACGCCAAGGCGCTGGGGCGAAGGTTCTGACGGATATCCGGAACGGGGCGTCCTTCCCGACGGATCACCCGCAGCATCGCGGCAAACCGGCCTTCTTCATTGACGATGCGGCGGGCGCGGTGCTGCGCGAGGCGGATGTGATCCTGAGCCTGGACTGGCTGGATGTCGCGGGCACGCTGAAACTGGCGGGCGATGTGAAGGCGCAGGTGATCCAGGCGTCGCTGGATTATCAGCTGCACAATGGCTGGGGGATGGAGCATCAAGCGCTGCCTGCGGTCCGGATGTTGCGATGCATGCGATTGCCGATGCTCTGGGTGTAGGGGCGGGCGAGATGCCCGGTGATTTACCGATCAAACCTGCGCTGAACGCCCCCGATGCAGAGGTTGAGCTTGATATCATGACGCAGGCCGGGGCGCTTGGCGAAGGTCTGGAAGGTGTCTGTGCCAGCTTTGTGTGTTTGCCGTTGGGCTGGGCGGGCGAGGCGTGGCACTTCCGTCACCCACTGGACTTCGAGGGTTCGGATCGTCTGCGGACCGAAGGCTGGGAGGTCGTTCGCGGCCCCCAGATCACCCTAGGTGTTCCGCTGCGGCTGACGGAGGAACAGCGGCAGGCGCTGCTGTCGGACGTTGCTATCATCGTGGTCAGTTCGCGGTCGGGGCTGAGCGACGCGGATCTGGACGCCTCGCCACGGCTGCGGGCGCTAGTACTTCCAACGATCGGGGTGGGTGCGGGAGATCTGGGAGGCCTGTGCCGCGCGCGGTCTGATCGTGACGAATGGTGTAACGCCCGAGAACTTTTTGGGGATGCCCGAAGCGATAGGGATGCTGATGCTGGTGCTGCTGTACCGGCTGCATGAATCCGAGCGCCTGCTGCGCGAGAATGCGGGCCGACCGCAACAGATATTTGCGCGGATGGTGCGAGGCCGGGCGATCGGATTGATCGATTCGGGGCGGATAGGACCGGGTGATCGAGCGACAGTTGGCGTTCGAGCCGGCACAGATCCGGCACAGATACTGGTGCACGATCCGTTCCTGATACCGGACACCGCACCTACGGGCGTGGGGCTGGTGAAACGCGCTGAGCTTCTGGCCATGTGTGATGTTGGTGAGCCTCCATGTGCCGTTGAACGCGCTGACACGAGGAATGATCTGCGAGGCCGAACTGCGCATGATGAAGCCGGATGCGGTGTTAATCAACACCTCGCGCGGGGTTTCATTGATGAGGATGCGCGGGTGCGGGTGATGACAGCAGGACACCTAGCCGGTGCTAGGCTAGGCGTGACGGAAACCGAACCGCTGCCCGCCCGCTGCGCGGCTTCGACCGGGTGATCCTCCCCCCGCATATCCCGGGACACACCATTGAGCTCTACACCGTCTTGCCCGACATCTTCGTCGAAAACGCAACACGCATCAAGCGCGCAGAAACCCCCAAATCGAAAAATATGGAGAGAAAAAATCGAAAAGTTGTAAGCAGGGTTTGCTGCAAGATTTACGTCGGTTTGCGCGCACCGCATGTCACTAGCTGTAAAAGTAGTGACATTGTTGAGGCTTGCATCTTCGTAAGATGACAGGGATAGTCTCGGACCTGTAGAAGCCCAGAACTGATTTTGGGCAATAGATGTTTGTGGTCTGAGCATACATGAACGAAAAATCTGATTCCGCGTTGAAAGACGACGGTTTGACCCAATATAACGAGCGCATTGCTCGCTTGGTACGTCTTGCGGCAAGAGGGTTTAACCGTGCGTTGCAGCTGCGGTTACAGACGCAAAATGTGACTTTCGGGCAGTGGATATTCCTTCGAATCCTTTGGCAGGAAGATGGTTTGTCGCAACGAGAGTTAAGCGAAAGAGCACATCTGACAGAGCCTACTGCGCATACTGCACTCAGCCGAATGGAAGAGCTTGGATATATTGAACGCCGCAATGTGGCTGGGAACCGTCGTCGTCAGCATGCTTTCCTCACGGAAAAAGGTTGGGAGTTGCGGGAGCTCCTGGAGCCTTTGGCACACGAAGTGAATAACGCCGCCATCAGAGGCCTGAGTGGTGCCGAAGAGAAAACATTGCGCAAGGCCCTTGCTGTAATGATTCGAAACCTCGAAGATGATGAGGAAAAAGCTGCTTTGAGCGGTGTCCGCGTCCCACCGACCAGAAGTAACCTTGGATCCTGAAGGTCTCTTTAGCTTCATCTGCGATAGCCGGGCCTTTTAGGCTCGGGTGATTCCGTTGGGCTACTTCCGCTGAGATGTATGGTTTTGGGGAAGCTCTGAGAGAGTTCGGAATAGTCTTGTGCTAGGCCTTGGGCGTGCTGCAACCTTATGTGAGTAGGGGTTTGGATGCTCTGCGAGAGCGTTCAAGCCATTCGCAGTTCTTAACCTAAATTTTTGGACGGTGTCTCGGTTTCGATCATGGTTGACGCAAAGTTCGGTTTTTAATAATGATCTATAAGATAGATATCTAAATTTAGAAATCTATGATAATATGACAGGGAGGAAACCATGAAAAAGCAAATCAAGGCTGCCGTTGCGGCGCTGAGCATCTCCGTTATCGGGACCGGCGTCATGGCGGACAGCGTCAACGTCACGTTGTCCGGGGGGAGTCCGTCAGGTCTTTGGTCGCTGCTGGGCGCAGGGATCGACCGGGCTGTGAAGGTTGACGATGCAAGCGGTGTCGTGACCTACCAGGCCACTGGTGGCGGTTTCGCAAATATCGGTCTGCTGGGTGCAAACCGGACCGATCTGGGTCTGGCCCATGATGCAGAAATCAAGCTGGCGCTAGCGGGTGATGAGCCGTTCAAGGCGCCCATCGAGAACCTTCAGGCAATCGGGTACATGTACAACTGGGCCCCGATGCATTTCTTCATCAAGAAGTCTCTTGCCGAAGAGTATAACATCGACAGCATCGACGACTTGGCGAAGTCGGGCGCTGCAATCCGTGTGGCGAACAACAACGCAGGTAACATCGTGGCCAATATTGCCACTTTCATGCTGGAAGAAGCAGGCTATGACGAAGGAACGATTGAAGCGAATGGCGGCGTTCTGGTGCGTGGCGGTTCGTCCCAGCAGGCAGACCTGATCAGCGATGGCCGTACGGATATGGTGATCAACGGTATCTTCGTTGGGCACTCGTCGTTCCGCAAGGTTGATGAAGGCAACGACGTTGTTCTGCTGAGCGTGCCTCAGGATATCATCGAAAAGACCAATGAGCGTTTTGGCACCGGGACCTACGTCATTCCCGCCGGAAACTATAAGAACCAGACTTCCGATGTTATCACGCTGGCACTTGGCGCGATGGTAATCACCTCTGATGCCTTGCCCGAAGAAACCGGTTACATGCTGGCCAAGAGCATTGCCTCGAACATTGATGAAATCCGCGGCGTTCATAACGCAATGAAACAGCTCTCAACTGAGTTGCTGGTTTCGCAGAGAACGCTGCCGTTCCACCCGGGCGCGAAGCGCGCCTACATGGAGCTGGGGCTTCTCAAGTAAGCCTTCGGAAAACAATGCCGGTGCGCTGACCAAAGCGCACCGGATTCGTTTGCAAGAGTGCCTCTGTCGTGCTCTGGCCGTGCTGATCACGGGCAGTAGGATGATTTTGCGCACTCAAAGCTGACCAAACCTCACAAACATGGAAATGGTGCCAGCATGAATTTCCCTTCTCTTACCGAAACTGGACGCCGTCGGAAGCTAGAGCCACCCATGCGGACCGTCGTCATGGTTCTGGCCGCGGCGTTCGCGGCATGGGTGATTCACTCTAATCTGTTCATTATCGCAGACCCGCTCATTCAGGGGATCCTGTTCGTATCCGGGATTTTCACGATTCTCTTCTTGGCGATTGGTGCAACCGCGAAAGCGCCAGATAGCATTCCATTTTATGACTGGATGTTGTCTGCGCTCAGCTTGGCCTGCGGGATTTACTTCTATGTAAGCTCTGGCGAGATTTCGGACCGTATCAGCCTGCTGGACCAGTTCACGACGGATCAGTTGTTCTTTGGGTCGTCACTGCTGTTCCTGACCATCGAAGCCACGCGCCGGACAACTGGCTTGGGGCTGACAGGCGTTGTGATGCTGTTCCTGATTTACAACCTTTTTGGCTATCTTCTGCCGCCGCCGTTCGGGCATCGCGTCAGCGAGTTCAGCTATCTGCTCGATATTCTGATCTTCACCACAGATGGGTTGTTCGGTGTCCCGCTTCAGGTTGTGGCAAGTTACGTCTTCCTGTTCGTGATGTTCGGGACTTTCCTTGCCAAGGCTGGGGGAGGGGACTTCTTTTTCAACCTGGCGGCTCTGGTCACCGGGGGCGCACGAGGCGGCCCTGCAAAGATCGCCATCATTTCGTCGGGTCTGTATGGAACCATGTCTGGTAGCCCAACCTCGGATGTTGTGGCCACGGGGTCCATCACGATCCCGGTGATGAAGCGCTTGGGCTATAAGGCCCGGTTTGCGGGTGCGGTTGAAGTTGCGGCGTCCACGGGGGGCAGTGCCATGCCGCCGATTATGGGTTCGGCTGCCTTCATCATGGCAGAGTATTCGGGTATCTCGTACAATGCGATCGTGCTTGCCGCGCTTATTCCTGCGTTGCTGTACTATATGGGCGTGTTTACCCAGGTGCACTTCCGCGCAGTGAAATACGATCTGCGGCCTTCTCAGGATGAAATCCCGACGACGAAGGAAACGTTCAGAACCGGCTGGGTTTTCTTGCTGCCCATTATCGGGATCATTGTGGCGCTGATACTTGGCTATTCGCCGACCTTCACCGCAGGTGTCGGTGTTCTGGTGACAATCCTTGCGTCGATGATCCTCAAGCAAACGCGGATGTCGTTGTGGGCAATGGTGGAAGGCCTTGGCACAACCACCCTGCAAATTTTGCCTGTCGCTGGGGCATGTGCTGCTGCTGGTCTGGTTATTGGTGGCCTGTCTATGACAGGATTGGGGATGAAATCGGCTAACGTGATCCTGACGGTCAGTAATGCGCAGCCGCTGTTGACGCTAGTGATTGCTGCTGTGGTGACCATTGTGCTGGGCTTGGGTATGCCGACTCCGAGTGCGTATATTCTGGCGGCTGTGCTTGTCGGCCCCGCTCTTTCCAAGCTGGGTTTCCCTCTGCTGCCGAGCCAGATGTTCCTGCTCTACTATGCAATCCTGTCTGCTCTGACGCCGCCAATCGCTGTGGCTGCAATCGCAGCGTCTGCGATTGCTGATGACGATCCATTCAAGATCGCATTCTCGGCTGTGCGGCTTGCAATTGTTGGCTTCCTTCTGCCGTTCGCTTTTGTCTGGAACCCCGGCATCGTTCTTGAGCTTGGTCCGTTGGCAAATACGCTTGCTGTTATTGGTGCCGTTGCTGGTGCTCTTGCAGTCTCGGCGTCAATGGAAGGCTTTATCAAAACCCAGCTCAGCTCGTTGGAGCGAGGTCTCCTGACGATTTTTGCAATTGGCGCGGTTAGCCCGTACTTCGCGGTCTCAATTGTGTGTACCTTGCTTATCATCGCTCTGGTTGGACGACAGGCCTTGTTGAAGGAAGAAGTCCCCGCAAGCGGGTAACGTCAGCCACGTGTAATGTGCTGAATGCGAATCCAAAGTGGCCGCCAGGTTTGGCGGCTACTTGCCGTTTTGACTGAGAGACGGAAAAGTTTCAGGCCGCGTCTTTGGTTCCAATCGCGGTCTGTTCGGATGACTGTCTGCGGGCTTTTTTGCCCAAGAGGTTATTGATCAAAATACACTTCGGTGATTCTGATCGATGCAGGGAGCTGCGCAAGCGGGGTGTACGAATCCCGAGGCCATAGAACAACCAGAGAGGAACCGGCAGAGCAGATCTGTATGAACACAAGGCCCGATCATGCGCGGAATAATACCAATTGCTCGCAAACCCATAAGTAGTTTTATTTACGTGGGTTTTTCTTACTTGTGAGGTGAAGGGAATATCGCTCTGACCATTGACAGACTAAACTTAGAGAGCTAAGAATAATGGCGTTTCCCAATAAAATTTCGCAAATTCTGATGCGGCGACCTGTGGAGGAGATTCAATGCTTACACCTGAAGAAAATGAACTGCTGACGCGCGTGACCGGTGATGCACCGATGGCACGTCTTATGCGTCAGCACTGGACCCCTGTATGCCTGATTGAAGAAGTGGAAGAGCCCGACGGCAAGCCGCTTCGTGTTGAGGTGCTCGGGGAAAGCTATGTAGCGTTCCGCGACACCAAAGGGCGTCTTGGCCTGCTTGATGAACTTTGCCCGCACCGCAAGGCATCGCTGGTCTATGGCCGGAACGAAGAATGCGGGCTGCGGTGTCTGTATCACGGGTGGAAAATGGATGTTGATGGCAATGTCGTTGCCATGTCTTCCGAACCCGAAGGTAGCCCCCTTATGGATAAGGTGAAGCATCGCTCTTATCCTGTGAAAGAATGGGGTGGTTTCGTTTGGGCCTGGCTGGGTGACAAAGAAGATATGCCTGAATTCCAGCCGCCGGCGTTTGCCCCGCGCGAGGATTCGGCGATCGCTATCCTTAAAATCCGCATTCCCGCAAACTGGGCGCAGATCCACGAAGGTCAGATCGACAGTGCCCACTCGTCCTCGCTGCACTCGTCGGACATGGTTCCGGCCCGCGTGGAAGGTGCTGCTGCCGATGAAAAATCCTGGTACCGTCCCTCGACGGACAAGTCTCCGCGTATGCAGACAGAGACAACCAGCTACGGGTTCCACTATGCTGCAATCCGTACGCCGATCAAAAACGCGGCGACCCATAACTATATCCGTGTGACCGAATTTGTTGCGCCCTACTATTCGTTGATCCCACCGAACAACAACTATCGTGTGGCGGCCGTTATCGTGCCGATCAATGATGAAGAGACCGCGTTCCACTTCATCGCTTGGGATGGCCCGAATGTGCCGTCGACCGAAGAATGGCGCAAGTTTACCCATGCTGTTCCAGGAGTGGATGTTGACGACAAGTGGCGCTGCCTGCGGACTGTCGAGAACGACTTCTTGCAAGACCGTGATGCCATGAAAGAAGGTAACTTCACTGGGATCAAAGGTATTCCGAACCAAGATATCGCCATGTGGGTGTCGATGGGCGCGCGCGTTCAGCGCCATACCGATGTGCTTGGTGCTTCGGACCTGGCTATCGTCGAGTTCCGTCGCTTGATGGCGGATGCCGCCAAGAAAGTGGCAGAGGGTGGCAAAGCAATCGGCACCGATTATGAAATCCCGCAAAGCATGATCAACTCTCATGAAGGCGTTTATCCGAAAGATGTGGATTGGCGCACCTTGCTGAATACTTCGGGCAAAACAGCCGCAGCTGAATAACCGGTCCGACGTTTGCAAACAGATCCGCCCGGGGCCGCATAGACCTTGGGCGGATTTTGATTCTGGCCCTGAGCATGGTTGGTGGCCATGTTGAAATTGGCAGGAGGCAGGAGGCCGGATGCGGCAAGAAGTAAACATCGAAGATTTTCGCACCCGAGCCAGGCGGAGTTTGCCCCGTGTGGTATTTGATTTTCTGGATGGTGGTGCCGAGAGCGAAATCACGCTGCACAGGAACCGTAGCGCATTTGATGATATCCGACTCAAGCCACGTATTCTCAAGGGTGGGGATGTCGATCTCTCTGTCACGCTGTTCGGTCAGAAGTATGCGGCGCCTTTCCAAATCGGACCAACCGGCCTGAACGGGCTTTATTGGCCAGAAGGGGACTTGCACCTTGCAGCCGCAGCAAAGCAGGCCGGGGTCGCATTTACGGTTTCGACAGCGTCAAACACGACTATGGAAGAAATCGCGTAGAAAAATAATTGGCCACTTTGGTTTCAGCTGTACCCATGGGGCAAAGAAGCATTTTCCAATGCATTGATCGAACGGGCGTCGGCTGCGGGCTACAGTGTTCTTGTAATCACTGTCGACTCGTTGGTGGGTGGCAAAAGAGAGAGGGATTTGCGGCATGGTTTCGCGCATGAAATCCGCATGAGCCCCTCTGTCGTATTGGACGGATTGTTGCATCCGAGATGGTTCAAATCCGTATGGCTGAGCCAACATAGGCCGCGACTGCAAAATCTGGCGGCCTTTTAGGGGGATGATGTCAGCGACAAGGCGCTTGCCGAATTTACGCGGGCGCAACGAAACCCGAATTTTTCCTGGGACGATGTAAGGCGTCTTCGGAAGCTGTGGCAGGAGCCACTTGTGATTAAGGGGATCATGTGTGCTGAGGATGCAATGGCCGCACAACGCGAAGGCGCTGATGGGGTGGTTGTTTCCAACCACGGTGGCAGGCAGCTTGATGGAGCTCCGGCGACGATTGAAATTCTTTCAGAGATTGTGTCCGTCTTGGACCAACATATGACAGTTTTGCTTGATGGTGGTGTTCGGCGCGGCAGTGATATCGTCAAGGCGCTTGCGTTGGGGGCGGACGCTGTGCTGCTGGGCAGGGCACCTCTTTACGGCCTGGCGGCGCGGGGGCGTGCGGGGGTTTCCAGCGCGCTTTCGATTCTCGAAGACGAGATGCGCAGGACCATGATTTTTACGGGATGTCATGGCGTTTCGGACCTGTCTGAAGCAGGGGTTGTCATGTCGGCCAAGGATATTGGCGGACGAGAAGACCGTTTAGGGCCAAATATGTGATTTCTAGACACAATTAGCGCGTGGCTGGGCGGTGCGTCCAGTTGACATCTTGAACTTAGCTATCTAATTATATTTCGGAAGCGAACGGACGGGAGGACCCCATGGAGCAGATCAAAATGCGCGTCGAAAAACGGCGCGATCTGACACCTACTATTGCAGAATTCACTTTGGCTCCGGTTGGCGGCGAGTCCCTGCCAGAGTTCAACCCAGGTGCACATATCACGATCGAGACACCATCGGGTGCTATGCGCCGATACTCTCTGGTAAATGATGGGAGCGACCCAAAAGAATATGTGGTCGCCATCAAGCGAGAGCCGCAGTCGCGCGGGGGGTCTGCCTCCATGCATGAGCAAGCTGTTGTCGGGACAGAGTTGAATATCGAGCACCCGGAAAACGATTTCCCGCTGACGGATGTGCAGAAATACCTCTTGATTGCCGGCGGTATCGGTATCACGCCAATCTATTCGATGGCGCGTTATCTGGATAAGAAAGGTAAGATGCTTCGGATCATTTACGTAAGCCGGAGCGCGGAAGAATCGGCCTATCTTGATGAGCTGATGAAAGATTTCGAAGGCCGGATCATCGTGCACCACGATGACGGCGATCCGAACGCTGTCTATGATTTCTGGGACGATCTGGTGACGCCGCGCGCGACCCATGTCTTCTGCTGCGGACCCAAACCGCTGATGGAAGAAATCAAAGCTTTCTCGGGTCACTGGCCCGAAGGCCGTGTCCACTTCGAGGATTTCAAGCCTGTTGATGTGGTTCGTCAGGATGACGTTGCTTTCGAAGTCGAGCTGAAGAAAAGCGGCCAAACGGTTACTGTTCCTGAGGATCGTTCTATCCTCGAAGCACTGCGTGATGCTGGCTTCGCAACAAGCAGTTCTTGCGAAAGTGGCACGTGCGGTACTTGTAAAACCCGCCTACTGGAAGGCGAGGCAGATCATCGTGATATGGTGCTGATGGAAGAAGAAAAAGGCAGCCAGATCATGATTTGCGTTTCGCGCGCCAAATCCGGGAGGCTGGTTCTTGACCTCTGATCCCGTTCGTCTTGGCGTGGCGGGGCTTGGGCGTGCTTTCATGCTCATGGTGCCTTCGTTTGATGCCGACACCCGTGTGAAGCTGACGGCTGCCGCCGCCCCAAGGGAGGAAAGCCGCGACGCATTCGAAAAAGAGTACGGTGGCACAGGGTATGCCACCGTCGAGGAATTGTGCGCAGACCCTGACGTTGAGGCCATTTACATTGCGACGCCGCACCAGATGCATGTGGATCATGTGTTAGCTGCGGCGCGCGCGGGCAAACATATCCTTGTCGAAAAGCCGTTGGCCGTTTCGATGGAGGATGCCGAAGTAATGGTGTCCGCAGCCAAGGAGGCTGGGGTGCATTTGATAGTTGGGCCGAGTCACAGTTTCGACCCGCCGGTTGAATTGGCCACGCAACTTATTTCCAGCGGAAAGTTCGGTCAGTTGCGCATGATCCAGGCCTTTAACTATACGGACTTCCTCTATCGTCCGCGTCGCCCGGAAGAGCTGCGAACCGAAGAGGGTGGGGGCGTGCTGTTCAGTCAGGCGATCCACCAGATTGATGTGGTTCGCAGGCTTGCCGGCGGCATGGCCGAAAAAATTTATGCCATGACGGGCGCATGGGATCCCAAGCGCCCGACCGAGGGCGCATTCACTGCACTGATGAATTTTGCCGGGGGGTGTGTCGCGAACATGACGTACTCGGGCTATGCGCATTTCGACAGTGATATCTGGATGAACAATGTCGGAGAGCTTGGACAGCGTAAATCAGAAGGGGCTTACGGTGGAGCAAGGCGTGCTTTGCTGGATCTCAACCCTGATGACGAGGTCCGGCTGAAAACTACACGAACATTCGGCAGCGGCACGACGATTGAGGCTGAACATAACGAACATTTCGGTCCGGTGATCGCGCTTTGTGACCGTGCCGATCTGCGACTGACCCCGGATGGGATAGAAGTGTTCGGTGACACCGAACGCGGCTTTATCGAAGCCAAATTCGGACCGGCACCACGCAGAACCGTTCTGGATGCGCTGGTGGATGCCGTGCGTCATAACAAGGCCCCCGACCAAACAGGGGAATGGGGGCTGGCAAGCCTGGAGGTTTGCCACGCGATCTTGCAATCCGCAGAGACCGGACAAGCGGTCGATCTTCAGCGGCAATGTAAAACAAATCACTAGGAGCCGACAGGATGAGCAATCTCAAACTTTCCCTTGCAATGGGTAACTATGACCGCACACGGGCAATCGTGGATGGGCGTGTTCAGATCGACGGAGTAGACCCGGTTCCGATGCTGTTGTCGCCGGAAGAAATGTTCTTTCGCGCGTTCCGCCACGAGGCTTTCGATATCAGCGAGATCTCGCTGTCGTCCTATTCGATTTCGGTTGCCCGAGGGAATCCGCATTATGTGGCAATCCCGGTCTTCCTGAGCCGTGCGTTCCGTCACACCTCTGTCTATATCCGCACGGACAAAGGGATTAACAAACCAGAAGACCTGAAGGGCAAACGTATCGGTATCGCCGAATATCAGCTTTCAGCTAACGTTTGGGTGCGTGGTATCCTGGAAGAGGAATATGGCGTTAAGCCCTCGGATATCATCTGGGTGCGCGGCGGCATGGACACACCCGGCCGGCCTGAAAAAATCAAGGTTCAGTTGCCCGATGACATTCGTATGGAGGAAGCCCCAGAAGGTAGCACGCTGAACAGCATGCTTGAAGCGGGTGAAATTGATGGCTTTATCGGGCCGCGCTGGCCGCGTTGCTTTGCTGAACGTCATCCGCATGTTGGGCGACTGTTCGTAGACAGCATTACAGCGGCGGAATATTACTTCGAGAAAACCAAAATCTTCCCGATCATGCACGTACTGGGCGTACGCCGGAGCCTGGCAGAAGAATACCCGTTCTTGCCCGCGGCATTGCTCAAGGCATTTACGCAGTCAAAACGGTTGGCCGAAGAGGCCCTTTCGGACACATCTGCCACCAAGGTGACGATGCCCTTCGTGGAGGACAATCTCAACCGTGTCCACGCGCTGATGGGGGATGACCCTTGGAGCTATGGCGTCAGTGGAAATGCGCATGTGCTCAACAAGTTTTTGGACTACCACGTAAGCCAGGGCTTGTCGCCGCGCCGTGTGGAGATCGAAGAGCTGTTCCATCCGTCGACCCTGGAAGCCTATAGCCTGTAAGAGGAATGCCGAGAATGGAAGATTATCAACCTGGCGACATTGTTGAGATCGAAACATCTGCTGGTTTGGCTTATGTGCAGCTTACGCATACGCATCCCAGCTATCCCCCGGTCGTGAAGTTCTTGAAAGGCCCATTCCAGAAACGGCCCGAAGCTGTAACCGTTCTGGCACGCGAGGCCTCGCCCATCGCGATGGTGCCTTTGAGTGGTGTTCTGAAAAAGCTCGGGCTGAAACACGCCCGGGTGGGTACGGTTGAAATTCCCCGTGCTGAAAGGGAGTTCCCAATTTTCAGAATGCCCATTCGGGATAAGAAGGGCGAGATCATTTACTGGTGGTTCTGGGATGGCAAGGGGCTGACATACACGACAGAGCTTATGCAGCAGCAGGAAAAGCTGCCCATGCGTGAAATCATGTCGGCAGAACGCTTCCTGGATCAGCTTGTCGCGGATGAATAGCGCCGCTCTTGTTGCCCGATTAGACCAATGACTGCTGGCTTTGGTGGTCTGATGGCCGCGTTTGGTGCGTTTTGTTATGCGCTTAGCTCGGTCGCAATTGCCAAAAGCTCTCAATCCGCCCAAGGGCGCGGGAATGATGTTCTGCTGTCAGTGTTGATGACAGGTTTCGTTTCCGGTGCCCTTTGGCTGGTTTGGGGGCCAGAGCTGCCTTCTGTTAGCCAGCCCGTACTGATCGGGGTGGCCTATTTTGTGCTGGCGGGTGTTCTGGGGAATGTGGTTGGCCGCCTGACGTTGTTTCGGTCGGTGGAGCTGGCTGGCGCGATCGAGACAGGCTTCATCCGGCGTCTGATTCCTGTTTTTGCAGCGATTTTCGCATTTCTCCTGCTTGGAGAGGTGATTACGACTTCTATTGTGATTGCGTTTATTCTGGTGACAGGTGGCGTGTTGATCATGATGACTCGCAAGTCCGCCAAGGCGGTATCGACCCTGGTCTCTACGGAACCTTCGCCACAGGACAGGACCAAGGGTCGGGTTTTGGCGCTTGGCTCTGCTGCGGGTTATGGTGGCTCCTTCGTAGCGCGCAAACTCGCGATGCAGACCTTGCCTGATCCGCTGGCCGGGGTGTTCATTGGTGCGTTGACGGGATTGGTATGGTTCGTTGGGTGGGGGCTTTTTCGATTGCGTGGCCGGGTAGGGCTTTCATGGAGGTTGCATAAGCCAAGCGGGTGGCAATTGCTGGCTGGTGGTGCGATGACAATCGGACAAGTCGCACTGTTTTTCTCGTTGATGTTCACCAGTGTGACCGTCGTTGCCATCATGTCATCTATCGAGATGTTCTTTGCAGCCTGGCTTGCTGGGCATATCTTCAAAACCGAAAGACGGCCTGGCCCCAGGTTCTACATTGCGGCTGCTCTGGCTGCGACGGGGGTCATCATCCTTGCGATTGCTCCGACGCTTGAGTGAACGCCGAGGGACGGTCAGCTATGTGAAAGGTTGCTGATCAGCTTGTCCATCGCCGCAAAGAAGACGGTAAGTTCGTCTTCGTCAAATCCCTGGGATGCTTGATTTGTTGCAAGGCGGGCCGCCTGCATTGATCCTCGCACACTGAAGTGGTCCGCCGTTATGTTTAGGAAAATGGAGGATCAGAATGGCTACGAAGAGACACAAGCCGGAAGAGAATGTCACGAAGCTGCGGCAGGTTGAAGTGCTTGTCGGGCAAGGCATGTCCCGGGTGGATGCGATCCGCAAGGTTCGCATTACAGAGCAGACTTATTATCGCTGGCGCAAGCAGTACGGGGGTATGGGAACCGACCGGCTCAGGGAACTGAAGCGCCTCCAGAAAGAGAACGAACGGTTGAGAAAACCCGTCTCGGATCTGACGTTGGACAAGCTGATCCTGGCGGAGGCGCCAAAGGAAAACTTCTGAGCCCCGCTCGCTGCCGTGCCTGCATCGATCACGTCCGCACCCGGTTCCATCTGTCAGAGAGACGCGCCTGCCGTGTCCTGGGGCAGCACCGATCCACACAGAGGAAAGTGCCGCATGGCCGTGCCGATGAGGAGCGTCTGGTCGCGGACATGATCGAACTGGCGCGGCAGTATGGCCGCTACGGCTATCGTCGGATCGCCGCTTTTCTGAGACATGCGGGCTGGGAGGCGAACGACAAGCGGGTCGAGCGCGTATGGCGGCGAGAGGGGCTGTAGGTGCCAATGAAGCAACCGAAGAAGGGACGGCTCTGGCTGAATGACGGATCCCGTGTCCGGCTGCGCCCTGAGTATCGCAACCACGTCTGGAGCTATGACTTTGTCCACTGCCGGACGCTCAACATCCTGGACGAGCATAGCCGGGAATGCCTAGCGATCAAGGTGAAGCGCAAGCTGAACTCGGATGACGTGATCGATGCCTTGAGCGACCTGTTCATCATGCGGGGTGTGCCGTCTTACATCCGGTCTGACAACGGCCCGGGGTTCGTGGCTCAGGCCGTTCAGGATTGGATCAGGGCCGCCGACGCCAAGACTGCCTACATCGCGCCCGGGTCACCTTGGGAGAACGGCTACTGCGAAAGCTTCAATGCCAGGTTCCGCGATGAACTGCTCACGGGAGAAGTCTTCTACGGCTTTCGGGAAGCGGAAATCCTGATCGAGCAATGGAGGAAACACTACAATACCAAACGACCACATAGTGCCTTGATATCGCCCACCCGCCCCGGAAACCATCGCTCTGATGGACCCGAGACCGGTCATGCACTAACAATCAAACCGGACCACGCAGGTGGGGCTGATCATGAACTGATCCCATGCTCTCGGCACACAACCGCCTTCGAAATGTCGCTCTCCTGCTTCTTCAGGATCGCGATGATCTGTTCTTCGTTGAACCGTGATCGCTTCATTCTTCCGTCTCCTTCGTTGGGACGGATTCTACCTCAAAACGGAGGAGGAAACGGGTCTCAGGTCAGACATTCCGTTCCTCGACGAGATTGAAGCGAACAAGAAAGGGTGATCAAGCATCCTGCACTCCTCATGAAGCGGAATGTAGGGCTTGTATCACCAGGGGACTGGGCAGCTTGCTTGCCCAGTCTTTTCTTTGTCGGGATGCAGGGCGTGTACTGTTCCTCATAAAATCATAGACTTCTAAGATTGTGATTGCTAGTTTGCCTATGAAGTTCGAATTGTGAGGATAAAATGAGCATCAAGAACATCCTTATTGCACATTCCGGTAGCGCAGGCTTCCCAAGCAGCGTTAAGCACGCGGCAAAAATCGCCGCAAAGCACGATGCATGGCTGACTTGTGTCTATGGGAACGCATCCTCGTATTTCGAGCATGTTCTTGGTTTGACAGAAGATCTTCTCGACAAGCTTGGCAGTGCAAGAAACGAGAAAATTGCAGCAGCACGTGATCTGTTCCAACAGGCGGCTGCCGAGGCAGGCCTTGCAGAGCGGTCCCGCTTTATTATGCCGAATGAGATTGGCAAAATGAACTTGCCAGAGCTGGCGCGAAATTTCGATTTTGTCGTTACCGGCTATCATTCCAACCTGCCAACAGATGAGTTTCGGGCCGTCAGCCCGGATATGATGTCATTGCAGAGCGGCCGACCCGTTCTTGTGGTTCCGAATGGATATTCTACGGATCAGCTTGCATCGCATGCACTTGTCGCATGGGACGGAAAGCGTTCTGCGGCCCGGGCGCTCAACGATGCAATGACGATCCTCGAGGAAAAGCGGCGTCGGGTGACAATACTAAGTGTTGGGTCTAGCTTTCCGAAAATGCCGGAGGGGGCGGATATCTTGACGCATCTGAAGCGTCATAATGTCGACGCAGAGCATGTTACCCGTCCAAAAAGCAAGGGCGGTATCGCCGAGGTTATTCAAGAGACGGCCAGAGAACTGGGCGCAAAGTTAATCGTGATGGGGGCGTACGAACATAGCAAGTTCTCTCAAGACCTTTTTGGTGGTGTCACGCATGAGGTAACGAGGACCAGTAAAGTTCCGGTTTTTATGTCTCACTAGTACCCTGGCGAGGTATTTTGAGGATTGGTGTCGCTTCCTGCCGGGAATAGTTGTCAAAACTTCGTGGCGGGGCATGGCAATATCAATCACCGCCAAAACGGGCTCGGCCTGTGCAATACTGTTACCGGCCATGGTCGGTCTGCCTTGCGGTGTAGTTTGTGCAAAACCACTGTAGGGACCTGAAACCCGGCTATGATCGCCTACTGCGCAATCTGTGGGCTCCGCAGGCAATCATAGCCTTCAATCAGCGCTGTTCCGAAGGTGTTACGGAACGGAGTTCACCAGCCGGGCCATCCTGAGATGGGCCGACCACAATGCCATTCCCTGCACTACATTGACCCCGGCAAGCCACGACAGAATGCGTTCATCAAGTCATTCAACGGCAGCCTGCGTGACGAACTTCTGAATGAGGAGATATTCGACATGACCTGCCCCCCGCGAAATCCCTCACCGTGATGTAGAGTCTGCGCCAACTCTGAAGGAGCAGACACATGCGAAAGAGCCGTTTCACCGAGGCGCAAATCATTGGGATGATCAAAGAGCAGGAGGCCGGAATGCCGACGGTCGAGGTATGCCGCAGGCATGGCCTGAGCACCGCTACGTTCTACAAACTGAAGGCCAAGTATGGCGGGATGGAAGTGTCCGAGGCTGCAAGGCTGAAAGCGCTTGAGGATGAGAACGCCAAGCTCAAACGCCTGCTGGCGGACACCATGCTGGATAATGTCGTGTTGAAAGATCTTTTGGGAAAGAACTGACGACATGGCATTGCCAAGTTGATCACGGGGTTCCGTCGGGATAGGCGGTCATCATGAAAACCGTGCCGACAATTCGACGCCTGAAGGGCTTTCGTTTTCCCCGCGAGATCATCTCCTATGCCGTCTGGGCTTACCATCGGTTTGCGCTGAGCACGGCAGATGTCGAGGATCTGCTGGCCGAACGCGGCGTGATGGTCAGCCGGGAAACCGTCCGGAACTGGGTGAACCGGTTTGGCCGCCATTTCGCCGATTGCATCAAGCGCGACAGGCCGGGCGCCAGTGACAAATGGCACTTGGATGAAGTCGTTGTTCCGATCAATGGCGTGAAGTTCTGGCTTTGGCGGGCAGTCGACGCGAATGGGAATGTGCTCGACATTCTCGTGCAAAAGCAACGTAATGCAAAGGCCGCCAGCCGGTTCTTGAAGCGGCTGATCGACCGGTTTGGCGCGCCGCGGGTCGTGATCACCGACAAGCTGCGCAGTTACATCAGGCCGATCCGCAACCTCGTGGCGAATGCTGATCATCGGGCGCACAAGGGCTTGAACAACCGGATCGAAGGATCCCATCGGCCAACCCGCAAGCGAGAGAAACTCATGGGGCGGTTCAAGTCACCCGGACAGGCTCAGAGATTTCTGGACGCACATGACCAGATCAACATGTTCTTCCGTCCCCGCCGCTATCGTCTTACCGCCACATCGTACCGCCACGCCCGATCCGATGCCTTTGATCTTTGGAACGGCTACGCACTCGAGATGACCGCATGACGGGCGCGGAGCAGGCCGCATTCAGCCGGGTGCAAATAAGTTGGCAATGCCGTCAGGCTGCATGAGCAGACCCATACCCCCGACCTACAAGACCAGGAACTGGCCAGCCTACAATGAAGCAGTCAAGCGCCGGGGCTCGCTGACGATCTGGTTTGACCCCGAGATGAGCTGGGATGCCGCGCCGACAGGCAGGCGTGGCCGCCAGCAGACCTACAGCGATGCCGCTATCCAGACGTGCCTCTCGATGAAAGTGCTGTTCGGCATGGCGCTCCGGCAGACGACCGGGTTCGTCGAGAGCCTGCTACGGCTGGTCGGCCTGAACTGGACGGTGCCCGACTTCAGCACGCTATCTCGCCGCCAGAAGACCTTGGCCGTGAACATCCCCTACCGCGGCTCCAAGGGGCCGTTGCACCTGCTGATCGACAGCACCGGGATCAAGGTCGAAGGTGAAGGCGAGTGGCACGCACGCAAGCATGGCGGCCCGAAACGGCGCGTCTGGCGCAAGCTCCACCTTGGGATCGATGAAGAAACGTTGGAGATCCGGGCCGTCGAAGTCACCGGGAGCCACATCGGTGATGCGCCCATCCTACCCACCTTCTCGACCAAATCCCGCAGGACCAGGAAATCGGTAGCGTTACGGCTGATGGCGCCTACGACACGCGCAAATGCCACGATGCGATTGCAGATCGCGGTGCCCATGCCGTCATCCCGCCCCGCAAGAACGCGAAGCCCTGGAAGACGATCACCGCCGGAGCCGTGGCGCGAAATGAGGCCCTGCGCGCGGCGAAATACCTGGGCCGCGCGCTCTGGCGACGATGGAGTGGATACCACCGCCGAAGCCGCGTCGAGACAAAGATGCATTGTATCAAGTTGCTGGGCCAGCGGCTCATGGCACGGGACTTCGATCGACAGGTCGCCGAACTCCAGGTCCGCATCGCCGTCCTGAACGGCTACACCGCGCTCGGAATACCCGTCACGGAAGCTGTGGGATAAGTCCGTCCGGGGAAAGGGGAACCTCGGCCTTAAGCCGATTTGTGCATCAGAGCCCTTGACACTAATAATTAGCTATCTATGTTTTTCCCGGCGATGGTTCCCCGGAAGAGGAGCCGGATTTCATCGCTGCATCAAACTGGAGGAAATTCATGTCACGGACAGCCAATTTGGTCGGCCCGCGTTCGCGGACCGGAATGGTGGTGCTTTGCCTCGCTCTGACCGCGGGCTTCGCCCCGCTCGCGTCGGCGCAGGAGCAGCCCGCCTTCAACGAACATGCGGGAACCCTGCCGGACGGGACGGCATGGCTGATCCGCGTGCCCGAGAACTGGAATGGTCGACTACTCAGGGATCTGGATTTCGCCAGCAACGTTTCGGTCGCGTCAGCGGTCCAGCGGTATGACGACCTGCTCGGTCGTGGCTATGCCTTCGCCGGGCTCGCCCGGCACCCGCTGCGCCTGTGGCAATACGATCCGCAGCGTGAAATCCTGAATCTACAAGCTGTTCAGGACATTTTCACGGACCTGGAGCGCGCTCCTGACATGGTGCTGCAATACGGCTGTTCTGGCGGAGGGCTCGACAGCCTCGCTTCGGCCGAGGATTACCCGGACAGGATCGACGGTGCCGCCGTGCTTGCCGCCCATACGCCGGTCTGGATCATGAGCAGTTTCCTGGATGGCTGGTTCGCCATGCAGACCCTGCTGGGCGAAAGCTATGAGGCCGCTGGGCACGGTCCGGCCAGCGATCTCGCCATCGTCGGCCTGCCCAATGCCGGAGCGGGTGGCGAGCGCAGCCTTGACGCGATCCGTGCGTCCTGGATGGCCGCCATCGAAACGGCGGGCGAAAGCCCGGAGGGCCGCGCGCGGCTGGCGCTTGCCTTCGCCATCGGACAGTGGTCGCCGTGGATGGTCGAGGGGACCGAACTACCCGACACCGCGGATGCCGGCGCCATGGCCGACATGATCGTGGCCTCGGCGCTGCGCATCGGCGGTAATGTTGGCGGGTCCTCGCGGCTTCTGTTCGAAAACGCCGCATCGGGGCAGCAACTTTCCGGGAACGAGGGGGTCGACTATGCCGCCTTCTACCAGAATGCCGCACCCGCGATGGCGCGGACGGTTGAGGCGCTCTACGAACAGGCCGGTTTGGACCTTCAGGCCGACATTGCCAGGATCGACGCCGCCCCCCGCATCGCGGCCTCGGATTATGCGCGCGATTTCTGGGCCGCAGACGGGCGCACGACGACCGGCGATCTGCAGGTTCCGGCGATCCGCATCCACATGCTGGGCGACTGGGCCATTCCCTACACGCTGATGGAAGGCTACGGCGCGCTGGTGCAGGAGCAGGGTACCGGCGATCTGTATCGGCAGTCGCTGGTCCAGGGCACGGGCCATTGCGAGTTCACGGCTGCCGAAAGCACGGCCATCGTCGAGACCCTGGTCGAACGGATCGAAACGGGCGCCTGGCCCGAGACATCGCCCGAGGCGCTGAACGCCGCAGCCGAGGCGCTGGAAACCGGGAGCGCCCCCCGGTTCATCGAACACGGTGATTGGCGCGTGGCAGCCTATAACCGGCCCTGGGTTCCGGCAGAATGAGCCGATGGGGAACTGGCGCTGCGCCGGTTCCCCCACAGGTCCGGTGGCGCAAGTCATTGGTGGACCGTCGCCAACGCGCAGTGGGCATCTCTGGCGAGGGCAAGTGTTCCCATGTCTGGACGACCCCTGCTGCGCAAGCTGGGAATTGACGCGCCTATGCCGAAAGCAGTCATGTCTACGGCCTTTGTGGTGCGGTCTAGCCGCTGGCCCAGATGAAGTCCGCGGATCGGGTCCCAATCAAAATTGCGCGCTTTCTGCGCCTTGACCCCCTGGGGTGTCCCGATCCCCGGTTCGACCGGTTTGTCATCTCTTCTCAGCTTCACGCATTCCGTCAGCGGTTCCGCGCTCAGGAGACAGGGGCCGCGTAGATCTCGTTGCGGCGCAGGAGCGCCCAAGCGATCCGGGCAGTCTTGTTGGCGAGCGCGACCGCAACGACTTTCGGTCGCTTGCGTGCTTTAAGCCCAAGCATCCAAGCCTTGCCGGCATCGCCCTGCCTTGCAAAGCGAAGCACCGCAGTCGCGCCGGAAACGAGCAGTCGCCGGATATATCCATCACCCTGCTTGCTGATCCCGGTCTGTCGATCCTTGCCACTGCTTGAGTTCGCCCGTGGCGTCAGGCCTAGCCAGGCCGCGAACTGTCGTGCCGAGCGGAACAGGCTCGGATCCGGAACATTTGCAGCAATTGCGCTGGCGGTGATCGGTCCGATACCGGGAATGGTCGCCAGTCGCCGGCTCGTCTCGTGCGTCCGGTGCCACTCGAGGATCCGTTTCTCCAGGGCCTCAGCCTGATCGGCAATCGCCTCCGCTTGGCAGATCAACGCATGGATGGCAGCCGCAGCATGGTCAGGCAACCGTTCCTGGTTCTCTCGGAAGTGGGTGTCGCCTTGCCCTTAAATCCGAGACACGGCGCGTTTTCCGGCCTTTCTTGCCCTTAAATTTGAGATGAGGTGGCTGAACCGCCGACGCGTAGTCGCATCCGCTGAGCAATCTGGTCGACGGTTGCAAGCAGTCGGGGCTCCTTATCGTAGGCGCGAAGCAGGGCAACTCGTGCGTAGACGTCGATGTCCATGCTGCACAACGCAGCCTTTACCAGTGGACGTGATTGGGCGGAGGCAATGGCGGCAAGGCAGAAGAGCCTTATGTTCGGGCGGGGGCTTTGAAGCGCGAAGAAAGGGTCTCCACATAAAGCTTTGAGTCCCATCGCGAAGGTGACCGCCCGCATGGCTCGGCGTAGTTGACGCGCGCTGCCCGACACCGCGACACGCTCCAGGATCCGTGCCCCCCGGCGGGCACGATCAACCAGCTTTTCGGAGACCGCTGCGCCATTTTGCCTGTCGGCCTTTGGAAGAAGCCGGGCACCACAAATCTGGCAGTCGAACGCCCAGGCCCTACGCCAGTGCCTGAGCTCAAGGCCGCCATCAGCGCAGCTTGTGCAAGCCTGGAACGGCACCTGTGCGGTCAACCGCATCTCTGCTTCCGGCATCGCCGCGAAAGTCATCGACGACACGAACGCTGGATCGAAGCGCGCCGCAACGGAAATCCTATCCGCGGCCAGCATGTCGAGATCAAAATCAAGGGCTGCAGCATATTTTGCGTCGATCCCGATATGGGCGAGCAGGTCTGCTACCTCGCAATGATTGGAAGCGGCCAGTCGCGATAACCAACCAGAAAGCAACTCGTCCGGCACTGGCGTCACCGATATCGGCAGCGGGATACACGTCACGCCCCAGATTTCTCGAGCCGTCGCTGAGCGTTTGCATGGCGCGACCAGACCGGTGTCCATTTTGCGATGGCATCATCAGTGACGCACTCGTCACCGCTGATGATCGCGTCGATGGACAGATCCTTGACCAAGGCAAAGATGCGGGACGTCACCCCGCCAGTTAATGCGAGGATCTGCTTGAGCGACCGCACTTGCAGATTGGATTTCTTCTCCAGCGGCATGGCCGCGATCAATGTCTGGATCATATCCGAAAACTCGGCATCATCGCGCCAATTCGGCAGGTGGTGTTCATCAAGCCGACGGGCCAGTTGGACATCGCCGCGAATGGCATCGACGGCTTCGCTGACACCGTAGCAGACCAAAGATGCCTCCAGCTCGTTGCTGAGATACCTCAAGACATTGAGGAACCGGCGCTGTTCCCTATGCGTGCCCGCAAGAAGGTTGTGGACTTCGTCGATCATGATCATCCGCAGCCCGAGGTCGCGCAAAAGGCCCACGACCCGAACTTCCAGCGAGGCAACACTCTGCGCCTTCAGGCTCAGCGTCGACGACGGGGCTCCGACGGCTGCGAGGATGTGCATATAGAACCGCCGCTCATCAGGAGCGGGTGGCGCCTGCAACAGAAGTAACGGGGTGTGGGTGACGCCCGACTCCGGATCATACTCCGGCGCATAGCGTCGCGACAGGTTGCGGGCGATCATTGTTTTGCCGATGCCGGACGCCCCATGCACCAGAAGGCCAGGCATGCGGGTCTGCCGCGACATCTCAATCAGACCATGCAGCCGGTCCAGCACTTGCTCCGCTCGGGGAAAGCCGATCCAGATGTCCGATTGAATGAGGGCGATGCGGCCGTCGTCTTCAGTTTCTGCCCTCAATTCACCAGCGCTCCACCTTGAACATGGGGCGCGATGGGCGTTGTTGCAGAAAGTCGGCCTGAGTTGTGAGTGCCCCTTTCCCATTCAGTTTCATGCCACGCGGACGACGTGGGCGGTGCCGAGCGCGTTGAAGCGATTGACAAGGGCGACCCGGATGTGGATTTCGGCGGTTTGGCGATCTGGATCCCGCGCGGCGATGCGCTCACCGAAGGCCTTCAGGCATCGCATCTTGGCCTCCACTCGGCTACGGGCGTGGTATCCGGTCCACCGCTTCCAGAATGCCCGACCGTAGTGACGCGTGGCGCGCAGGGTTTCGTTGCGCGCCTTGGCAGCCGGGCAGTCCTCTTTCCAAGCTCGACCGTTCCTTCGGGTCGGTATGATTGCCGTGCCACCGCGTGCGATGACGGCGCCGTGGCAGCGGCGGGTATCGTAGGCACCATCCGCGGTCACGGTGCCGATGTCCTCGTCCTCGGGGATCTGGCCCAACAGGTCCGGCAGGACTGGGCTGTCGCCTTCCCGGCTAGGGGTGAACTCGACGGCCCGGATATCCGAGGTGGCGATATCCATCGCCAGATGCACCTTGCGCCATTGGCGGCGGCCCTGAACGCCATGCTTGCGGGCCTGCCATTCGCCGTCGCCAAGAAACTTGATGCCGGTGCTGTCCACCAGAAGATTCAGCGGCCCTTCGGCACGGCGATAGGGGATCTGCACCTTGAGGGTCTTCTGTCTGCGGCACAGCGTCGAGTAGTCCGGAACGGGCCAGTCTAGCCCTGCCAGGCGCAGGAGGCTCGCGACCATTCCGGCTGTCTGCCTGAGCGGTAGCTTGAACAGAACCTTGAGCGACAGGCAAAACTGGATCGCGGCATTCGAAAAGACCGGCGGGCGCCCTGGGCGTCCCTCATGCGGCGCGTGCCAGGTCATCTCCTTGTCCAGCCAGATCAGCAGCGATCTGCGCTTCCTGAGCGCATCGTTGTAGCTGGACCAGTTCGTCGTGCGGTAGCGGGCGGGCTTGGGCTTGCTCATGCAGATCGTCTAACCGCATGGATTCCCGATGTGAATCCTTCACCGACTGAGTTCTGCAACAACGCCCAGTGCATCACCCAAAAAAAGGGAAACGACGCCAGACCGAGAAGCCTGACGCCGCGCTAGAAAAAAACCCCTGAACACGGTTCTTCTAGCGCAGTGTCCGAACCCCTGCAACCAGCAAAGTGTTTTTGCTGGCAAGAATGTTGTTTGCTCTCGACATGGCATCGTCTCTCTCAGGAGATACGACCATGGAACCAACGACTGGCCTGATCCTAAGGCGGATCACGCAGACAGACCTCTCTGTTTCGGCGCACAAACTGGCCACGCTCATCCTCGACGGAATTGCGTGGAAGGACGGGTATAACGGCCTGCCCCGCGGCACGGCTGCCTTCACCCTGTCCTCTCTGGCAGCGAAGATGGGCGTCTCGCGCCAGTACCTGAGCGTTCTGCTGAGTGAGCTTGAAACTTCTGAACTGAAGCTTGAGCGCGAGAAGTCGAACGGCAAGTTCGCCCCCTGGCTCTTCCGCTTCGCGGCCTTTGACGACGGCGAACAGACCCACGATCTCGTGTCAGACGGAGACGACACATCACTATCTAGAGAAGAATCTAACAAAACTATATTCACAGGACAGATCAACATTGACGGTTGCTCGAACGTGTTCCGAACATGCTGGGCCGAGCTGATCAAGGCCGCGAAGAGCGCCCTACCCTGCTGGAACGTCGATACGCAAGTGATCTGGGAACGCTTCCTTGCCTTCAACCGGGCCCGTGGGAACAGCAAGGTTCCGGCCGGTTTCCTGCTCGGCTTCATGCGCCGGTGGCGCACCTCGCTTGGAGAAGCGACGCGCCCACCGGCTCTCCCCGCACCACAGCCGGTTCAAGAGCCACGAGAGCGCGAGCTGCACGAACAGATCAAGGCTGCGCCAAGCTCGAACCGCCAGTTTCACGCGTCAGACCTGTGTCGCGTCATAGGGCAAGCGGCGTACGATGCGCGCATTGTCGCCGTGATCCGGCAGTTCGGTTGCCCGAGGTTCACTGCTACGCTTGCAGTCCACGGGCGTGCAGTCCTGGCGGGCGAAATCTCGCGGTGATGATGGATCGGGTGCCACAACTCTGGCCAGAACGTATTCAGTCAGGGCAGTTCTGGGATCAAAGCAGGTCGGCGAATTGCTCCAGGTCGGCAACCGTGGCGACCAACCCCTGCTGTGTCAGGATCGCGAGATACTCGTCGACGCTTTTGAGCGGATTCTTGAGGCGCGCGCGAACTTTCCGCAGCGCGGAACAGACCAGACCGGGCGCGAGAGACAGTTGGTTCCGGAAAAAGTCGTCAGGGTGTTGGGTCTCGATGCCAAAGGGCGCAAGTGCCGCTGGTGGGAAGTCCTTCAGGTTCTGCGTGACGATCGCGTCACAGCGCCCAACGATTGCCGCCGCCAGAACGTGCCGATCGTCAGGGTCCGGCAGTGTTAGGGCCGGCACCAATGCCTCGTAGCCGGTGACCAGACAGTCGCGTGTGGCCCTGTCCATCAAGTCGCGAGTTCGTTCCAGCGCGGCGCGCTCCCGATGAGGTTCATTGCGCAGAAGCGCATCAATCCACTCCCGATGGATATCGGCCGTCCACTTGGCCTTGAAAAGGTCTGTGACCGCCAACTGCATCAGTGCATCGCGCATCGGCGCGGGATAAAGGACGTTCGCATCGAACAGGACCGTGTACTGGCTCATTTCGAGCGGTAGCCCATGTCCTGCTCTTGAGCGTCGGCGGCCAGTTGATCGAGCGCAGCTTCACGCTCGGTATCGATCGCGGCCTTGTAGGACATCACGTCTTCCATGCGGACGCGGCGATGCTTGCCGACCTTCCGATGCGGTATGGCACCATCCTCGAGCAGCTTGATCAGGAACGGACGCGAGACGTTCAGAACCTCAGCGGCCTGTACGGTCGAGAGTTCGGCGTTCTCGGGGATGATGGTGACCCCCCGCCCCGCTGCCATCGCCTCGAGGATCTCCATGAGCAGCGATACGGCGCCCGCAGGAAGCTCGATCGGCTCCATCTGCTCGGAGTCCGTCACACGAAGTTTCAACGGCGCGCGCGCCTGGGCGAAGCGTGACAATGCCTGGCCAGAGACGCGCGCAATCGCTGCGTCTTGCGGCGTGGGCGGAAGATGTCGGTGTGCCAGCATGTTCATGGTGGTCTCCTCTCCGGTTTCTGTTCTCTACCACCATATATGAAATAAGTGCAACAAATGCATTAAGTGTTGGTGAGTTTCTGCGCGCCCTGCCGCGTGCTCGCGGTTATCGCTGCTGTCGAGTGAGCGGGTGAGACCCACGCTAACCTTCAGTTTGTCGCCTTCCACATCCTGAACCGCCCCTGTCCTGTCACCTCGCGGATCAGACCCCGCTCTTGCATCCATGCAAGGTTGCGCTGAACAGCGGCGCGACTGGCACTCGTCAGGGCCTGGGCCATTGGCGCAGAGACGAGCGGCCATTCGGTCAGCACTGCGCGCAAGGCCGGCGGCGTCCTGCCCGAGAGCAATGTCATTTCGGCTTCCGCCCGCGCCGACCATGCCTCGATATCGTCAAGGTGCCGCACCGCGGTCAGGCACGCGGCTTCCATCCCGTATAGCCAGCGTTCCAGACGTTCGAACGGTGAACCACCGGCTCGTAGTCCCCCTGCCCCGCCCATGGCCAGAGGCGTGAAGACTGCGCCTCTTCCATCGCTGGCCGCGATCCGCGCAGCTGCGACAGCCGCTTCCATACGGTCGTCGTGCTGCCCGAGCCCCGCGAGGCGCCAGAGGTGAAAGCCCGCGCAAGCGCGAGTGATCGGGTGCAGGTCCGTGGCCTGCCCCATCAGATCCAGCCAACCGCTCGCGCGATCCACGAACGGCTCGGTCTCATCACTGATGTTCTCGGGGTCGCGACGGTCGAGGAAGGCGGAAAGGTCCTGCTCCGGTCCCGGTCCACCCGTCAGTCGCCGAATCGCCCATCCGACTCGCGCCAGCGCCGCCGTGTCGTCCTGGACACCGGACAGGCGCAGCGAGATCCAGAGCGCCAGCCGGTCTTGGCTGATGCGGTCACCGGTGTGCCAGCTCAAATCTGCGGCCTCCATCAGCGCAAGCCGATGCCGCCATCCTTCCGGTCCGCGCTTCAACCGGTCGTCCAGCGCGCCGACGCGACCGGCCACACGGGCAAGACGCGCGGCCTGCCCGCCCTCTGCCTTCCGCCATTCGTCGAGGACCTCGGTTTCACGCGGTTCGGCCCGTGGTCCCGGCGGCAAATAGTCCGGCTCGTCGTCCATCGGACCGGGCAGAAACCACAGGTCGTCCTCAGACGCCTGTTCGACCTCCTCAGCATAAATGCCGAGCGCGTCGGATTCATCATACAATGCGGGGGTTCCAGGCCTCATATGCGCAAAATACAGCTATTTTGAGCTTTACCCAAGGGTTTTATCAGAGTGCGTTTGTACACCTTACATAGCACGCGCGCGCGATGGTCCGCGAGACCTCCCTGATCGCGCTCTGCGTATGGAAACCAAGGGCTTTCTGATGAACAGCGCCACAGAGCGCGCCCTGCATTCATTTACAAACGGTCGATTGCTGACGTGTTTCGCAATTGCAAAGAGCCAGAGAAAGGGAAGCCCGTGTGCCGGGCTTGAAAGGAAAGAGAGAGCCTCTTCCGGGTCCGGCGCGACAAGGATCCTGACCATGGCCAAGACCAAAACCACGACGCGTTCGAAACCCGCCACCTCAAAGAAAACCGAAACCGCCGGATCGGCTGCGCCTGACGGCGCCGCCGACATCCGGATGATCCCGCTCGACCAGCTGGAGCCGAGCCAACTCAACGTCCGCAAAGTCGCCGCGAGCGCTAGCGACGACGCCGAACTCCTCGCCAGCATCCGCGAGACAGGCATCAAACAGAACCTAGTGGTTCATGCGCTGTCAGAGACACGTTTTGCTGTTGACGCCGGTGGCCGTCGCCTCAAATCGCTGAAACAGCTGGCCGAGGACGGTGTGATCCCCGCAGACCACCCGGTGCCCTGCCTCGTCGAGGACGAACGCAACGCCATCCTCACCTCCGCCACAGAAAACCTTCAGCGCGCAGCCATGCATCCGGCGGACCAGTTCGAAGCTTTCGACAAGATGATTGGCGAAGGGCGCAGCGAGGACGAAATTGCGCTGAAATTCGGTGTCTCCGTCGACCTGGTACGCCGTCGGCTGAAACTCGCCCGTGTCGCGCCCGAAATCATCGAGCGATTTCGCGCGGGGGATCTGACCCTCGAATGCGTGATGGCGTTTACGCTGACCGACGACCACGATCGGCAACTGGCGGTCTGGAACGCGGTGAAGGGCGGCTATCACATCCACCCGCAAAGCATCAAACGCCAACTGACCGAGACCGCGCATTCTGCGAACTCGGCCTTGGGGCGTTTCGTCGGCATCGAAGCCTATGAGGCGGCGGGAGGCGTTCTGCTGCGCGACCTCTTCGACGATCGCGCCAGCGCCCATATGGAAAACCCTGAGCTCCTCGAGCGTCTCGCCATCGAGAAGCTGCAGGCCGCGGCCAAACCCTTTGAAGGGACATGGAAATGGGTCGAGGTGCATCTCTCTGTGGATTACGGGGCGTTTCGCAGTTTCGGGCGTGTCTATCCGCAGGATATCGAACCCGATCCCGATCTGCTCGCCGAGGAAGAGCATCTCATCGCCCGCGAAGAGGAATTGGCGGCGCAGAATGACGGCGAGGATTGGACCGACGCCGAGACCGAAGAATACTACGCCATCGAGCCGCGTTTGCGCGAGATCGAAGCCCTGCAGCGCGAGCGGCAACCTTTCGCGGACGCAGATCGCGCCATTGCGGGCGTGGTTCTGACCATCGGTCATGACGGTGCGCTACGTGTCGAGAAAGGCCTGGTGCGGCCAGAAGATATCCCTGCTGCGGCCATGCCGGACGAAGATAGTGCTGATGCGGGTGATGCCTCCTCCCCCGCCCGCCCACATGTGACGCCGCCGACGTCCTCCACGCCAGTGCCGACCTCTGACCCCGCGGCCACGTTGCGCAAGGCGGACGGCATTTCGGCGAGCCTGGCGGATGATCTGCGTGCCACGCGCCAGCACATCCTCAGGGCGCATCTGGCGGCTGATTTCGAGGTGGCCTTCGATGCGATGCTCTACGCGCTCTGCGAACAGGCTTTGGGGCGGTCCTACGGCAACGAGGCACTCGACATCTCGATCCGGCCCTTCCAGGCGCAAGACCGCGAAGTGCTGCACGCGGACACCGTCGCCCAAAAAATGCTCGAGGCGCTGGAACAAGACCTCGCCACGGACTGGATGAAGCTTCAGAAACCCGAGGACTTCCGGACGATGTCGGCGTTGCCCATTGCGGACAAGCAGGCGCTTTTCGCCTGGGCGACGGGTCTCGCGGTCAAACCCCAGCTTTCCTCCGACAATCGTCCTTCCCCGATCATCGAGGAGATCGGCGCGCGGCTCGATGTTGATGTGGCTGCCTGCTGGCGCCCGACTGCCCAAAACTACTGGGGTCGGGTCAACAAGGGGCATGCGGTGGCCACGGCGCGCAAGCTGATCGGTGACGACTACGCCGAGGATCGCAATCGCGAACGCAAGGGCGATATCGCGGCCGCGATGGAGCGGGCGTTCGCAGAAGCGGCGAGCGAGACGGAAGGTTTCGACGCCGCGACGGTTGCAAAGACGACGCGGTGGCTGCCCGACGGGATGGTGTTTGCCGGTGCGACGGAGGCTGGTGCCGACACGGCAGGCGCTGCGCCGGAGACCGAGGAGGGAGATCTGTCCGCCGAAGATTCTCTGAGCGACGCTGAGAGCAATGAACCGTCGTCCTTGCCCGCCTTCCTGAGCGAGGATGCGGCCTGACGCGGCGAAAACCGATCCGATCATGACCTAAGCCTTGGGCCGTCCTCGCGCAGAGGGCGGCCCTTTCCCGCTGACGGGTTTCACGCAGCCGGTGTCTGATCGGCTGGCCCGTCCCGGAGAATTCTCATGACCACCACACTCGATATCGATCCCGTCAAGGAAACCGAATTGATCGCCGGGCAAAATGATGCCTTTCGTCGCTCCATTCTCAGGACCACCCCCGTCGCCGATGCGCCGCAGGGCCAGTTTGTCATGACCCGTGGTGTTGCAGCACTAGGGCCGGACGCCCAGCTCGCTCTCACCCGCCGCGTCGCTTCGTTTGACGCGTTCAACGCTGACAGTGACCCCCATGGTTGGCACGAGATGGGGGTCATCGACTTCGACGGGACCACGACCTGGTTCAAGCTCGATTTGTACGACGTCGACTATCAATATGGCTCTCCCGAGCCATCCGATCCCGCGCAAACCCGCCGCGTCCTGACCCTGCTTCTGCCGTCAGAATACTGACGCCCCTCTTCTTCAACATCACCTCGGATCGCCCTTGCACAAAGGGCGGTCCTTTCGCGCTGGCGGGTTTCCATGGGGCGCGATGGTCGCGTTCCGCCCGCCGCAGGAGACCAGAGATGGCCAAGACACTCGACTATCAGATCACCCTCTATCCCGCGCACCGCGACGGCGCCTTCGTCGTCACACAGTTCCAGATGATGGCGAATTACCCGGAAAAGCGCATCCAGGCCGCGGGCATGGACGACCTGATCGACCAAGTGACGCAGTTCGCGATGGAGCATGGCGAGAGCTGCAGTGCCTCAGTGCGCTGCCTCGCCCCGCGCAAACCGCCGGGGTTCAAGCGCGCGACTGAGAATCTGTATTTCAACCTGGTTGACCGGACGGGTGACGAACGCGGCGACGCCGCGGCTTGAAGCCCCCCGCAGGAAACCTCCTGGGCGATCTGATGCAAAGGTCGCCCTCCCCTTCCCTCAATTCCAAAGGATCGAAGACATGACACAAGTGAATGATTTTTACGCGCAGATGCTGGAAGCCCAGCAACGCGCCGCCGAACAGAGGGTTGTGACCCGCGTGGCCCTTCTCTCCGAACTGCGTGCCGTCGGCGTGACGAAGATCGAGGTGCAATACGAAGGCTACGGCGATTCCGGCAATATCGAAGATGTCGTCGTGACGCCAGACACGATCTCTCTCTCAGAAGAGTTGCGCCGCCGGGTCGAAGATTTCGGCTGGGACTTCGCCTATGCGCTCAGCCCCGGGTTCGAGAACAACGAAGGTGGCTATGGCGAACTGACCTGGGTGCTCGCGACTGACAACATCGATGTCAGTCATTCGAACCGCTACATCGCGACCAATACCACCGAACATGAGGGGCTTTGATATGGCACATCCCCTCCACCACGCCGAAAGCTCGGCCCGAAAGTTCGGAGGTGTTCCAGATGATTACCAATATGTGCACGATTGGTTCGACTCATCTAAGGAACACCTCGCACTTTTCACCCACCGAGCACATCGGCACCACACGCTCGGGATCTTCGAAGCTGAGCGTTTGTTTGGGCGAAGCCTGACCAACAGCGCGGGCCGGGTCGTGCCGATCCGCTGGATCGGCGAACAACATGTGCGCGAAGACTGCCAAGGGCGCATCCCGTCGCTGGCCGACTGGCTTGGACGCATCCAACCGGAACCGTGGATGGCCAACGGCCGGATCGACAACGACCCGACGCAGATCGGCAGCGATCCGCGCGCGGTCTGGAGCCACGCGGTGGCAAATCACCAGACCATTCTCGGCTTCGAGGAATGGCTGCTGAAGGTCTCGGTCGAACACGTTCAGCACCGCCAGAACCGCGCCGCCGCCTGATCCGACGGGCGGCAACCTCACCAACCAACTCATCACAACCAGATCGACTCGCCTGCGCCCAATCGGCCTGGCGAGTCGATTTCGTTCCAAGAAAGGACATCGACATGCACGACCCTGTCTATGAGGAGGCCTATCACGGCCACACCATCAAGATTTTCCATGACCCCGATCCCGAAAGCCCACGGGAGTGGTCGAACCTCGGCACGCTGATCTGCTGGCATCGGAGATACCGGCTGGGCGAAAGCCACCATTTCGCAAGCCCCGAGTCGTTTCTGCGCGATCTCGCGGGTGTCTCGGATCAGTGTGATCTCTCAATGGACCAGTTGCGCGAGCGCGCCGAGCGCAAGGCGATCCTTCTGCCGGTGTTTCTCTATGACCATTCCGGCCTCGCGATGAACACCATCGGGTTCCACTGCCCGTGGGATTCCGGCCAGGCCGGTTACGTCTATGTGTTGCTTGAGGCGGTTCGGAAGGAGTTCGATGTGAAGCGCGTCACCAAGGCACTGCGGGAAAAGGCAGCCGACATCCTGCGCGCTGAAATCGTCAGCTACGACGCCTATCTTGGCGGGCGGGTCTATGGCTATGTCATCGAGCGTGACGGCGAGGAGCTCGACGCCTGCTGGGGCTTCTTCGGCGACTATGAGCTGGACTGCCTGTCCGAGGCACGAGCGTTTGTAGACCATCTCGTTTTACAGGCGAGATCCAGAGCCGTCGCCGCCGAAGAACTGGGCGCAAGCCCACCTCCGAGTTGAAATGCGTGAAGTACTCATATATGTTATTCATGCGTATTTCGGAGGTGAACATGGCAAGCACAAGCGTCACACTGGGCCCCCATTGGGACGAATTCATTGCCCTGATGTTGAAGGAAGGGCGCTACGGGTCAACCAGCGAGTTGATCCGCGCCTCCTTGCGCCTGATGGAAGAACAGGAAGGTCAGCGGGCGCGGCTTCGCGTTGCGTTGATGGAGGGCAAGCAATCCGGCGACGCTGGTCCGCTCGATATGGATGCGATCAAGCGCGAGGCGCGGAGCCGCTCCGGCGCTTCTGATGCGTGACATCCATCTCTCTGAAGCGGCTAAATCCGATCTCGTCGATATCTGGGTCGAGACAGACCGACAGTGGGGCGCGGCGCAGGCGGACCGCTATCTCGACGACATCGAGCGTGCCCTGAAGGGGCTGATCGCCAATCCTCAAATGGGGTCGGACTGCTCCGATCTCCTGCAGGGTGCGCGTAAACTGATCACGGGCCGGCACCTCGTGTTCTATGAGGTGGACCCGGACAGGATATTTGTGATCCGGATCCTGCATCAATCGATGGACGTGCCTCGCCATCTGCGGCCGTCCTGACGCAGGGCAAATTCGCACCAGGGCTTTGCCATGAAAGAGCGAGAGACAGGGCGGGAGGGGTGACCCCTCCCGGGTGCGAGAGTGCGCGCGGGGCCTGGGGCCAACCCTCAACTCCGGAGATTGCCGATGAACGCTCACCCCCATTCCGTCCCGCTTGCATGTCTTTCAGAGGCCCCTGCCCTGCCCGAGGCTGCAGGCGTTGCTCAAAACCTGATGCAGGCTGCAAATGCCCTCGTCCCTTTGTTCGAGGCTGGCAAACCCATTGACGCCGCCGCTGTTCGCGCCGTGATGGAGGAGGCCTTCGGTGCCAGCGACACGAGCGGCGCCTGGGTTTGGAAGGACGCCTACGAGGCCGTCGAGGTTGCGCAAATCCTGATGCTCGCGCGCTATGGCGCGCTGATGCAGCGCCAGGCGGCCTCGCCGCAGGCCTTCCTCACCATGATCGAGCGGCTGGCCAGTCTGGCGCCCTCGCACACACGGCGTTCTGAAGATAGCGTCCGCCTGCAACAATTTTCGACCCCCCTGCCCCTTGCGGCGATTGTCGCGCAGGCGGCGGGGTTTCGCGAGGGCGACCTGGTGCTCGAGCCATCCGCTGGCACCGGCATGCTGGCGATCTTCGCCCGGACTGCAGGCGCGCGGCTTGTTCTCAATGAGCTTGCGGAAACGCGCCGTGCCTTGCTGGAACAATTGTTTCCGGATGCTGTTGTCTCGGATCACGATGCCGCCTCGATCGACGACCGTCTCGACCGCGCAATCACGCCCTCGGTCATCGTGATGAACCCGCCGTTTTCGGCTGCGAACCATGTCGAAGGTCGGTTTCGGCAGGCGACCAGTCAGCATGTTCTGTCCGCGCTGGCACGTCTTGCTCCGGGTGGGCGGCTTGTCATCATCACGGGCGAGAGCTTTCGGCCCTCCACCAAGAGTTTCCAGCCGACGTTTCAACGCATAGGCCAGAGCGCAGACGTGGTGTTTTCCGCCGCGATCGACGGCAAGGTCTTCGCGCGGCATGGGACCACGATCGACACGCGGCTGACGGTAATCGACAAGCGCGCGGCGGGCGAACGCGAGACCGCACCTGTCGAAATCGAGGCCGTCTATCATCCCATCTGCGCAACCACGGGCGATCTTCTCTCCGCAGTGCTCACCCATTGTCCCGCGCGCCGCAACCCCCCGCCCTGCCCTACCAGCGCGGCATTGTCTGTGCCGAACCGCCAGTCCCGCACCAACCTGTACGCTCTGCGTAACGCCGCCCGCAAGGAAACCCGCGCCCGCGCCGAGGAGCGCGCCCGGCATCCCTTTGATGATGTCGTGACGGCCCCGCTCGACTACCTGCCGAAAGCCTGGAGCGTACCGGGCGTCGCGCTGCAGGACACGGTTTACGAGACCTATAATCTTCAGGCGATGCGGATCGGCGGCGCAGCGGAGCACCCGACAGCACTTGTCCAATCCGCAGCCATGGCGTCTGTCCCGCCGCCCGTGCCGACCTATCGCCCAGTCTTGCCGAAGTCCCTTGTCGCTGACGGCCTCCTCTCCGCTCCGCAGCTCGAAAGCGTGATCTACGCGGGCAATGCACACGAGGCGCACCTGAAAGGCTGGTTCAAGCGCGGGGAGATCGAGGGTCAGCTTATGGCCGCGGCGGAGGGTGACGAAGGTGCCTTCCGTCTGCGCAAGGGCTGGTTCCTGGGCGATGGCACCGGCTGCGGCAAGGGGCGGCAGGTGGCGGGCATCATTCTCGACAACTGGCTCAAAGGGCGCCGCCGGGCCGTTTGGGTCTCGAAGAGCGACAAGCTCATCGAAGATGCGCGGCGCGACTGGATGGCCCTCGGGGGGCGTGAAAGCGATATCGTGCCGCTCTCGAAATTCCGCCAAGGGAGCGACATCCGCCTGCCCGAAGGCATCCTCTTCGTCACCTACGCCACGCTGCGCTCCGCCGAGCGGGAAGGCAAAGCCTCCCGTCTCGACCAGGTGACGTCCTGGCTCGGCGCAGGGTTCGACGGGGTCATCGCTTTTGATGAAAGCCACGCCATGGCCAATGCTGCTGGCGAAAAGTCCGACCGCGGCGACAAGAAGGCCTCACAGCAGGGCCTCGCTGGCCTCGCACTGCAAAACGCTGTGCCTGATGCACGCGTCCTCTATGTCTCGGCCACCGGGGCCACGGTCGTCGGCAATCTCGCCTATGCCTCCCGCCTCGGGCTCTGGGGCACTGGCGATTTCCCCTTCGTGACACGTGCAGAGTTTGTCGCCGCGATGGAGGCCGGGGGTATTGCCGCCATGGAGATGATCTCGCGCGACCTGAAGGCGCTCGGGCTATATCTGGCACGCTCGCTCTCCTACGCCGGGGTCGAATACGAGATGCTGGTGCACGACCTGACGCCCCCTCAGATCGCGATCTACGACAGCTATGCCGATGCCTACCAGATCATCCACACCAATCTTGAGGCCGCGCTTCAGGCGTCTGGCATCTCCTCCGAGACCGGCACGCTGAACGCCCAGGCAAAATCCGCCGCGCGTTCGGCCTTCGAGAGCAACAAACAGCGCTTCTTCAACCATCTCATCACCGCCATGAAATGCCCCTCGCTTATCCGCGCGATCGAGGCGGATCTGGCGGCGGGGCATTCTGCAGTGATTCAGGTCGTCTCGACCAGCGAAGCGGTGATGGAACGCCGTCTCGAGGAGATTCCGGCCTCGGACTGGGACGATCTGCAGGTCGATTTTACACCGCGTGAAAACATCATGGACTACCTGATGCACAGCTTCCCGACGCAGCTTTTCGAGCCCTACACCGACGAGAACGGCGATCTGCGGTCGCGCCCCGCCCTCGATGCTGACGGCAATCCCATCATCTGCCGCGAAGCGGAGCGGCGGCGGGACGATCTGATCGAGCACTTGGGTGCCCTCGCCCCGGTGCAGGGCGCGCTCGACCAGATCCTCTGGCATTTTGGCGGCGATGCGGTGGCCGAGGTCACGGGGCGCAAGCGGCGCATCGTGAAAACGCGCGAAGGGCGGCTCAAGGTCGAGAACCGCCCCGCCTCCTCCAACCTCGGCGAGACTCAGGCCTTTATGGATGACGCCAAACGCATCCTGATCTTCTCAGATGCAGGTGGCACCGGGCGCAGCTATCACGCCGACCTTGGGGCAAAGAACCAGCGCCTCCGGGTGCATTACCTGCTCGAGCCCGGTTGGAAGGCCGACAATGCCATCCAGGGGCTCGGGCGCACCAATCGCACCAATCAGGTGCAGCCGCCGCTGTTCCGGCCGGTGGCCACCAATGTGAAAGGCGAGAAGCGGTTCCTCTCCACCATCGCGCGCCGCCTCGACACGCTCGGGGCGATCACCAAGGGGCAACGCGAGACCGGCGGTCAGAACATGTTTCGCGCCGAGGACAACCTCGAAAGCCCTTACGCACGCGCGGCGCGGCGCCAGTTCTTCTACAAGCTGCGCGCGGGCAAGATTGACGCCTGCTCCTACGCCAAATTCCAGGAGATGACCGGGCTGACGCTCGATGACGCGGACGGCACGATGAAGGAAACCCTGCCGCCGATCCAGCAGTTCCTGAACCGCTGCCTTGCTCTGAGGATTGACGTGCAAGACGCAATTTTCGAGGCCTTCGGCGGGTTCCTCTCGGCGATCATCGAAGACGCGCGGCAGGCGGGCACGCTGGATGTCGGCCTCGAGACCCTGCGCGCGGAGAAGTTCGAGATCGTCGATCGCAAGGTCATCTTCGAGCATGAGGCGACGGGGGCGACGGCCACTGCGCTGACCGTGGAGCGCACAGACCGCAACGATCCTCTCGCCCTGCCCCGGGTCAAATCGATCTGCGCAAACACAGAGGGCGCGACGCTCTGCTGGAACACGACCTCCAAACGCGCGGCGCTGATGGTGAAGGCGCCCGCCTTCATGGACGAAGACGGTGTGCCGATCCTGCGGGTGAAACTGCTGCGGCCCATGGGAACCGAGATCCTCGCGGCCAGCGAATTTTCGACCTCGCATTGGGAGGAGATTGATGACTCGATGTTCGAACATCTCTGGCAGACCGAAGTCGCCGCCGTGCCGGAGTTCACCACCTCGAAGATCACGCTGATCTGCGGGCTGCTCCTGCCGATCTGGGATCGGCTGCCCGCTGACAACATGCGCATCTATCGCCTGCAGACCGAGGATGGGGAACGCGCCATCGGCCGTCTGGTCAGCCAGGATCAGCTTCTCAATGTCTACGCGCGCCTCGGTCTCGATTGTCAGATCGAGATGGCACCGCAGGAGGTGTTCGGCGCGGTGATGGACGCAAAGACGACCCTCAGCTTGCTCGGCGGTTACCAGTTGCGCCGGTCGCTCGTGATGGGGCAGCCGAGATGTGAGCTGATCGGCGCGTCCGGTGCGGCCCTGCCCGGTTTGAAGGCTTTGGGCTGCTTCACCGAGGTGATCCAGTGGAAGACGCGGGTGTTCATCCCGGTGGACGGCATTGACGTGCTGGCGCGCGTGCTCGGCGAGCATCCGGTTGGCGCAAACGCTGCGAATGCCGCCGCATGAACGCGCGGCGCAGCATCGCAGACCTCTCGGCCGATCTGGCAGATCGGGCCGAGAGCTTCTGCCGCCAGTATTTCCCCGAGGGGCGCAAGCAGGGCAACTATTGGCAGGTTGGCGATACCTCGGGGGCCAAAGGTCAAAGCCTCGCCATCCGGCTGCAAGCTCAAGGTGGGCGCAAGGCCGGATCCTGGGCCGACTTTGCGACGGGGCAATATGGCGATCTGATAGACCTGCTGCAGGAACGGCTTGGTTCGGTCACGCTCAAGGAAACGCTGAGGGAGGCGCAGTCCTTTCTCGGCGAGGCCCCCTGCGCTGCCGTACCTCGTGAAACCCGAAAGGCTGAGCGCCCGGATGCAGCCTCCAGCAAACGCATCGCGCGGGCGCGGAAGCTCTTTGCCGCAGGCAAGCCGGTCCTCGGCACTCTGGCGGCCACCTATTTGCAGGGGCGCGGGATCTCGCGCTTCGGTCCAGCGCTCCGCTATCACCCGCAGGTCTTCCTGCGCCACGGCGAGGACGGGCCTGATCCGCCGCACAGAGCCCCTGCCCTGCTGGCGAAGATCACGGACAATCGGGGCCAGATCACTGGCTGCGCGCGCACCTATCTCGACCCCTCCACCGGCGGTCTGGCCGCGATCGAGAACCCGAAGCGGATCCTTGGGCAGCTTCATGGCCATGCCATCCGCTTCTGGTCTGGCACCGGGCGCACTGATCTCATCGTCGGCGAAGGTCTCGAGAACACCCTTTCGGTTGGCACGGCTCTGCTTGAGTTCGACCTCGCGTCTTGTCTCACCGCCACCCATCTCGGCCTCTTCATCCCGCCGCCGGGGATCAAGCGTATCTGGATCGCGCGGGACAATGATGAAGCAGGACGCAATGCATCAAAGAGATTGCGTAACCAACTGGAATCGCGAGGAATTGCCTGTGGTGATCTCGTGCCGGCAATGGGCGATTTCAACGACGATCTGCGGGCACTTGGCAAGGATGCGCTGCGCCGGTCCCTTTTAGAGGCCATGAAAGCGCAAGGTCTGGAGATTGGGGGCGGATGACCGCCTGCCTACCCATTGATGTCCGACAGGGCAAAGGTTCCGCCGGTTCGATCTGATCCCGTTTGGACAAGGGGAGCGATGGACCAGCGGGTCGGGGCTGAGTGCCCCTCGCCCGGGCAGCAATGCGCCCGCTACCCGGAAAATTCCCCTCCCCTTTCAGGGCATTCCTCGCGGGACCAATTTTCCGGTCCGGGTCACATTCTCCGCTTCGCTCCGATCCTGACGGATGCGGCCCGGTCGCCGCCGGTCCTGACATCGCCCCATCCAAATCGGGTCAGATCAAACAGAGGAACCAGACAATGCCCCATCAGACAGACATCCAAGAGGAGACCGGCGTGACCTCCGCCATCCTCGACCACCTCGCACTTCACGGCGCAACACCGGGACCCGGCGAGACCGATCATCGCCCCCTGCCCCAACCCGACGAGGTCGAACTCGCCATGGCGACCCTCTTTGAGACCACCATCGGCCTCCTCACCGGCAGCCAGTTGGAGGACAATATTGAAGAGATGCTCTGGTCCCTCACCTCGATCTTCCATCGCCGGCTGACCCATATCCAGAAGCTTCTCGACGACAACGAATTCGAGGTCCGGGAAAGCCTCGCGATCCAGGACGGCTCTGAGGTCGCCTCGGTCGAGCTGGAACGCCTCCAGATGATCGGGCTGAAGCTCTGGGACCATCGCGACGCTTTCGAGCAGATGCGCGATCTGGCCGTGGACCATTTCTCGGCCGCCACCGGTTCGCCCTGGCTGCCCCGCACCGGATCCAAGGTCTCGCATCGGGGTCTGATCTCCGCCGTGGTGGACAGTCGGGCCTATCTCTCGGCCAAGCGCCGCAAGGAGACCGAGGTGCACTGCCCCGAAGGCACACGGATCGCTTTTTCGGGCGGCGACTATCAGGCCTACGACCTGATCTGGTCCGTCCTCGATGCCACCCTTGCGAAATACCCCGACATGGTGCTCTTGCACGGTGGCACGCCCAAAGGCGCCGAGATGATCGCGGCCCGCTGGGCAGATACCCGAGGTGTCACCCAGGTGGTCTTCAGGCCCGACTGGAAGAGCCACGGGAAGGCCGCCCCCTTCAAGCGCAATGACAAGATGCTGGAGACCATGCCCCAAGGGCTGATCGCCACCCCAGGTTCGGGTATCACAGAGAACATCGTCGACAAGGCCCGCAAGCTCGGGATCCGCATCAAGAGGATCGGGGCTTAGGCCCCGGTTCTACAATGACATCAGTCAGAGCGCCCAGTGCGGTTCGCACTTTGAGTTCGCGGAGGTGCGCAGTATTGCAGGATTTGGTCTGTCAGACTGCTGAGTGTGTGGATGAGTATTTCTAGTTTGTCGCTGTCGCGGGACTTCCAAAAGCCTCGTGACGCTCACGTCGTCCCGGGATCAGCGGGATGTTCGCCGAAAGGCGCCCCATTTCGGCCAGGAAACTGACCAATCCGACGATCGTCTTGAACTCGCGCAATTTGAAGACGCTGCGGCTCGTGACAAGCATCTTCGCGTCCTGGCCGTCCTTCGTCACCGCGTGCACGATCCACGCGCCATACCAACTGTTATGGCGCTTCTCGGCAGTCTGGTTGCAGATCACCTCGATGAGGTAGCCATCTGAGAGCAGATCGCGCAGGCCATCCTCGGTGACCACATTCTGTGTTGCGCCGTCCAACTGCTTATCCTCTTCACTCATCCCGACACGTGTCGGGATTGGAGCGGGCTCGGGCGTTTGCCTGATCTTCCGAGTCGCACACGTCGTTTGCTCAGTTTTGCGCTGCCATACGGGACATCTTCGAAGTTCGCAACGCGGCCGGGATTGAAGCTGTCGGGAAAAGATGTGCGCGTCCTCGCCTGGGCATTTCAACTTCTCCAGCCTGTGAGATCACTTTCTGCTCTAGGCCATTGGTAACTCGACCGAGGACCTCAAGACGGGCCGGTGTTGCGTTGCGACGGGTCGTGGTATGTATCGAAAGATCAGGTGTGACTGTGAAAGGATCGTTTCGGCGTTCTTAGTTGTCGGCAGTTCACCCACCTTCCTTCGCGGCCACCGCACTTCTCCCAATGTCTGAGTTGCATGACATGCTGGTCGCAGCTGTCGTCCCGTCCACAAAGGTTGTCGCCGATCTTTTTCCCCTGACCCTGCGGGTCTTTCCTCGCGCAGCAAAAAGACCGGCGCCTGCCCCTCTCCAGCTCACGCTTCGCCTTCGGTGTGGCCGGGCCTTGGCCAGCTGCAAAGTGACCATCATTGCAACGCAAACAAGGAGAAGAGCAATGACCACGAACTGCATCAAATTCACCAGCGCCGACATCGAAACCGCCAAGGGCGTCGGCTCCATCTCGACCCTGACCTTCGACCTCGACATCACGGTCGAACCCGTCGCGAGCGCGAACCCGATGGCCCCCACGCACCGCGTCCTCGGCCGTTCCCCGCGCGGCAAGCTGGTCGAGTGCGGCGGTATCTGGAAAAAGCAGAGCAAGGAGACCGGCGCCGACTACTACACGCTGACCATCCGCGACCACGGCTTCAACGCCAACCTCGGCAAGGCCGCGAACCAGGACGATCTGTCCCTGCAGGCCATCATCCCCTGGGGTCCCAAAGACGCCGCCTAAGCCAACAGCCAGGCCGCTCCGGCGGTCTGGCTGCACCAGGCTTCGAGGTTTTTGCACGCGTGCAAAATCACCTCGCGGCTCAGGTTGCTGTCCGTATTTTCAATCGGTGTAGCCCATATTGTGCGCCGAAAATCCTGTAGGCGTACAATATCTGTACATTTCCTCAAAAACCGTGCTATTTACAACTCGGAGCGATTCCGTGAGAGAGTCGAAATGAGAGCGGTGTAATGGGCGGCAGTATAGAACAGTTCCTTCAAGAGCTCGAGCGGGGCCTTGGCCGGACCATGGTCTCGGTCAACAAGGAGTTGACGATGCGTGAGCGCATCAAGCGCTCTTGGTCGATGCGTCAATGCGCTCGCTTCCTGAACATTAGCCATCAGCATCTAACGAAGTTCGCTAAGGACAATGAGGATTTTCCTGCCGGCAAACATGTAGGGCGCGAACGTGTTTTTACACTGACGGAGCTGATGCACATCCGGGCTTTGATGGCTGCATCAGCAAAGCGGCCTGAGCATTTTCTTGCTTGGCGCAAACCCGACGATCCTTTGCCCGTCATTTCATTCGCAAGTCAGAAAGGTGGTACGGCAAAGTCGCTTAGTGCTGCGCACTTCGCTCAGTACCTGAGTCTGCACTACGGCATGCGAGTCGGCGTCATGGACGCAGACCCCCAGAGCACGATCACGCTCTATTTTGTCGGCGGCGAAGAAATGCCAACTTTGCCAGATGACGAAACTCCGACGATGGTTGACTTCGCGGGGCTGTTTCAGACCGACGAGTCCATCCCTTACACTGACTATGATGCGGAGACGCTTGACGGGTTCTTCAAGAAAACCTCTTGGCCGGGCGTGCGGCTAGTACCTGCGCATGGCGAAACCTCCGAAGGTGAAATTCAGATCGCGAGGTTGTTGCGAGCGGGCACCCCGGAAAAGCGGTTCTACAGGTTCCTAAGAGACTCCATAGATCGTTGGAAAGAGGGGCATCCACCGGTCACCCGTCCGAATGAACTGGTGACCAACGGTAGGGTCGACCAAGCGAAGCTTGAAAGTGCCCTCAACGAGACCTTGGACTGCATCATCATCGACTATCAGCCTGCGCTGACACTGTTCCAGCTGAACAATGTGATGGCGTCTACTTCGTTGATTATCCCGCAGACGATGAAGGGGTTCGACATTGCGACCTTGTCCACCTTTGTGACTGGTCTCCTCACCATGCTGCGCCACATTTTCGCGACGGATCGGATCGATATGGGCGGTGCGGCACATATGCTGTTGCCCACGATCGTGCAGAGAACAAATGAGCAAGATCTCACACAGGTCGGCAACCTGCTCGAAAACTGCCCAGATGAGGTGCTGCCCGTATTCTATCTTCGCTCCGATGCTATTTCGAACGCGTCGGACGTTTATCAGTCCGTCTACGAGTATGACCCAGATACGCCAGGCAAGCGAAAAGGCATCAACAGGTTCATCGAGAATGCTGACGCAGTGAATGACGCCATCGTCTCACGCCTCTGGCCTGGTCTTGAGCGTGGCTATGCCGAAGATTGGATGCAGAACTTCTACAATTTCGAGGAGGAAGCCGAATGAAGCGAACATTGAGCAGCTCGGTCCTCAAGAAAAAGTCCGCGCGCCCAGATGAGAATGTGTCTGCGGCTCCTGGATCTGGTGCAAGCGAACAGGTCCACGAAGACGAAGCGAAACTGGTTGGTGGGGTTAAGCCAAGACTGGGCGGCTCTGGCAGTGCTTGGAAGGCCGGAGCGCTTTCAGACGCCAGCCAGATGCTTCACGTTGAGCGCGCACAGGTCGTGGAGCGCATTCTCGCGGGTCGACATGAGTTGCAGATTGATCCGTCTCAGATCGTGGACGTGATTGGATCGGACCGGCGTGAAGATTGGCGCGACCAAGAGGCATTCGAGAAGCTCAAAGAGAGTATCGAGAAGAATGGTCAAGATACGCCCATTCATGTTCGGCCAGCGGATCCTGATTGGCGACCGGATGAACGTGAGCCCGAGAACGTAGAAGGCGTGACATTCCAGTTGATCGTGGGTCGGCGACGCCATGCGATCCTTGAAGCTTTGGGATTGCCTGTCCGCGCCATTCTGGTTCCACAATCCCATCGGGGTTCCCGTGAAGAGCAGTTCGAGATGCTATTCATGCGCTTCCGGGAAAATGAGGAACGTGAAAACCTGAGCGCATTCGAGCGTCTGGTTTCGATAGGCGAAATGTTCGAGCGGCTACAAGATGCCAAACCGGACGAGAAGATAACTGCAACCGAGTTCGCCAAGCGTGTGGGTGTCCATAACAGCGCGGTATCACGTGGTCGCGCTGTCTATGCGGCTAGAGGTGAGATTTTGCACACGTGCAAAGATGTCTACGATCTCAGCCACCGTGACCTCGAAAAGGTTCTTGGCGACCTGACTAAAAAGCCGTCCAAGCCTGCAAAAAAGAAATCGCAGAGCCCAAAGAAACTCACGGTACAGCGAAAGATCGGTTCGCGGAAATTGAGTGTTACAGGGCAGGGCGGGAAGCTCTCTGTCGCTGCCACGGGGCTAACATTGGACGAGGACATTCTCAGAGGTTTGAGTGATGTCATCGCTGAGTACTTGGAGAAACACGGATCGAAGTAAGAGGCAGGAGCCGCGGAGACGGTCGTCTTCGATCCAAACGAGGTAAGAAACAGGAGCGGATATGCTTTGAGATAACGGCAAAAGAAAAGCCCCCAAGCTGAGGGCCTGAGAGCTTATCAAGATTAGTTTGGTCGCTATCAAGATAGTTCTCCGGCGAATCACTGTCAACAGCAACGCTCCTGAGCGAACGGGATTCTTTTGCCCTCCATCAAGCAGAGGAGGCGAGAACTATCCATGAAACATACAGGTTGGCGCAAGCCGACACCGGGTCTTGGCATTGCAGAGCAGCTTGCCCAAGCCGGTGAACAGGTGGCTGTACCCAAAACGCGGGCCTTCGTGGCCGTGAAGCGGGTGGGGGCCTACATTGGCCTCAAGGCCGGAGACTTGATGCTCCTCGACACGCTGGGGGCCTTCACCCAGGCCCAGGACTGGGAAGAGGGCCAGCGCCCGATCGTCTGGGCGTCGAACGCCTATCTGATGGAGCAGACGGGGTTTTCGCTCTCTGCACTCAAGCGCCATGCACGGCGGCTGGCCGAGATCGGCGTGATATCCTTCCAGGATAGCCCGAACGGCAAGCGATGGGGCCGTAGGGACGCCGAAGGGCGCATTGTCGAGGCCTACGGCTTCGATCTGTCGCCTCTGTCGGCGCGTGTCGAGGAGTTCGAGGAGCTCCATGCCGATTTGCAGGCCGAGCGCGAGCTCTGCCAACGCCTGAAGCGTCAGATCACTGTGGCACGCCGCATGATCCGCGCGCGGATCGAGGCGGCCGTCAGCAGCGCGCTGCGCGGGCCTTGGACGCAGTTCACGGGGCTCTTCGAGGAGCTTCTGGACCGGCTTCCGCGCCGCCATGAATCGTCCGAGCAGCTTGCACGGCTGCTGGGCTGGTTCAAGGAGCTACAGGAGCGCGTCGAGGTGGCCTACCTCAAGGCAACTGAGGCCGTGCTGCCTGTGGAAAACATGCCTGAAACCAAGGAGCAAGTTCCCGAGAAGACTCAAGAAATGAACCCCAGGGAGGTCATTTCTGACCCTCATATACTAATTACAAACCAACTTGATCCTGTAACTCGTAATTCCTCAGAAAATGAGGAAGTCGCGGCCGTAGTGCCCAATGCTCAGCCCGAAGATCAGGTTGATAGGGAGCTGGAAGAGTGGGTGGCCGAGGTGCGCAAGAAGCGCGCTGCGCTGGATCTGCCCACAGTGATGCAGGCCTGTCCTGAATTCGCGTCCTGGGCGCGCAATTTGGGCGGGTTCCTGAAGGATTGGGGTGATCTGCACCGGGTTGCAGGGCAGCTCAGGCCGATGATCGGGGTGTCCGAGCATGCGTGGAACGTGGCGCAAGACCGGCTGGGCAAACAGGTGGCGACAGCGGCGCTGGCGCTTGTCTTCGAGAAGCATTGCGCAGGCGAAGTGTCCTCGCCTGGCGGCTATCTGCGCGGCATGGTCGAGAAAGCCGGGGCAGGGGAGCTGCATCTCGAGCGCAGCTTCTATGGCAGGCTCAGTGGACAGGCGGCATGATGGGGCAGCGGGTCAGAGTCCGGCGGCCTTGGTCAAGTTCACGCGGAACCGGTCGCGCCGGCGCTGGTAGCGGCGGGTCATCTCGGCCGAGGCGTGCCCGAGCTGCTTTTGCACGTAGCGTTCGTCGACTTCCGCTGAACTGGCGAGACCGGCGCGCAGTGAGTGGCCAGAAAACAGCGCCAGGCGGTCCTTTTCGGGCAGTTCGGAGCGGATGCCGGCGTCTAGGACCGTGCGCTTGATCAGGCGTGCGACATGCTTGTCGTTCAATCTGGTTTCGGATGCTCTTTTGCCGTCGCGCGAAGTGCCGACGAAGACCGGGCCGAAGTCGATCTTTGCGAAATGCAGCCATTGCTCGAGGGCGTGGACGGGGCAGGTCTGGTCCTTCGAGCCGCGCCCGATTTCTACCTCGCGCCAGCCGGTCTTGGCGTTGAGGGTAAGCAGGACTCCTTCTTCCATGATTTCGATCCAGCCGCCGGAATCCGGTGTGTCGTCTTTGTGCACGTCGAGGCTGACGATTTCCGAGCGGCGCAAGCCTCCGGCGTAGCCCAAAAGAAGGATCGCCCGATCCCGCAGCCCGCGCAGGTCGAAAGGAAGGGTGGCGACCATCGCGAGGATGTCCTTAGCCAGGATCGCTTCCTTCTGCACCGGCGGGCGCGCGTGCTTGCGCTTGATCCCGGCCAGCACCGTGGCGATGTGACGGTTCTTGCGATCGAGGGAAAAGCCGCGCTGTGCGACGTTCCAGACGAGACCGGACAGGCGGCGGTCGATGGTTGAGACGGAGAGGGCAGGGGAGGGGCCCGAACCGGAGGCCAGGTCCGCGAGATACAGCCCGATCATTTCAGGGGAGGGGGGCAATGGCTCGGCGCCCTTCATCCGGCACCAGCGCGCGAAATGTTTCCAGTCCTTCGCATAGGACTTCAGGGTGTTGTCCGATGCCGCGGCGCGGGCATAGCCGCGGGCGGTATCGACCAGCCGATCGAGAGTGCCGGAACCGGCCACAAAGGAGGGCAGTCTGACGGCCTCATCCCCGGGGCGATCTCTCTCGTCGCCTTCGTCGATCGAGGACCCGTTCGCCGCCTCTGAGCGCGGTTTCTCGTGGTTTTCTGTCATGCCGCCGAGCATATTCTTTTATGTCCGATAATGCAAACTTATTGGACATAAATAGCATCGGCAAAGAGAGGCGGTTTATGTGCTATTTTCTGGCAAAAAGCGCCGTCGTGATGTAGGCTTCGGGCATGACTTTTGCCCGGCTAGATCACATCAGCGACCTCGACACGTTACCCCGGATGCCTGCCTGGGTCACCTCCACGCGTGCTGAAACCCTTGAAGATGTTGCGTTTTTGTTGGGCGCGACGCTGAACCACCTGCATCTTGTGTTGGGACACACGGAGGTGCCCCACGCCTTGTTGCGGGACCGCTTGGCACTGCGCGCAGCGGAGGCTTGTGTCGCGTTCTCTGGCCGCCCGGAGCGGGCAGCGGAGTTGCGCGACGCTGTACACCTTTTGCGCCCCGGAGACCTTCCGGGGCCAGCAGGGGAAACATACCTGTCGTGGCGGCGCGCGGTGGAGCGGCCGGTGTCGATCAGGGTACTGTCTTGGGCCATAGGCGGGTTGGGTACAGGACAAATCGCGGACTGGCTGGATGCAGGGCAGGGCGCGCCGGTGGCCCGAGCCGCCAGGGTGTTGGAAACTGTTTTGACGGACAGGTCGCGCGCGGAGACGTCAGCACTGATCCTCGCCGATGCCGCTTTGGCACAGGCGCTTGGCTGGGAGACGCTGCTGCCTCTCATGGTGATCGGTTTGAAACGCGCCGATTTACGCAAGCGCAGGGACGATTTGCGCGTGGCCTGTTATCGCGCGGTGACGGCTTCGGCTATGGAAGTCGTAAGTGTGGCGGTCGACCTGTCCCGGCGCGCGGCACACTTGAACACAGTCGCGCCAAAGCTGCGCGCCAAGGGGGCGGGAAAAGCGGTTGAGATGTTCCTGACCCACGATGCCGTGGCGCCTTCATCTTTGCCCTTGCCGGATCGCGCCGCGCGGCGGCTCTGCGACCGGCTGGTCGATCTTGGCGCGATCCGTGAACTGACCGGTCGCGACACCTTCCGGCTTTATGGGGTGTAGGGATGGCCAAGGATCGCCCCGCAGCCCAACTTGATCGCGAGTTGCCCGACTTGCCGCCTGAGCTGCGCTGGCGGGAATGGATGCGCCGGATCGAGGCGGTGCTCTTTGCCTCAGCTTCGCCGGTACCGCGCGACGATCTGGCGCGCGTGGTGGGGCAGGGGGCGTCGGTCGACCTGCTGGTTGAGGACCTCGCCGCCGATCTGGAGGGGCGGGCCTTCGAGATCGCCCAGGTCGCTGGCGGCTGGATGTTCTGCACGCGCGCCACCTACGCCCCCGCGATCCGCGCGGCGGCAGATGTCGGCGACCAACTGCTGGACTTGAGTGAATTCGACGTCGCGGTGCTGGCGGCCATCGCCTACCATCAGCCGATTACGCGCGACGGGCTCAAAGACATCTTCGGCAAGGAGATCAGCCGCGACCTGATCGGGCGGCTGCATGCGCGTGGCCTGATCGGGACCGGGCCAAGGTCGCCTCGGCGTGGGGCGCCTTATACATTTGTGACGACCGAGCAGTTCCTTGTCGCGTTCGGGTTGGAGAGCCTGCGCGATCTTCCCGATCGGGAGCAGCTGGTGGATGCCGGTGTAATGGGTGTTCCAGATCAGGTAGTGTGTTCCCAGCAAGCCTAAAGTTGAACAACGTGTGCGAGATGAGCCATCCAGCGGCTTTTGCTCTGACCACCAGCAATTCTATCTTGCTTTTATGGCCGCTTCCATCTCTCGGCTTCGATTTGGGTGCGACTTAATTTTCGGACTGTCCGCGCACCATTGTACCTGCCCTTGACGAACCCAAAAGTGGCAATGGCACTGGTTAGTTTGCCGGATCGATGGCTCCACAGTCGGCCGACCGAGCCAGTCAAGCCGCACCGACCAACGCGGGCGCCGACTTCTACTCAGCGACAGCTGGATCTTCTGGCCGCAGCCGCCCGGGCACTGGAAGCAAGCCCATTTTTCGATGCTGCCGTCTCGGACGACAACCAATGCATCTGCCGTTAGGGCAGTGGTCTCGGGATGCGTGGCCTGCACCCGGCCGACTAGGTCGACGCGGGGGATAAACCGGCACCAGATCAGAAAGCGTCGTGCAATGTTACCAAACATCTTCTCAACCCACCCTATCCATGAAAGGGTCGACATCACCCCGGCCCCAGTAACCCTGATCGACACACAGGATGCACCCGGGATTTTGCTTTGCCCCCTGCAATCGATCAATCCCGAGATCAAAACGCCGAATGCGCTGCGCCGCCCAGCCGCCATCGTCTCGATAACCGGTCAAACCCTGCAGCAGCTCGTTGACGGCCATAGTCGCTGTTTCCGTCGTGAACGTGACGACCGCTGGTGCTGGATTGCCGCCGCCGCGCACATAAGCTTCACGTTTCTGACGCTCATACTCCGCCGGCGCGGCACGACGCAGTTCTTCCTCCGCCGCCCGATGTGGGTGTGCGATACCGCGGCACAGCAGGCAAGGTGTGCCAGGGCGCAAGACCGTCGCCCGGCCAATCATGTTCCCAACTTGACCGTCTTCACCACGCGGTGTGAGTGCGAGTCCCAGATCAATGACCGGGCGCAGGTAAAAATATGCGAACCTACTTAGAAACAGTCGGCCTGCGTGATCATCAGTGCACCCAAAGATGATGTCGCAGGAGAGCAAGGCATCGCGTGCCTCATCTGCATCCGCCCAGTGCGGGATCACAACCGGGCGGACACCAAGACCAAGACCCGCCAGTTCTCGCGCGACGACTTCGACCTTAAGCCGCATGCCATCGGCATCGTCCCGTCGAGCTCCATGCAAGCGGTTCAGATTGCTCACTTCAACAATGTCTTCGTCGAAAAGGGCAATCTGGCCGACGCCGAGCCGGGCCAACAGCATCGCAACCGCACTACCCGTGCCGCCACAGCCCACGACACCGATTTTCAGCCGGGCCAGCAGAAGATTCAGTGAAGGTCCGAAGGCAAGCGCTTGCCGCTCGAAGGCTTCTCCGGAAAACCCGCTCAGCCCATTCAGAACACGAAGCCGTGCACCAACGGCTATGACAGCATCGCTGTCGATCGGCTGGGTGTCGTCGATCCACAGACGTGCTGCGTAATCACAGATATCACCATCAATCAGCAGCAGGCTTGCTAACATGACGCCGGCACCATTCCGGTTCCGCGCCAGTCGATACAGTTCCCGTTCGTTTTTTTCGTCCTGTGTGGAGAATTCGGGATACCCGCCCGGGTGGCTATGGGCGATGCCGACGATCAGGCCTTCTGCTTTTGCCACACGACACAGGTCAAGAAACGATTTCGTTGACCAAGTGACATGCTTGTCGCTGGCCGAAATCAGATCCTCGTCCGGAACTGGGATCACGCGGTAGGACGTCAGTCGCAAACGGGATTGGCGATCCCAAGGGTCCATCGCGACACGGCTCACTCCATAAAGCACGTAGGCTGCGGCTTCATGGCCATCGGGGCGGTGCAGGAGCGCCCGAAGCTCGGCTTCGTGACGTTCCTGCAAGGTGAAATCGAGGCGGCTCATGCCGCAATCTCCAGCGCCGTCTCAACCCTCTTAAGCATGGTCCAGATACCATCGGTGCCGGGACGCCAGTCGCTGTTGTGCCGCGACCAACGCTGCCAGCGCTGCCCATTGAAGATCAGCGGCTGGTCGGCTTGACGCGGGTAGCGGCTCGAAAGGGCCAGTGTCAGCCAGGGCTGCGCATAGAACATGTCCGGCGCAGCATCCGGATAGCCCCGCGGCAGCAGGATCAGGATGTCGGCCTGTGCCACCTGATATTTGCCGTCCGGTAGGCAATAGCCTCGCAGGATTACACCGGTCTGCGCTCCTTCGCGGTATTCGACGAAAGTCAGGCCGCGTCCTTCGAGGTATCGGCGATCACGCATAGGCAGGATGGGGGCTTCCGCGCCTTCGGTCGAGGTAGTCGCCCCGGTGAAGAACCTCTCCAGACCTTTTCCGTCCAACCTGACGAGCTCGTTGTCGTCGATCGGACGGTCCTCAGCGCCACGGATTTCCATCCAGACACCGTAGTCCGGTTTGTCGGCGGCACCTGCCAGCTGCTTCAGGACCCGGCCGCTGATTACGCAGGCGCCCCATTCCTTCACCTGACCATCCAGTTCGATGCGGTAGGATTCCGCACTCTTGAACACGATGAAGCGCTCAACCCCTGCCGTGCGCAGATCGACCGTCTCATCGAGCGTCAACTCTTTCAAATCGCCATTGCGAAGCAACTGGAACACCAAGTGCTCCTCCGCGGGACGCGCCGAGACGAGGTCCAGAAGTTGCCTCCCGGTCGGCACCGGATCGTCGATCCGGTATCCGTCAAAGGTGAGGTCTCCATTGCCGACCTGCACCCGGTACGGCCCCTGGGGGCGTGGGTTCCGTCCAGCAGCGACGCAAGCCGCCACGTCTTCAAGTTCAATCGTTTCCAGCGCCATGGCCAGTCTCCTTTTCTGTGCTCGCCGATCCAGACCGGCCTCATTTGGTGGATATAGTAGCCAAAGAATGACCAGTCAATGGCTAACTGTAGGCTATTTTTAAGTTGACAATTGCTTCAAGTATGGCTATGTCTCACGTGTCTTGGAGGATAAGGAAATGAGCAAGCGAACGATGACGCTCAATCTCACAGATGCGGAGATGGGCGTTTTGGAAGGCCTTTGCGCCAAAAAGGATCTCAGCAAGATCGGCGTGATAAGGCAGGCCCTGCGTCTGTATCAGATGGTCGATGTCCGGCTCGAGCGCGGCGACAAGCTGTTCTTCGAAGACGACAAGACCAAGGATAAGTCGGAAGTCATGATGCTATGACCGCCTACCAGGTCCATTTGTTCGATGCCGCCGCTGGTGCGATGGTCGAGGCCGATCTGCATGACGAGATTGCCGAGAAACAGCTGATCGACTGGCAGTTCCAGTGGCGTCCGGCCGTCCAGGCCTACATGAAGCGTCTGGTGGACAACGGTATCGGTCCCGCCGACACCGCTTGGCCCCAAAGTTGGCACTGGGACTGGCGCGGCAAGATGAATGAGGTTCGTGGGCTGCTCGGCCATACTGGGTATAGTGTCGTCTGCCGCGATGTGACCCAAGGCATGATGCGGCTAGATCTCGCCTCCCGCCGTGCTCGCTTGGACTCTCAGGCCGGACAGGATCTGGTCTATGTCGACTATCTCGAAGTCGCGCCCTGGAACTGGCGCGAACCTTATGCCGACGCGCCGATTTATCGACTGGTCGGCCCTGTGCTGATGCACGCCGCCATTTCCCGCAGTGTCGACGAAGGCTTCAAAGGCCGCGTCGGCCTGCATTCCCTGCCGCAAGCAATCCCGTTCTATGAGCGCTGCGGCTTCACTAACCTCGGCACCCGGCCCGACGAGTATGAGGGCAAGTTGCCGTATTTCGAGTCCACACCGGGCGCCGCCGAGGCATACCTAAAAGGAGAGCTAAAATGACTTACGGTATCTCCGCAGAATGGTCCAAAAAAATGCTCGCATTCGACGAGCATGTTACCCCTGGAGCTGGAGCTCTTGCCACGCGCCCACATGTTGACCCTGATGCGGTATCTCTGCGTGTTGAAGAAACCCGACTGGTATTCGGCCACTTTATCAATGTCGCGCGCAGACAGCGGCGCCTGACAATCGAAAAGCTCGCCGACGACGCGGACATCGAGGTCGGCGAGCTGCTGAGTATCGAACAGGACCCTCATTACGAACCCGATCTCCGGACCGTATGGGGGTTGTCGAACGCGCTTGATCTGCCGCAGCCAAAGCTGATGGAACTGGCTGGCCTTGCGGTCCCAAAAGAAGGCCATTGGCTGGAAGAAGTCACACGATACGCCGCCAGGTCCGCTCCGATCAAGGATGTGACACCAGACGAACAAGCCTTTCATGACGCTGTTGTTGCAGCGCTGACGATGAAAGCGACGTAACAGAGCGAGACGGGTCCCATGGCCAAAAACTACATTCTTCGCCGGCGGACTCAGGAACGTATCGACGAACGCGTTGAGCGGCTGCTGAACAGACTGGGCAATCCAGAGCCGCCGCTCAAACTTGAGCATGTCCGGGATGCACTCGACCTTGATCGGGCATACTTCCAAAAAGACGATCCATCGCTGATGGACGATGTCATCAGCATGTTGCGCGTCGCCGGGAAGCAGGTCTTGCGGCGACCAACTCTCTTCATAGATGCCGTCAAGAAATTCGATCTGCGCGCCTTCTACCTTCCGGATGAGAAACGGATCCTAATGGACAAGGATCTGCACAAGCTGAAATTCCGTTGGATTGAAGCACATGAAGTAGGTCACAGCCTCTTGCCCTGGCACGAAGGGGCCATGCTCGGCGACGACAAGCAAACGCTCCGGCCCAACTGCCATGAACAGATGGAAGCCGAGGCGAACTTCGCTGCTGCGCGTCTTCTATTCTTGCGCGATAGGTTCGCCATCGAAGCACGGGACTATGCGCCAAGTTTGGAGGCGGTGAAGGCACTCCAGCCCCGCTTTGACAACACACTCACCACGACGTTCTGGCGTTGTGTCGAAATCTGGGGCGCCTCGACGCCTATCATCGGTCTGGTCACCGGACACCCGCATCCAATCAAACGCGAAGCGGACTTCGACCCTAAAGAACCCTGTTCACACTTTGTGCAGTCGCCTGCGTTTGCAAGCGGCTTCAAAGGTTGCGATGAGATTGACGTCTTCAATATGGTTGTGGATTATTGTTCGGCGGCCAGGGGTGGTCGACTGGGGGGTGCCGATATCGTACTCCATGATGACAACGGCGATCCACATGTCTTCACCTTTGAAACCGTGAAATGGGGATATGCGCTAACCCTCGGCGTTTACCGAGGTCCGCACCGATCAGTGATCGCAATCTAGCATATTCTAAGAGCCGTCTGACAATGCCTGCCAAGCTCTCTGAAATGCTTGCGCTTCAAGGGTTGGCGCTGCTTGTCAATGACGGCCAATTGCTGCTGCGAGATCATGCTTCATAGTAATTGTCCTCATCAAAAGGGCATTCACCCCGAAGCATGACCGCTCCGCGTTTCACCGAATTTTCTTCGGTGCCGAACACCTCCACAGAGTGCCGGCACCGGGTACAAGTGATGATGAGACCCGGAACCGCGCCATAGTCACCATCCAGTTCCTCTTCTGAGACATCGATTTTCACTCGCATGTGCCAACCCTATTGCGATTCACGCCGGGAGAATGGGATCACCGACCCTCCTGCAGGTGCACCTGTCTCACGCGAAGCGTCCGTCTTGAGAGCCAATGACACCACGTCGCCTGTTTTCTTGCTGAACCAACCAGACGGAAGGCCGACGAGGTTCTCAATATCGCCTGGATGCATCGTGAACTCGACCGAAAGCAGGTCGTCCTTACTGCGGGTGCCGGAATCCACGATCAGGCAAAGAGCGTCATGCAACATACGTGGCTTTGGAACAGCCCACTCCTTGTCCATCGGCTCTTGTCGGTTCCAGCCTTTGGCGGAATAGGTCTTATAGAACTGCGTGGCATGATCCTGCGGGATGATTTCTAGATCCACCAACCGCTTGATCTGGGCCTTCACAGAAACGCGCCAACGTTCTTTCAGGGACAGCAACCCTGCAAGGGAGTAGTTCGGGACCTCCGGCACATAAGTCGTCTGCGGCATAAGAAACGCGCTTGCGAAACGGAATGCCTGGCGCTCGATCTCTGGAAGATCATCGCGCAATGCTTTTGCGCTGACATTCCGGTGCAGCACTGCATGACCCAGTTCATGAGCGGCGTCCATCTGACGACGGGGGAGATTCATCTTGTCTGATGCGAGCAAGATGTGAGGACGGTCCTCGGACTTGGACCAGCTGCAGACGCCGTCGAGTTTGGACGTTCCCATTTCGATGGAGCCGACGACACAGCCGATCTTTTCAAGGACCGCTACGACATTTGTGCAAGGGCCTTCGCCCAATTGCCAGTGGGACCGCAGTTCGCCGGCGATGTCCTCGATGTCTTCGTCCCGAAGCTGACTGTAGCTGGAGCCACCCAGAACGTCTGGAATGTCGAGTTCGGGGAAATCAACATAGTGCTGCAAGACGTGGCTGATCTCATGTAGCCAGCTCACCTGAGAAGTTTGATACTCGCGGTCGCGCTTCAGCGTGCTGACCAGTTTTCGATAGAACATCGGTCGCGGGCTATCGAAGACCGGACGGAGAAAAAACTCTCGCCGGACCCGCAGGGCCTTCGCCAATTCTGTCAGAGCATCAGCTTCCGGCGCCTGTTTGCCGGTTTCCCAACGGGAAACCGAACTAGGGCTGACTCCCAGCATCAAGGCCAACTCTTTCATGCTTTGAACGCGCCGGGCGGCGCGCGCCTCAACGAGACGTTCCGGCACGAAGCCGGGTGTTCCCACTCGCATTTTTCCCTCCTCTGGTGCCGGTGGCACCCTTTACGCTTTGCCATCCTGTTCGTCATCCACAGATGGAGCCTCGGGGGGAACAAAAAGCTTCATCGTGCGCTTCAGGCGGACAGCACCGCTGGCAGGCAATGCGGGAGGAGTCGAAAACGGCGAGCTGGGTTCCGACACATCCCCGTCATCCGCGAGGTACTGGTCGATCCGTTCGTAGAAAAGGTATTGCTCATAATCGGAGTCAATGAGCCCGATGGCCAACTCCTTAATCTTGCCGGCTTGTTCAGGGTCGCGAGCGAAGAGAAACAAAATGCAGATGTCCCCGATCTGAGGGGCAGTACCATCAAAATCGAAGTGAGGAGACAGCTTGTAGTTCAGTGTCACACCGGCCTTCCGCGACTTGTTCTTGACCGGAAGCTTGCTGGGTTCCGGCATTGCCGCGAGGCCAAGGATGAAGCCTTGCCCTTCATGCTCGAAACGCATGAACGGTTGGAAAACCTTGAAGTCCGAACCGGGGATAATGCCGCCGTCGAGCAGTGCGCCGCCATGAAGTTCACAGACCTCCTGAAACCCCTTTTCCATCATGTGGAAACGCGACATTCCCTCAAGGCGCCGTGCACGACGTGTATCCAGACCAGAGTGATCCTGAATCATTCGATGAGCTTTAAGGGCTTCTCCGCGCAGGCGGTCCTCAAGATCAATGATCAGGCCGCGATAGATCGCGACCGGGAAACGGGTTTTGACAAAATCCCCCATGACTGCTCCGATTCTTTGGGGTTGCGTTTTGCGGGAAATGTGGCTCAAAAATTGCGTTAAGTCAATTGCGAGCAGCCGGCTTTGTTCATCTTATCGTCCTGGATATCCCGAGCTAGTGCCTCGCTTTGACCAAGTGCCGACCGGTCCAAGGCTGGCCGAGTGGCCTAGGACTGGATCCTCTCGAGGTTCATCCTGAAGACGAGGCCGGCGATAGGTTATTGTTTCACATGCCACTGCCGCGTGTCCCTCGACTGTTCCCCTACCTTCCTTCGTGGCCACCGCACTTCTCCCTTTGTCTGAGTTGCATGACATGCTGGTCGCAGCTGTCGTCCCGTCCACAAAGGTTGCCGCCGATCCTTTTCCCCTGTCCCTGCGGGCCATTCCGCGCGGAACAAAAAGACCGGCGCCTGCCCCTCTCCGCTGCGCTTCGCCTTCGGTGAGGCCGGGCCTTGGCCAGCTGCAAGGTGACCATCATTGCAACGCAAACAAGGAAAAGAGCAATGACCACGAACTGCATCAAATTCACCAGCGCCGACATCGAAACAGCCAAGGGCGTCGGCTCCATCTCGACCCTGACCTTCGACCTCGACATCACGGTCGAACCCGTCGCGAGCACCAACCCGATGGCTCCCACGCACCGCGTCCTCGGCCGCTCCCCGCGCGGCAAGCTGGTCGAGTGCGGCGGCATCTGGAAGAAGCAGAACAAGGAGACCGGCGCCGACTACTACACGCTGACCATCCGCGACCACGGCTTCAACGCCAACCTCGGCAAGGCCGCGAACCAGGACGATCTGTCCCTGCAGGCCGTCATCCCCTGGGGTCCCAAAGACGCCGCCTAAGCCACGGGCCAGACCGCTCCGGCGGTCTGGCTCTTTCTCGTTCCGGGGGAACTTGTCCTCGACTGGTGCACTATTGGTGTCCGAAGGATGCGGTATATTTCGGACGCGGACGCCGACGCGGATAGTCAGACTGGATAGTCAGACCGGATAGGTCGCCGACGCGGCTTCGATCTTTCTGTTCAGTGACAGCGCGGATCGCAGGAACCCCAGGCGGAACCGAATGTCAGCATAGAAAACTGGGAGCCTACTGTGCGAGGTAAGCGCACCCCTTCTCTCAGTCGAGCAACCCGTGCCTAGGTCGTCTTGGCGAAGCTCCCTGGGGCGGCGAACTCGCCCTGCGCCGCAGGCAACGAAATCGCAAATCATCGTCATGCATCCCGGGGCAACGTCTCACGTGAGGATCACCGCCGCGCGCCTTTCCGTCGACCTGTTGGCCTTTCAGATCGCTAGCCCGGGGTCGAGCGGTCTGCAACGCCGGGGGCAGGTTTCTGGACGGCTGACGCCTTGAGCGCTGCCGAGGCATCGCTCACAACAAACCTGCCCCCGGCGTGCTCCATTTCATTCCGCCCCGTGCCGGGTGCAGCCCGCTCTCATGCCCCCGGTCTTTTCCACGATCCGTCCAACGACGATCAACGGAAAGGATCACACCATGACACTCGAACAATCCATCGACCTCGCCGAACTGCAAGCCGACATGGCCTTCGAGGACTACCTCGCCGCCTTCGACGAAGACGCCCATCCCGAGACCCTCGACAGCCTCGAGACCGAGGCGCTGATCGCCCGCAGCCGCTACGACGACCTGCGTTCTCTGGGACTGGGTCACTGACCCAGATACCCCTGCGGGTCTTCGGATCCGCAGGGGTCTGACGTCGACTCTCAGAAGCATCGTGACGCTCGCAGACGGTGCGACCCGCGCCATCCAGCGCGGGCCATTTTCGTGTTCCTGGCGCCCGATCCGTGACCGGCTCGAGCGTTTGGTTTGCCTGTCGTCGTGTGCGTCATGAACACAAGTTTCGGAAGCTTTTTCGACCTGGTTGTCCTGCATCGATGAGGGCGGGACCCGTACCATGTCGCGCCGCGCCGCGGGGTCTTGATGGCGTCTATTTCCAGCAAAAAGACACACTATGCAAAACGTAATATTGCGCAATGTGATGTATTGAAGTATAAGCGAAGGGGAGAAGGAAGACGTTGGCAGGATATGGCCAATGTTTGCACATTTTGTCCGAGGGGTCTGACCCGTGCCGAGGCCAGCGAAAAACCTGAAGCTAGAAGAGCGCATCGAAGTGGCGCGGCGCTTCACGGCGGGCGAGAGCGCGAAGGAGCTGGCGGCGGCGTTCGGTATCTCTCCGCGCCACGTGAACCGGCTCGCGAAAGAGGAGGCGGGGGAGGGCATCGCGGTGCGCGACCCGAGCGAAACGGTCGCCTTCCGGGCCAGTCAGTCTGAGCTTGCTGTGTTCGATGCCGAGTGGTGCGAACGGGGTTTTGCCAACCGATCCCAGGCGCTCAATGCGGTGCTGCGCGGGCGGTGCGGTTTCCTCGATGTGCCCCGTGATCTGGTCTCGGAATTCTGCGCCGCATGGCGTCAGGCGAAGGACGTGAGCGACGCAGGATTGGTGCTCGCCAAGGCGGTGCATCGCGGTCGGCTGGAGGTTTCGGAGGCGGACCGCGCGGTGCTGATCGAACTCCTTGATCTGGCGCAGTCCATGAGCCGTGAGATGGGCCGGATGAAGGATGCGGCGCAGGCGCTGCGTGCTCAGGAGTGGCCGAAAAAGGAAGAAGGGCAGGGGACAGAGAGCGCGGTTCTGGAGGACGGCTCGCGCACGATCGAACGCGGATTGAGGCTCATCAGGAATGGCTGATCCGCTCGCCCTTTACGTCTCGGTCATGGGGCGGCTCTGGGAGGATGAGCGCATCCGGGGCCAGGCCGCGGCGCGGATCGACGCGCGGCTGGCGGGGCGTCGGCAGGGGCGGAGTTTCGCGCGTGTCGGATCCATGTCGGCGCGCAACGCGCTGAAGGCGGCCTCGGGGCAAAGCCGGGCGGCGGTGTTCAAACGGATCCGGGCGGGGGGCTGCAAGACGCGTGCTTCGCTCGGGGCGCAGCTCTCCTACATCAACGACAAGGCGGTCTACACCTACTCGACGATGACCAATGCGCTGACCGATGCGGTAGTGCTTTCTGAGGAGCAGAAAGAAGACATCATCGAGGATTGGGCGGAGACCTGGCGCGGCTCGACCAAGCTCGGTTTCACCTCGCACATGCTTCTGTCCTTCCCGACAGACGTGACGGTCGATCAGGTGCGCGACATCGCGATGGACTGGGCGGAGCATTTCTTCGAGAGCGGCGAATACGGCGATCAGTGGGACTATGTCCTCGCGGTCCATGACGACCGGGCGCACAAGCACGCCCACATCATCCTGAACAATCGCGGCGTCGAGAAGGGCACCTGGTTCTCTTGCTGGGCCGAGGGCGTGATGTCGCCGCAGCTCATGCGCGAGAAGCAGGCCGAGATCGCGGAAAACTATGGCGTGATGCTTGATGCCACCACCCGGCTCGAGCGCGGTATTTTTGAGAAGCCCGCCGGGATCGAGGAGTTCTACCGCGCTAAGGAAGAGGCCCGCCTGCCGCGCGAGATCATCATGACGGCCCAGGAATCCGCCATCGCGCAGGCGCAGGTGGTGGGCTTCGCCAAGGACTACAAGAACCTCGCAGATCTGCTGGACCGGATAGACCAGCGCCACATGGCGCGCGCCGTGCGCGGCATGGCGGACGGGCTTGGCTCCGGCACGCCGTGGAACTTCACCGAAGGAGAGATAGACATGAAGGACATCAAGACCGTCGGTGATGCGATCGACTATTCCGAGCGCACGATCGAGGCGCTCAGGCTCAAGGCCGAAGAACTGGACCCGACCGAGCGCGCCGCTTTTGAAGCCAAGGCCGCACCGGTCATCGCGGACCTTTCGCAGATGGTGCCTGACCCGGAGCTGCGCGCGCGCTTTGGCAAGCAGCTCGAAGAACCCTATCCGCCGGGGGCGGGCAGCGATGTGCTGATCGCCGCGCTGCACTCCGGCAATGACGAAGGGCTCCGCGACGTGCTCGAGCGCGCCGAGGGCGCGGGCATGGACAGCGAGGAGCTGGTGGCCCGGATCGCGGCGGGCGGCACGCGGAATTACGGCATGGCGCAGGACTGGGTCGAGCGGGACATGAACGCGGTGCTGGCCAAGGACGGTCTCAGCGTCGAGACGGCCAATGATGACCAACTGGATGCAGCCCTAGAAAAGGTCGACAGCGTGATGGACGCGCTGATGGAACGCGCCAAGGAACTGGGCGTCGAGATCGGCGGGACCCTCGCGGACGAGGAGGAGGCGACGTTGCCCCTCATCGACGAGGACGATCGGACACCCAATCCCTATCTTCAGGACCTCGCCGACATGTTGCGGGACGGCAAGCTTACCGAGGAACAGGAAGAGACGGTCGAGCGAACCCTGCAGTCCGAGCTCTTCAAGGAACTGGGCGAGGAGGGCTTGGCCGAGCTTCGCCGTGGCAACTACGAGGTGCTGGACGCGGTCCTGCCGAGCAAGCTCGACCAGATCACGGTCACGCAGGAATTCCTCGAGATGACCTTCGAGGAGACCGGCGACCAGGTCTTCACCGACCGCGCCGCCGGGTTGCAGCAGGACAAGGCAACCGAAGTGGCGCGGCTGCGCGGCCAGCAGGAGGCGCAGGAAATGGGGCGCGACCTTCGCCGTGACCGCGGACTCGACGACGAGATGGAATTCTGAGGGGGATGACCACCATGACCAAGACACTTCCCCTTTGGGCTGCGCTCCTCTTCGGCGTGATCTGCGGTGCCGTCATCGGCACCATCGTCGCCGCATTCTACCTGACGCTGGCCCTGAAAACCGGGTTTCAGAGCTTCGACATGTTGGCGCTTTGGAAGGCGAGCGCCGGCACCCGCGCGGCACATCCTGACGCCTTCAAGGTGGGGTTTGGCGCTGTCGGCTTCGGGGCCATCGGGCTTGGCGCCTTGGCGCTGGCCTGGACCTGGAAGAAGGAGCGAGACGACTACGGCTCGGCCCATTGGCAGACCAAGGCGGAGCTGAAGAAGAACGACATGCTGCAGGCCCCGGGCAAGGGTTTCGTCTGCGGCAAGCTTGGCGCACCGACCTCCAAGGCCGAGTTCATCTCCTCGACCACCATCCCTCATGTGATGATGGTGGCACCGACCCGCGCCGGTAAGGGCGTGGGCTTCGTGATCCCGAACCTTCTGAGCTTCGCGGGTTCGGTCGTGGTGCTCGACGTGAAGGGTGAGAACTTCGAGAAGACCGCGCGGCTTCGGGCGCTGAACGGAGACGAGGTCTATCGGTTCAGCCCCTTCGACTGGGCCAATGCCACGCATCGCTACAATCCGCTTGCCCGCATCGCGAAGGCCCCGAGCTTTGCGCAGCGCTTCACCGAGGTCTCGATCCTGGCCGACCTCTTCCTCGACAAGGACAACAAGACGCTCGACACCTTCTCCGAGGCTGGCAAGTCGATCTTTGTCGCTGCCTGCCTGCTGGCGATCCAGCGTGGCACACCGAACCTTGGCGAGGTAAACAAGATCGTCGCCGGGGGCGAATACAAGAACGCCCAGTATAAGACCTATGCCGACGAGGCCGAGGAAGACATCCTGCGCGAACTCTGGACCAATGCGGCCTCGGCCTCGTCGCGTCTCTTGACCTCGAACATCCAGGCGCTGATGACGGCCGGTCTCAAACAATGGGACAACCCGGCGGTGCGCTCGGCCACCGAAGCGAGCGACTTCGATTTCTCGACCTTCCGCAAGACTCCGCAGTCTCTCTACATCGCGGTGTCCGAGGATCACATTGCGACCCTTGCCCCGCTTCTGCGCCTGATGTTCGCCGATCTCATCGCGTCGATCCGGCTGAACGAGCCCGGCCCGGATGAGCCCTGGCCTGTCATGATGATGATCGACGAATTCCAGCAGATGGGGGCGATGCCCTATCTGGAACGCGCGATCCATTCACTGGCAAGCTATGGTGGCCGCGTCGCGATGATTGCGCAGTCGTTGGCTTCGCTTGACCGGATCTACGGGCCCGAGGGCCGCGAAAGCCTCGAAAACGGGGCAGGGCTGAAGCTCTACATCACGCCGCGGGACCAGCGCACCGTGAAGGAGGTCTCCGCCGCGGTCGGCAGCACCACGCGCGAGGCCGTGACCCGGATGTATGGCCGCAACAAGGGTTTCCTCGGCGCGACGTCTACTTCAGCGCGGCTGGAGGAGCGACCGCTGCTTTCCGAGACTGAAGCGCGCTTGATGGATCCCGACGAGGTCATAATCCTCGCCTCGCCCCAGCATCCGATCAAGGCGAGCCGGATCAAGTATTACGACGATCCCTTCTTCAAGCAGATGCTGGCCCGCCAGGAGGGCAAGCCCTTCCCCTATCCACCGAGTGTGCAGGGCGTGGGACCTTGGGGTAGCGTGGATGGTGACGCAGCCCTCGCAGACGAACAGGCGAAACCAGCCGAACGCGCGCCTGTCCGGGATCGCTCGCAGCGTCGCGAAGCGCGCGCGATGAGCGTGATGGCGATGGAGGCTGGGCGCGGGCAACCAGAGCCAGAGACGTTGGAACGGGAAACAGCGGTGCCGAAGGAATGGGAGGCAGCGGTCGATCGGCAAGAGGATTTTATTGAGGAGTTGTTGGGTGGATGACCGAAGCTATCGTGCAAGCGGCTTTGGTTGATCTTCTGTGTTGCGTGAAGCGGATGACTCATTGCAGCCTCCGGTAGCGGCAAGGCCATAGTAAAGCGTACCTGCTAATGACTTCTCCACAGCCGCTGTCTGGCAGAGTTACTCAACAAACAAAAAGTCTTTCACCCGGTTAAGCAGTCCGAAGCTCACATATCGCGCAAGAGCAAAACAGGAGTCGACAAGTAGAGCTTGGAAATGCGGGCCGTTGAGTTCACCAACAGCGAGGTGGGCGAAGTGTCTATGCTACTTGCATTGCCCACCCAAATCCTTCCCGACCAGGAGATCGGCAATGGTACTGCCGACGGCGTTTATGACACCGGCATGTGCCACGATGCCATCGCTGCTAAGAGAGCCGCCACAGTCTTGTTATCTCGCAGGAGCATCGCGCCCTGGAAGCCGGACACCCCTCGGGCTGGCGCGTTCAACGAATGCCCTCCGCACATCAAGGCGTTTAGGGCGCACGACTTGGACACGAATAAGCGGTTACCAACGCAGAAACCGGGAAGAGATTAAAATGCAATGTGTGACAAAGCTAGGCCAGTAGCTGACTGTACTGGATTTGGATTGCAAGGTCACAGAGTTCAGAATGTTTGTTGCTGTCATGTACGCCTGCGATGCGCTCGGTCTACGTGTCGTTGAATTCGTTGGATATGCCGGTTCAGGGAAGAGGAGCCTCAGCCATCATCCGACTTTAAGCAACCGCACACCTCAAAAAACATGATCAGTATTCATCAAGCAAGCACGTTAGGCCACACCAACATGCTGCAGACTATTCAGCGGGAAACAGAAGTTTTGCAATAGTATTGTCCAAAAGCTGTGTCTGCACGTTATCAGTTAGTTTGCCATTGGACTGAAAAATGCTGCCTGCTGTGCCCAGGCGAATATTCTGAGAAATAACATTTGCGCCGAGAGTGAGAAACAGCTGTTGAAGAGCGGGATGGCCGCGAACAGACCCCACACCGCGTGAAGAAGCACCGCATATCGCGACTGGCTTGTTGTTAAATGCCGTGCCGCCTAGGCCATCTTCCAGAACAAGCCAAGAAATCAGGTTGCGAAGCACAGACGAATAAGCACCGGTATATTCATCCGAACCGATAATAAAGCCATCTTGTATTCGCAGTAAGTCGCGGAACTTAATGACTTGATGCGGCATCTCGGGCCGTGAGGCATTCGCACCATCAATATTCGGCGCATCAAAATCCATAAGATTAACAAATGTCATTTCAACTTTGCCCGGTTGATGCGATTGACTCAGATCAGCCACGGCCTGCACCAACTTGGAATTGATTGAATCCTTTCGACTGCTCCCTGAAAAGGCCAGTAATTTCATCATATCACATCTCCAACATTCTTAAGCCCGCAACCTAGTGGGGGGCAAGATCGACAATTTTGGACCCAACCAGACTTGTTCATTTACCGAACAAGAATTGAATCGCCTCAACGCTCCCAAGTTGTCCGGTCCACCGTCCATGACATCCTTGCGTCTCTAGAGGTACTTGACACCGAAACGTGCTCATGTAAAGAACAATGTACGATATTCGGTCAACGTTCGGTAAGCGAACATATTTGCATGAGGAGATGCGCTGATGGTAGACCCTGAAGAAGTATCGGCTAAACAGCCGACATGGCCCGCTAAAGATGGAGCAACGCGTGTTCCGTATTGGGTTTTTCAGCGCCAAGATGTTCTGGAAGCAGAAAATAAGAAGATTTTTCAGGGCCCTGTTTGGAATTTCCTGTGCCTTGAGGCCGAGCTCGTAGAGGCAGGAGATTTTGTTGCCGTCTTTGCTGGTGAGACTCCTGTCATTGTGACGCGTGACAAAGATGGCCAAATCTACGCATTCGAAAATCGTTGCGCGCATCGTGGTTCATTGTTGGCTCTAGAGGATAGAGGGAACGTTAAAGACTTCACGTGCGTGTATCACGCTTGGACGCACAGCCTTCAGGGGGATCTGATTGGAGTTGCCTTCAAAGATGGCATCAAGGGCTGTGGCGGTATCGCAAGTGACTTTAAAATGGAAAATCAAGGCCCACGCAAAATGCGGGTATCAGTGCTACATGGGCTTGTTTTCGGAAGCTTCGATGAAGATGTGGATGATATCGAAGATTACCTGGGAGAAGCGGTTCTTGAGCGCATTGAGCGCGTTTTGGGAGGGCGGAAACCCGTTGTCCTTGGCAAATTCACACAAATTCTCCCCAACAACTGGAAGCTCTACGTAGAGAATACAAAGGATAGTTATCACGCCAGTATTCTCCACACCTTTTTTACAACTTTTGAATTGAATCGCCTGTCGCAAAAAGGCGGGATCATCGTGAATGAAACCGGTGGATGTCATGTGAGTTATTCTTGCGTCGACCATGGTGGTTCTTTGGACGAAGTTCAAAAAAATGCATATAAAGACGAAAATATCAGATCCGATTCCGATCTGAGTTTGACTGATATGACGCTTTTGGAAAGCTTCAAGGAATACGACGACGATATTACGCTCCAGATTCTGTCTGTTTTTCCAAATTTCGTTTTGCAGCAAATCCAAAATTCAGTTGCTGTTCGTACCGTATTGCCCAAAGGCACAGACAACATGCATTTGAAGTGGACCTATATCGGGTTCGAAGACGATACTCCAGATCAGCGGAAGGCCCGTCTCAAACTTTCCAACCTAATCGGACCGGGGGGGTATGTCTCCATGGAGGACGGCTGCATTGGGAATTTCGTTCAGCGCGGAACAAAAGGGGCCGCAGAAGAAAGTGCCGTACTTGCGATGGGTGGTTACTCAATCGAAACGAGTGAAGATCGAATTACTGAGGCCGCAATTCGTGGTTTCTGGACCGAGTACCGTGGGAGAATGGGCCTATGAGCAGCATGAAAAAACGAGCTGAATTGACCAATCTTATCGGCATGGCTCAAGCCCAATATGCGTATACGATCGACGATGGTGACTTCTATGACTGGCCAAATTTTTTCGCCGATGATTGCTTTTATCAGATCACATCTGCGGACAATTTTGCGCAAGGCCTTCAGGCTGGCTTGATGTGGCTAGATAGCAAGGCAATGCTTCACGACCGAATTTTGTCGTTATTGGAGGCCAACGTCTACGAACGTCACTCCTACAGGCACATTCTCGGGCAACCGAATATTTCGAGCATAGATGGTGACGAGGTGGAATCAGAAACATCGTTTATGGTTGCACGGATTACCCGCGAAGGTCCGACTGACCTTTTCGCCACGGGCCGATATGTCGACCGTTACAAAGTATCCGAAAACGACGCAAAAATCATGAAGCGTATTGTTGTTCTCGATAGCAGCTATATTGATACGCTACTTGGGTTTCCGCTGTGAGATTGTCCGACACTAGGTCTGTGCTGCTAACCATCGGCGATCCCAATGGTATTGGACCTGAAATTGCGACGAAAGCTGCAGCCAGCTTGTACCAGGATCCTGTTTGTCGCCCAGTATTGCTGGGCGATGAATACATAATTTCTCCTTTAGCAGATTCTTTGGGATTCGGTGTTCAAACCAACCGATCTAAGTGGGGAAGCGATGAAAAAACGATTGATCTTCATCCAATCGAAGCGATGCCTACAGCGGAGTTCATACCAGGAAAGGTAAGCGCCGCTGCAGGGCGAGCTACAGTTGCCTATGTCGAATCTGCATTAACATTGTTGTCCGATGGCTTTGGACGAGGAATTGTTGGATGCCCCCATTCGGAAACAGCTGTCAATTTATCGGGGCGAAAGTTCTCGGGGTATCCGAGCCTGTTGGCAGATCTATTGAAAACCGGCCCTGACAGCATCTTTCTGATGCTGGTTGGAGGAGGTCTGCGTATTGTTCATGCCACATTACATGAGGGCATAAGCGGCGCACTGAATCGGATAGATCCAGAACTAGTAGTAAAGGCGGTCGTCGCCGCCGATGCAGCACTACGCGAATTGGGAGTGGACAAGCCGAAAATTGGATTGTTTGGCATCAATCCTCATGCAGGAGAAAATGGACTTTTTGGGGATGAAGATGATCGTATCATTGTCCCCGCAATACAGAAATTGCGTGAACAAGGCATTGATGCACATGGTCCCGAAGGTGCCGATACTATGTTGGCAAGAGATGGATATGATGCATTCGTCGCAATGTATCACGATCAGGGGCATATTCCAGTCAAGCTGCTAGCCGGTAGAAAGTCTACCGCTCTATCAATTGGGGCTAACACCCTGTTTTCAAGCGTAGGACATGGCGCGGCTTTCGACATCGCGGGCAAGAACTGTGCCGATCCTGAAGCAGTCATCAGGGCTGTAAGACTCGTTGGAGGTGCAACATGACCCACAAAATTTCCGTTTTTGGTGAGGATATCAGTTTTGAGTGTGGAGAGAGTGAAACCGTATTAGACGCTGCTGAGCGGGCGGGCTTCTCTATCCCATATTCTTGCCGGAAAGGCGTCTGTTCGTCTTGCGAGGGCGTGATTACATCAGGTGAGGCCGTTGTCCGTGGGCAGGGTGTCTGCGTCGGGCCCGCCAGCGGTGTTCTTTTGTGCCAGGCCAGACCGCGCACAAATCTGGAAATTGTACCGAGAAATATCAAGAAGACAGACCCAGTTTCTCGCAAGATATTCGAGGCGAAAGTCCGGAAAATTGAGCAACCAACGCCAGACGTGTCAGTTATCAATTTGAGATTTCCAATTGGTAACCGTTCCGTCTTTCAGGCGGGCCAATACCTTAGTGTATTAATGCCTGATGGCGATAGCAGAAATTATTCGATGGCTAATCCACCTCATCAGAACGACGGTGTTGAATTGCACATTCGCCATGTTTCCGGCGGGAAGTTCTCACAAACGGTTCTTGCCAATCTTGAAAAGGGATCGATCCTATCTGTTGAGCTTCCATTTGGAAATTTCACATTAAATGAAAACACAGAGGTCCCTGCAATCCTGATCGCAACAGGAACGGGATTTGCGCCGATCAAGTCAATCGTCGAACACCAGATCAGAGAGGGTGGATCGCGTCCATTGCATCTGTATTGGGGAGCAAATACCGAAGCCGACATTTACCTGCGTTCGCTTCCTGAAATGTGGGCGGCGAAGCATGATTGGTTTACATTTACGCCTGTTCTTTCTGAACCTCCGAGTGCCTGGAAGGGCCGTACTGGCTTCGTACATAAGGCCGTTCAATCGGACTTTCCGGATATGTCGGATTTAGAGGTCTATGCTTGCGGTGCCCCGATGATGATTGATGCGGCAAGTAAGGATTTCTGTGCGGAGTCCAAGCTGGATAGAGCAGCTTTCTACAGCGATGCGTTTGTGCCGTCGGGCGAACCAGCGGACGACCTACCTGCATAGTCAGAGACAAACATACACGCGTCACAACTGATAAATTCGCAAAGGCTAAATTCCAAGGGAGGAGTGCGCCATGAAGTTTCAACAGCAGCAGGAGACCAGATCTCACTCATATAAAGTACCGGTTGATGGTGTCGCTTCGCTTGATTTCGACCCTTACGCGGCAGCGGTGCTTAGGGACCCATATCCGTATTATGAGATGATGCGCGACGCGGGACCAATCGTTTGGTTGGAAAGATACGGAGTTTATGCTGTGGCACGCTACGACAGCGTCCGCAACGTGTTGACCGATCCGGAAACATATTGTTCCAGTGCCGGCGTAGGACTGACCAATTTTCATACAGAAGAGCCTTGGCGACAACCGAGCATCATTCTGGAAGTCGATCCGCCTGAACACACAAAAACCAGAGCCGTCTTCACGCGTATTCTCTCCCCACGCGCTTTGAAAAAGTTGACTTCTACCTTCGAAGCACAGGCGGAGTTGATGGTGGATCGGATGATTGAAAAAGGCGTCTGCGACGGCGTTAAGGATTTGGCCGACGCGTTCCCCATCAAAGTTTTCGGAGACGCGGTTGGCGTTCCAGCTGAAGGACGGGAGCATCTACTGCCCTATGGCGATATGGTCTTCAACGCGTTCGGACCCGCCAACGATCGATTCAACGAATGCCTTGCAAATCTGGGGCCTGCAACAGAGTGGATTACTAAAGCCTGTCAACGCGAAAACCTCACCCCTAACGGATTTGGCGCAGAACTTTATGAAGCAGCTGACGCGGGTGATATATCCCATGAAGATGCAGGAATGCTCGTGCGCACAACTCTCTCGGCCGGGTTGGACACCACAATTTTCACAATGGGGAACGCACTTGTTAATCTTGGCCGAAATCCAGACCAGTGGGCCCTATTGCGCGATGATCCGACAAGAGCGCGTGCAACAATTGAAGAAGTTTTGCGCTTTGACAGCACGTTCCACTCTTTCTACCGCACTACGACAAGGGAAACCGAATTAGAGGGCGTTCCTTTAAAAAAGGAACAAAAGGTACTGGTCTTCATTGCTTCAGCAAATCGCGACCCTCGCCACTGGGTGGAACCAGATCACTTTGACGTAACGCGCAAAGCCACGGGTAACATGGGTTTCGGAGCAGGGATCCATGGCTGTGCAGGTCAAATGATTGCCCGAATGGAGGGTGAGATCGTGCTGCGGACGCTAGCGTCTAAAGTCGAGTCCATCGAATTGTTGGGAGAACCGGTTCTTCATTTCAACAACACCGTGCGCGGGTATACCAGCATGCCAATGCGCGTAACGGCAAAAAGACACTAACGGAGGGGAACATGCCTACAATCACCTATCTACTCGCCGACGGGACCAAAACCGATATCAAAGTGGATGTCGGAGCAAATGTAATGCGTACCGCAATTGATGCAGACATTCCCGGAATTGTAGCCGAATGCGGTGGCGCGGCTATGTGCGCTACATGCCATGTATATCTTGAACCAGAAACAGAATCGGTTTTCACCGCGATTAGCGACGTTGAGGAAGAAATGCTTGAGTGCGTTGCGGATGATCGTCAACCAGAAAGCCGACTGAGTTGCCAACTCAATGTTCCTGCAGGAGTAGATCGAATTACAGTTCGGTTGCCAAAAACTCAAAGCTGAATGTTCGAAATTCCTGATGAGAATAAGTAGGAAAAATCAATGATCAACAAGAAAAAAGTAGCGATTGTAACCGGTGGCGCTAGCGGTATCGGTTTTGCGTTCACTCAAAGTCTTGCTGCCTCTGGATATGCCGTTGTGATCGCTGACATGGTCGGAGCGGAAGAAGCAGCTAATAGACTTAAAGGCAAAGGCTTTGAAGTGATCGGCGTTAAAACCGATGTCACTAACGTAGACGATACAAACGCGATGGTTTCCGAAGCAGTCAGCCATTTTGGCGGTTTGGATTTGTTGGTGAACAACGCGGGTATATTTACCTCTCTGAAGCTAAAGCCATTCGACCAAATCGAACCCGCTGAATGGATGAAAGTTATGGAGGTCAATACGCTCGGCCCGTTTCTTTGTGCCAAAGCAGCACTTCCAGAACTTCATAAGAGTTCGGCCGGTCGGATCGTGAACATCGCCTCAACTTCTCAGCTTAAAGGTGCTCCGTTTATGCTGCATTACACGTCAAGTAAGGGGGCTGTTGTCGCGTTTACCCGATCGTTGGCGCGCGAGTTGGGCAAAGACAACATCACGGTGAATGCTATTGCGCCCGGATTTACACTCAGCGACGGAGTGCTTGCGACCGGCATGGAAGAAATCATGGGCGAGGTGGTCAGAAAGTCCAGCCGCTCAATCCCGCGTGATCAGGTGCCGAATGACCTTGTTGGTGCCTTGCTTTTTCTTGCAAGTGATGGTGCGGCATTCATCACCGGACAGACTATCGCTGTAGATGGCGGGAGTTTTTTCCTTTGAACTACGCATATTCAGATCTTTGCCTTTATATTGATGGCCGCTTCATTGGCTCCGATGAACGGTCCGGGGAATCGGTTTACAATCCAGCTAATGGCCAGATTCTTGGGCATTTACCTCATGCAACAACCGAAGATCTGGACTTGGCGATTGCTGCAGCGGATCGGGCGTTCCAGAAGTGGCGATGGACTTCACCGATTGAACGCAGCCGTGTATTGCGAAAAGTTGCAAGTTTGATCCGTGAACGATCCGAGGATATTGCTCGTAATCTCACACTTGACCAAGGCAAGCCACTTGCTGAAGCACGCGTGGAGATTTTAGGGGCGGCAGATCATGCGGATTGGCATGCTGAAGAATGTCGTCGGATATACGGCCGCGTCATCCCGTCCCGCGACCCAAGCGTCCGTCAGACAGTTGTTCGTCAGCCTGTTGGTGTTTGCGCATCATTTTCGCCTTGGAATTATCCGCTCAATCAAGCTCTTCGAAAGATCTGTGCTGCCTTAGGATCAGGATGTACCATTGTCCTCAAGGCATCCGAGGATGCGCCAAGTGCCGTCGTAGCGCTGGCGCACATTTTTCACGACGCAGGATTGCCCGCAGGCTGCCTTAATGTCGTTTGGGGCGTGCCGGCTAAGGTTTCAGAGCATCTGATCACGTCGCCTAAGGTTCGTAAAATATCGTTTACAGGGTCAATCCCCGTCGGGAAGCATCTTGCAGCAATGGCTGGCGCACATATGAAACGTGCTACGATGGAACTAGGAGGGCACTCTCCTGTTCTGGTTTTCGATGATGCCGATATCGATAAGGCGGCGACTCTGTTGGCCGGCTACAAAGGACTGAATGCGGGACAAGTGTGCATGTCGCCAAGCCGGTTCTTCGTTCATGAAAAGGTAGCGCAAGAGTTTGGCGAGAAATTTGCTGCAGCATTTGGCTCCCGCGTCGTAGGAGATGGCATGCACAGCGATACCACAATGGGTCCCCTCGCCCATACTCGACGTGTAAGTGCTATGACCGAATTTGTTTCCGACGCCACTGCCAAAGGTGCAAGCATTTTGACAGGAGGTACGGCTATTTCTGGTCCCGGAAATTTCTTTCCACCGACAGTACTGATGCACACTCCTGACACAGCCAAAATCATGATCGAAGAGCCGTTTGGTCCTGTAGCACCCATCTCTACTTTCAGTGAAACGGATGAAGTGCTCTCACGGGCAAATGCTTTGCCTTTCGGACTCGCATCTTATGTCTTTACCAAGTCACTCCGTACATCTCACTATGTGACTTCAAAATTGGAAGCAGGAATGGTGAACGTAAACCATTTCGGAATTGCGTTGCCGGAGACGCCTTTGGGAGGCGTGAAAGACAGCGGCATGGGCAGCGAAGGCGGTAGTGAGACATTTGATGCCTATCTTGCCACCAAGTTCATTTCCGAAGCAACAGAGTAGGAACTTGGAATGGAGAAGCAGATACTCATTGTAGGTGCTGGGCAAGCGGCATGTTCTCTAGCAGGGAAATATCGCCAACTGGATAGTGATGCCGTAATCACAATTGTAGGTGATGAGGAATACTTGCCTTATCAACGACCGCCACTATCAAAAAAATTTGTGACCGGTGAAATGAGCGTTGAGAGTTTGTTCCTTCGTCCCAACGCTTGGTACGAAAGAAACAACATCTCTCTTATCTCAGGCCGCCGCGTCGTTCACATTGATAGAAATTCTAAACAAATCCAACTCGATGACCGGCGTATTCTGCACTATGATATGCTTGCATTGACAACTGGCACGCGTCCCAGAGTCCTGCCAAGTGAAATAGGCGGCGATCTCAAGGGCGTCTATCTAGTTCGTGGCATTGACGATGCTAAAGCTCTTGCAACCGAGATGACGGTGGGGCGGCGCGCCTTGGTGATTGGGGGCGGCTATATCGGACTGGAAGCTGCAGCGGCATTCAGGAGCCAAGGACTTCAGGTTCGAGTCGTTGAGATGGCTGACCGCATCTTGCAGCGTGTTTCTTGCGCCGAAACATCAAATTACTTTCGGAAACTCCACCACGAAAATGGCGTACAGATTTACGAAGGCTTGGGCGTGGAGCGTCTCATCGGTGACAATGGCCGTGTGGTCGCCGCTGAGTTTTCGGACGGTAGCACTATGGAGGTTGACTTCGTCATTGTTGGTGTAGGCGTTGTGGCTAACGACGAACTGGCGTGCGAGGCCGATCTGGAAGTAGATCAAGGGATACTTGTAAACGCTTTTGGTCAAACGAATGACAAGGACATTTTCGCAGCGGGAGATTGCACCCGCTTCAAATACTTAGGTCATATGATAAGGTTAGAGTCGGTGCAGAATGCTGTTGATCAAGCCGAGTCAGTGGCAGCGAATATGGCTGGAGTGGAAACGGCATATTTTCCGTTCCCCTGGTTTTGGTCAGACCAATTCGATGTAAAGCTTCAGATTGCAGGTCTAAATCAAGGCTATACTGATACAGTGGTTCGCAAAGGAGCGAAGCCTAGGAGTATGTCAGTTTGGTATTTCTCTAATGGGAGGCTTATTTCTGTGGATGCGATTAATGATCCTCGGATCTTCATGATTGCCAAGAAAATGCTTTCCTCGAATAGGTTGGCGAGTATTGAGCAATTAAGAGATCATGATTTCGATCCAAAATCGATCTTAGTATCTTAATATATTGGCCTGTTCGAAAGCGTGAGGTCGTAAATGGAGCAGACTACCGTTTTAGAAGTGCGGATCGGCATGGCCATGCCGTTTGGTCACAAAAATGAACCTAGCGCCATCATAAAGAATGCAGTTAAGGGTAAGGTTTGGTTATCCAAATTTGGATTGGTAGGAGATGAACAAGCCGATAAAGTCAAGCATGGTGGTCTAGATAAAGCACTTCATCAATACTGCTCCGATCATTATAAACATTGGCAAAGGGTTGTGCCGTTGGCTGAGAACTTGGCGCCTGGTGCATTCGGGGAAAACATTGTCGCGGATATTCATGATGAAGCCAATGTTTGCCTAGGTGATTGTTTTAGAATTGGTGGAGCCGTCGTGCAGGTTTCGCAGCCTAGACAGCCATGCTGGAAACTCAATGTGCGGATCAATAAAAGCGATTTTGCCAAACTCGTACAATCGTCGGGGCTGACTGGATGGTATTATCGAGTCCTCGAAGTCGGCTGGATTTCGTCAGGAGACTCGATTTCCCTGATTCAGAGGCCGAATCCAGATTGGACGATTCAAAACGTTCATCGGGCAGTGTATCTTGAAACAGCAAAATTTGATCACCTCAAGGAGCTGGGGACCATAAAAGAACTATCCGCCTCGTGGAAGAAGTTGATTTTAGCTAGGTTAGAAAATCGTAGCATTGAAAGCTGGTCTTCTCGATTTCGAGACTGAGCGACGCTTCCTAAAATCGAAGCAAACTTACTCCAAATCAACAATTAATTTCTTGGAAGGGGCGAAATTCCTTGATTGAGGTATTCAATTATTTTGGTTTTTTGAGTGTCTCAAGTGCGCAATGAGGTCTTCTTGTTGTGAGTCGGAGTCCCGTATGAGGTCGACTTAATTGCAAGAAACTTCGATCAAGTAACAATTTTCCGTTCTTAAAAAAGAGATTCTCTCGAGATTTGAATGGTTTCGGCACTTCAACATTAATAATTCGCCCACCACCTCCTCCCTGTGGGCGAATTTCGGGCGGTACCGATGTTGTCGGTGCCGCCCTTTTCCGAAAGAGCGATTGAACAGTAAAGAATGTGTACGAGACAGCTCAACCCGTGACTTGGATATCTGCAGGCATCCCATTCCGGCGATCTCGCGCCGCTCTAAGATTTCTACTCTGCGCCCCCGAATGTAACATATATCGCGTGGTGATATTTCGTGCAACGTGTCCGTTTCACGGGCATGAACTTGCGGGACCGTGTTGCACTGAACATTCAAGACTTGAGACGCGCCCGCGGCCTCAGCCAGGAGGAGCTTGCTCATCGGGCCAATGTGAGTCGCGGCCATATGGGCAAGGTCGAGAACGCCAAGTTCGCGGCCTCCCTCGACCTTCTCGAACGCATCGCCCGGGCGCTCAATGTCGACCCCGAAGTACTCTTCGCGAAGCGCTAGTCCGTTTCCTTAGGCTTTGATCCAGTCCCCCAACGCGAGGGACATAACTGCAAGAACGGTACGAGTGGCGCGGGTACATGGCGAAGAGAAAGACAGGCTGGCCTTTCCAGGAAGGGTTTCTGAACGACGGGGAGCAGGAGATCCACCTGTTCACCGATTACCGTTGGAATGATGGCTCGGTGAGCCGCCACTGGCATGTCGATCCGGAACGCTTTGATGCTTGTCTGGCCGAGCTACGCCCAATTTCCCTGAAGCCCAGTGATAGCTCAGATCAGTAAGAAAACCACTCCGAGTGGCCCATGTTGCTCTCGTAGTCGCCGTACTCGACCATGATGCTGCGGGAATAGAAGTGCCAAAGACCGCCACCGCTTGGGTAGGCGATCTCCTGACCGCTTTCCGAGATGAATGTCGCGGGCCAGGGCGTGTGGGAACCGTAGACCCGCTGGATGTAGCGGCAGGTCCGGTTTTCGCGATCGCAGGAACGGATCGACCAGTCCCACTGACGCGGCTCGTCGCGCGGCTCGTAGGAGCGTCCGGTGAACCAGATCACATGGGTCCGGTTCAGCCATTCGTATTCCGGCAGATTGGTATCTAGCTCACCCTCGCCGCCGGGCCCGCCCAACTCGACCGGCACATGGGCAAAGGTGCAGACCCCGAAGGGCGGAAGGCTCGGCCAGGGCGTGATACGGCGGATCATGGTGCGATAGGCGCGAGCACAAACGGCGCTCGGGGGGAAACCACCCGCCATACAAAGCATGATGGCGCAATCGATGTCATAGGCCTGCGCCTTCTCAGGGGCTCCGAACACCGCCATCGCCCCCATCACAGCTGCCATCGCCTGTCGCTTCATGTCGCTCTCCCGCAAAAGTTGAGCAGACTATCGCTCAATATGTATTTTTATGCAATATGTCGTATTGACTCCATATGACTTTATGGCCTTAGTGTCGTGAAGTAGAAGGGCTCTCGTGGGGAGAGTC
>NZ_JAXGFS010000018.1:0-78384 GCF_041008745.1 Pseudophaeobacter sp. 1A09344
TCGCGGAAACAGCGCCGGACCTTCCATCAACCTCGCTTACGGCGCGAATGCTATGGTGAGCTGATCCAGATTGATGGCTCCGATCACCGTTGGTTTGAGGATCGGGGTGATCCCTGCACCCTGCTCGTTTTCATCGATGATGCCACCAGCACCTTGATGGAGCTGCGGTTTGTGAAGTCCGAGAGCACGTTCAGCTATTTCGAGGCGTTGGACAGTTATTTGGTTCAGCATGGCCGCCCAGTGGCCTTTTACAGCGACAAGCATTCGGTATTTCGAGTTGCCAAAGAAGACGCCAGGAATGGTGCAGGCATGACCCAGTTCGGGCGTGCGTTGAATGAGCTGAACATCGAGATCCTGTGCGCCAACAGCTCTCAGGCCAAAGGTCGCGTAGAACGGGCCAACCGCACGCTTCAGGACCGGCTTGTCAAAGAACTGAGGCTGGCAGGCGTTTCGGACATGAAAGCCGGAAACGCTTTTCTTGAAGGCTTTAAGAGCCGCTTTAACGCCAAATTTGCCAAGGCCCCGGCCAAACCGGACAACCTGCACCGGGCGTTGAATGTGGAGCCGGATCGGCTGGCGGAAGTGTTGTGCTGGCGTGAGAACCGCTATGTCGGCAAGCAGCTCACGTTTTCCTATGACCGCAAGCGGATCATGCTCGAAGAGAACGAGCTGTCACGCGCTCTGGTCGGCAAATATGTGGACACCTATGTCTTTGTGGATGGGCGGTTCGAGGTACGCTGGAAAGGCCAAGCCCTGCCCTACAGGATCTTTGATATGGACCAGCGCGTCACCCATGCAGCCATCACCGAGAACAAGCGGCTCGGTGCGGTTCTGGCCTATGTCAAAGAGATGCAGGACGCCGCACCGCCTAAGCCGAAGGTGCGGACAAACTCAGAGAAGATGGGCTACAAGCCGAACGGGCGTCGGCCAGGCAGACCGCCAGGATCGCGGGCCAAGAAGAAGATTGCACAAGCAGCGGAATAGCCTCAAGTTTGGTCCATGAATACCGATGACGATGTTGAAGTGATTTTCTCAGACCTGTGCGCCGATGTAGAGATCGACGGGCATTTTCTGACGGTCGAGATCTATAAAACGGACATTGATCCGAGCTGGATCTTGGAAGTCGTAAACGAGTTTGGCACCTCAACCGTTTTCGATAACCCGTTCATCGCGGACGGCCTTGCTTGGAAGCAGTTCGAGAAGACTGTGGAAGAAGAAGGGCTCGCTGCCTTCTTCACCAAGAAAGAGAAACGCCAGCTTTTCCACTGACACCCGCAAGGCTTTTCAGCCCTCCGATATTTGGGGTCTCCGGGCTGCAAAGCCTTGCTCCCGTAGCGCCCTGTGGTGACGTTTCTGCTTTGCACAGCCAGTGACATTTCTGAATGGGATTTACAACGTGTTGCGATAGTATATTTTCGTATGTATGCTGAGTCCTGTCACATTGGGTCCTCAGCATGCATTTTCCACTCAAGAAGCTCCTCCCCTCGGTCGCAGTCGCTTTGACTTTGACAAGTACGTCGCTGCCGATGCCCGCCCGCGCGCAGACATACCCGATCGATTGCGCGATCCTCCTGTGCTTGTCTGGCGGTTGGCCCGCTTCTGTCCCTTGCGCCCGAGCGCGAGCCGAATTCATCCGACGCATTACGCCTTGGCCGGTGGAACCTCCGCTTCAAATCTGGCGCTGTCCCATGGGCGCGTCACTTGAGACCGCTCCAGCAGCAGACAGTGCAGACCGCATCTTTGAAGTGTTCTTCCAGAACAACAGCACTGCACCGCGACAATCTTTTCCAGCCCGCGATGCGGCTGACCCAATTGAGGTTGCTTGGCGCACTCCAGAAGCTCCAGATCACCTTGTTCCCGCAGACCGGGCCCTTCGGCTCGTTCAGGATCGCGCGGACATCGATATCAGCGGACCTGAGTTCAACTTCGTACGATCAATCCGAGTCTTTGATGTCCGGTATGCGCGACAGCACGAATCCGGGCGTGACGGCGACTGCAACCGTAGCGCCACCGTGGTCCTCGGCACATACGGAACCCAAGGCGACTTCGCTTGGCGGAGGTCTTCCATCACCGCCCTACCGTCCGCCCATATCGGCCTCGAACGCTGGGGCCAGAATTGCCCTAGCATCTATCACCGTTCTGTCTTCGTCGACTGGCGTGACTATGAAGGGAACTACGGCTTTGAGCAGGTGAACTACTAGCGCCGACAAAGACTGCGTTGGCATTCATCCGTGTCGGCCCAAGTACTCGGAGTTACTCAATCACCGGTCGTTCGCTGCTGTCGATGCCAAGGTCAGTTGAGCGGACAAAAGAGTGAATTCGCTGCCTCTACACCAGTGACCGCTTTACGCCGTCAGTGAATGCTTCTCAGACTCCACGCGGTGCCCAAAGGATAATACCTGCACCGACAAGGCAAATGCCCGCTCCAATAGCATCCCAATGATCCGGACGATGACCTTCCACAACCCATAGCCACAGCAAGGACGATACGATGTAGACGCCACCGTAGACCGCATAGGCGCGTCCCGCCTGATCGGCGGGGCTGAGCGCCAGTAGCCAGGCGAAAGCGGCCAAGGATAGCATCCCCGGTGCCAGCCAGAACACGTTCTTGTCCAGCCGGAACCAGGCCCAGAATGCGAAGCATCCGGCAATTTCGGCAAGCGCGGCGGCGAAGTAGATCAGAACCGTTTTCATCGGGTCAGACTTACTTCCCGGCTTTGATCTGGTCTACAGCCATATATTGTCCCCGTTCAGAGCAACGATCCCAGATCCGATCCAACACTCGGATAGGCGGCGGTCATCGACTTGAGTTGTTTCGCGGTCAGCCCCAGCTTGATCGCCAACCCAAAGAAGTTGATCAGTTCGCCGTATTCCGGGCCGAATAGATGCGCCCCGAGAATCCTGTCGTCCGACTTGTTGATCAAAATCTTCGCGGCGGCGGACTTCTCACCGATCCGGTAGTTTGAATACCACCCACCCGTGTCGGTGAAGCGCACATCGACATCATGCCCGGCTTCACGGGCCTCAGCTTCAAGCATCCCAACGCGGGTCAGTTCAGGCACGGTGAATACCGCCGTCGGGATACCGGAGTAATCCGGCGCGATCTCGGCGTCCTTGAGCATGTTGGAGGCTGCGACCTTGCCCTCGATGACGGCGACAGGTGTCAGAGGCATCCCCTCGGTATCGGCGGAATCTCCCGCAGCAAAGACCACTCTGTTGGACGTACTTTGCAGATGCGGGGCCACGACAATGCCCTTGTCGCCATAGTCGACACCGGCGGCTTCAAGATTCAGATCGGTGAGCGCTGCAATGCGTCCCGCGCCATGAACAACCAGATCGGTCTCGACGGTCCTGGTCTCGCCGCCCGACGTCACTTCGACCGCGAAGGCAGCACCGGACTTGGAAATCGAGACGATCTCGGTTTCGCGCTGCAACTCCGCTCCGACATCGGCGCTGCGCTCGACCAGCATTTCGACCAGATCGGGATCAAAGCCTTTTAGCGGTCTCGCGCCGCGATCCACGATGATCGGCGCGGCACCGGCCCGTGCCGCGATGTGGGCAAATTCGAAAGACACGAACCCGCCGCCAACAAAAAGGATGCGCTTGGGCAGAACCTCAAGGTTCAGAAACTCCGTGCTGTCGATCATCAGACCGGCACCGGCGAAGCTGAGGGGTCTCGGGATCGCTCCAGCTGCGACGAGGAAACGGCGAGCGTCGTAGGCCCTTCCGTTAACTTCGAGTGTATTGTCGCCGATGAACCTGGCGGCACCATGTAGTGTTTCAACGCCGTTGCCCTTCAGGCCTTTCTCAATCTTGCCCGGCACTGGATCGGTAAAGCCGCGCTTGTGGGCCATCAGATCGGACCAGTTGACCGCCAGCCCGGCCGGGTCGATCCCCTTGCCGTCCAGCAGCCGCGCCGCATCGACGATTTCCGCGCCGCGCCGGAGGATTTTCTTGGGATCGCAGCCGCGCAGGGCGCAGGTTCCACCATAGGGCAGCGCATCGACAATGGCCACGCGCCAGCCCGCCGCGCCGCATTTATTCGCCGCCGCCACCCCGGCCATGCCCGCCCCGATGACGATCAGGTCATACTTCTCATTCATATTCCGGTCCTTGGTTCGATCTTTTATCCGGCGCAGCAGCTGAGCTTGGCCACGTCCATATCGAAGGTCTGCGCCGCCAGTTTCAGACCTTCCACGGTGGTCAGATACGGAAAGATCGTCTCCCCAAGTGCCTTGGTCGTCATGCCGAACTTCAGCGCCATAACCAGTGTCTGGATCGTATCGGACCCCTCGGGCGCGATGATCTGGCCACCCAGCAGCCTGTCGGTCTTCCTGTCTGCCACCAGCTTGATCAATCCGCGCGTGTCACGGGCGGCCAGCGCGCGCGGCACCTGGTCGAGCGGCACGATGGAGGTTTTCACATCAAACCCGGCATCCCGCGCCTGTTGCTCGCTCAGTCCGACCCCGGCCACCTGCGGATCGGAGAACACGACCCAGGGCATGACGGCATTGTCATAGCGGTGCGCCTCGCCCAGAACGGCGTTTTTTACGGCCAGCTTCGCGCCGTATGCCGCCATATAGACGAACTGGTCCCGGTCGGTCACATCGCCTGCCGCATAGATGCCCGGCACCGTAGTCTGCATGTCGTCGCCGATAACGATGGACCCGCCCGCGTTGGTCTCCACGCCGATTTCTGACAAGCCCATACCATCCGTATTGGCCCGCCGTCCTGCGGTGGAAACCAGATGATCTGCCGTAACCTCAACGGGTTCACCGTCCCGGATGGCTCGCAGGGTCACGCCGGTCTCATCGCGGCGCACGCTGTCATAACTCAAACCCGTCAGAAGCGTGATGCCCTCGGCGGTGAAGGCGTCAGCTAGCACTTCGGAGACCTCCGGTTCGGCACCGGGCAGCAAGTGTGACCGTGCCACCAGCGTGACCTTCACGCCCATTCGGCTCATCATCTGCGCCAGCTCGGCACCGATATAGCCTGCGCCGATGAAGATCAGGCTGTCCGGCAGGGTTTCGAGGTCCAGCAGGCTGGTGCTGTCGAGTGCGCCGATCTCCTCGATCCCGTCAATCGAAGGCAGAACCGGGCGACCGCCTGTGGCGATGATCAGTTTCGGTGCGGTCAGAGTGCGACCGCCAACGATGACGCCACCTTCGACCAGCCGCGCGGGACCGGCGTCGATGTAGTCAACTCCGGCATATTCCGGCAACAGGTCGGCGTATTTCTTCTGGCGTAGGGTCGCCACCAGATCGTCCTTGGACTGGATCAGCGCTTGCCAGTCATCGACTTGGGCGTGACCGGACAGGCCGGGAAACCGCTTGGCTGCATGCGCGCCGTGGATCGCCTCGGCCGCCCGGATCATCGCCTTGGACGGCACACAGCCGACGTTCACGCAGGTGCCGCCAATGGTGCCATGCCCGACAAGGGCAACGCGCTTGCCTGCGTCAGCGGCCGTGATCGACGCGGAGAAACCCGCCGATCCCGCACCGATGACGATCAGGTCGTAGCCACCGTTTCCGCCGTCATTCTGTCTTCGGTCTTTCATGTTATTGCGCCTCTTGAGTTTCAGCGGTCTGCCGTTTGGCAAAGACCAGATACAGAATAGCGGCGATGGCGATCAGCGGTGTCAGCATACCAAGCATTCCGAAGAACATGCCGAGGCCCGTGCAGGTTCCCATCATCATTGTGTGGCTCCTTTGGATTTCATTCGATTGAGAAAAATGGCGTAGAGGCCGACAGCCGCGAAAGCACCGATGGTGATGCGGAGGGCAAAGCGGAACTCAAGCCAGATGATGAGGACCGACAGCAGAGCGGCGAGGGCCGTCGCCCAGAGTTTCGGGCTTGGCCCCGGACGGCCTGCCCGCAGCCAGAGCGCCTGAACGACGACAGCAAGGCTAAAAAACATAAGCGGAAACAGCCCGTAGTCGAGCCAGCCGGTGAACGCCGACAGGCCGACCCCGGCCACGACCACAACAAGCAGGGGTGTGAAGCAGCACAGCGCTGCAAACAGCGCGCCGCCCAGCCCCCATTTTAGCAAGCGGTCGGGGTTTTCAGTGGTTTGGGTCAAGTCGTATTCTTTCTGTCGGAAGAGTGGCCTATTTCTTCTGGTCGTTTGCTGGCGCGGCGGACTTCGCGGACGACAAGAAACGCGAGCGCGGCCACCAAAGCGATAGCAATGCCGCCCAACCCCGACAGCCAGGCTCCAACGCCGCCGAACACTGCGGCAAGTAGAGCCGTTCCGCCTCCGCAACAGACGATCATGATCGGTGCAGCGACACCGAAGGCCAGAAGGCCGCCCATGAGGTTGTCACGCATAGAAATGCCCCGATCGTCAGGACGCAGGGTCCGACAGGACTTGAGCCGGATAGCCATTCGCCATCACTGCCTCGATGATCCGTTCTACACTGGCCTCGGCATCGTCAAAGGTGACGTTGTAAACTCCATGACCGTATTCCGGACCCTCCGCGAAGTCGTTGATCTCGACAGACGGGACGCCGCGCATCGAACTTGCAACGATGAACGAGCAGGACGGACAAGTGAGTTCGCTGACCTCAATCTCGACCGTCTGTTCTTCCGCGAGAGCCTGTGAGGAAAGCGCGGCGACCGCCAGCGCTGATGATAGCAGAATATGTTTCATAGGTTTGATCCTTGCTCAGAATTTCAGGATGAAGGGCGTGATGTAGGGAAAGGCCATCGCCACAGCGACGACAGCTGTTGCGCCCCAAAGGGTCGCACGCATATCAGTGCGATTGATTGGGCGGGAACAGGTGCCGTCCGCGCAGGACTCAGCAGGCACCGGCTTGTAGGCCTTGTAGAACCCGTAGCCGAGGAACGCCGCGCTCAGCGCGAAGGTGTACCATTTGTAGGCGTAAAGCGCGCCGAGCTGCGCGATGAAGACACCCGTCACGCCGAAACTCACCAGCACAAGCGGCAGGATGCAGCAGGACGTCATCGCCAAAGCGCCCAGTACGCCAAACCCGGTCGCACCCCAGCCCTTGGCTATAACGTTATTTTCTTGGCCATCTTGGTCTGAAATCTCTGCGCTCACACTTTGGTTCATCGAATCGTCCTTGATCAGCTGTTTGCACATTCCTAATGTCTGTAGTTGATACAGGCTCAAGGGAGTATTCATGGAAAATGGATAACATAGGCGTGAAAGCACTTCGGCGTGTCGATCTCACCCGGGCCACGGGCTGCAATCTCGAAACCATCCGGTATTACGAGACAGTGGGGATAATGCCGGACCCGCCGCGCACCCCGAAGGGCTATCGCAGCTATGACGACACCCATGTCAGACGGTTGAAGTTCGTGATGCGGTCACGCGATCTCGGGTTCTCGTTGGAAGAAATTCGGGGGCTGCTCGGATTGGTGGACGACCGCACCCAGACGTGCGCTCAGGTCCAGACTGTTGCTGAAGCGCACCTTGAAGATGTGAAGGCAAAAATCGCTGATCTTGAGCGCATTGAGCGAGTCCTGTCGGAAACTGTCGCCCGATGCACAGGCGATGCCGCACCCGAATGCGCGGTGATCGACGCACTTCTTGGGGCGTAGTTGCAATGCAGGATCATCCCAAATCGGCAAACCCGCGCAAACGCAACCATTCGTTGCATCGCAAAAGTTTGGTAGTTTGGGCTCGGAGTCCGCATTCGCCGCGTGCGGCTCTAACGTCTGGAATCAAGCAGGCAATCTCCATCAATATGAACTGGCGGCAAGCTAAGGAGCCTATCCGCCCTCGTCTCTTCCGATCTGCGTGAGCGCGTCGAAGTCAATTTCCTGTTTCTGTTCCGCAGTGAGATCCGGCCGGATTTCCGACACCGGCTGAGGCCCGCGGACGTCCCACATCACCGCATGCCCGCCTGTACTCCAGCGATAAACCCAACCAACAATGCTGTACCCATCGGTCCCAATCAGATTGGCGATCGCGACGCCTTCACCTTTATCATCGTTCACTGTTTACTGACTTCCTGCACTGTGGCTCTGATTTTGTAGTGCGACGAGCGACGGTGCTCGCTTGCACCGCATTCCGCACTTGGTGGATTTTGGCTGATTGCTCTTCCTTTAGGAGCTCACTTCACATTGGGACGCACGATGCGGAGCGTTCCAAAATTACATTGCTTTCAAATTTTGTGGTCGGGCTCCGTGGCGGCCTCGACGATCGCCAGAACCTCGAAAGGGTCAAATCCAACGGCACGCGACAATTGGATGAGCTCAACGACGTCAATTCGGCGCTCTCCGCTTTCGACACGGGCCACGAACGACTGATGATGTCTGAGTTTGACCGCCAATTCCTTCTGGCTGAGTCCTGCTTTTTTCCGGGCGTCGACCAACGCCTGGCACAGAGCCTCCTGACCTTTGCTTCTGATTGTTTTCGCCACGCGTCACATACCTTTTGTGACGTCGCTAGCGGATGAAATCCGTTATCTAAAAAGTAGATATTTGAGGGTATTATCGGCGTCTGGTTTCCCAGGAATGCAAGTCTGGTGCATGCCCATAGGCCCATCAATCCCCCACCAGTTCCAGAAACCGACCGTAATCCTGACTGACTTCGCGGGCTTCTTCGAAGGCGCGCGCACGCTCCTGCTCGAGGCAGCGAAAGTGGTCCTGAATGTCCGTGATATAGACCTCAAAGTCGCGTCGGATGATATCGGCATAGTCCCGGGCTGCTTGCGAATCGCTTGGGACGAAGGGCCGGACCGGGGCGAGGCAGGATTCCGCTTGGCTTGCGACTGGAACGAGCATCAGCAAGGCCACAGCCTGCATCGTCACCCATCGGCTCAACCACAGGTTTCTGAAACCCCTATTTTCCTTGATAGACGCCAATGGCCGTGCCTAGAGTTTGAGTAACCGAGATACAGCCGTATCTGCCGCATTATATCTTGCGGTTAATAATATACTATCGTAACTCTGGGCTTCAAGTGGGAATGCCCGGGCGTTGCGCGTTTGAAGAAAGCGTGAGCCGGGCCATGAACTGGGACATCGAAGCACCAAATGTGGTTACGGAAGCACGTTTCCGCGAACTCGTGGAAAGTGGCTATAGCGCTGAAATCCTGTGCCAGGAGTCGGCACACAAGAAGGGCCCGAGTTATTACGGGGTCTGGATCATGCGTGTGGTCTCTGACGAGGGCGTGGAGAAGCTGCTGGTCACTGCCCGCACCCGGACGACCTATAACGACATCAAGATCCGCGAGTTCAAAACTATCACGGGCGTGGTCTCCTTCCTCATCGGGATCGGCTTCTCCCATGCGGATGTCCCGCTCGAGGAAGGCCAGCGGACGACACACAAGCTGGCTGCAACCGACAAGGGCGGCAGCAAGTAGCCTTCTCCTTTTCTGGTTCCTGACGGGTTCCGCCAATGCGCAGATGGTGCTGGTCATGGAGAGCGATGGCTCTCTGACCCCGTCCCGCTCCCAGGACAGCTTTGCCCGCAATTACAATGACGGCATTGGCCAGGGTTCGGCGGCTGATGAGCTGGCAATCCTCGGTAAAGATGAACCAGCTATTGAACCTGACGCGTTGCGTTTTGCAGCACTCGCCCGTCCGGCACCCCTGCCCCGCGCCGATGTTCTGGCGGCCATCGAATCCACCGCCCTTCTCTACGCCGGTCATCCCGGGCTGCGGCGCACGGATCTCTCGGTTCGTGATTGGCTGACGCTCTACCGTGCCAATATCGAAGTCGAGAGCGCCTATCGGCAGGATGCGGTCTCGAGCGCTGGCGCCATTGGCCTTGGTCAATTGATGCCCGCGACGGCGCGGGACCTCGGTGTTGACCCGCGCGATCCGATGCAGAACCTCGACGGGTCCGCCCGCTATCTCGCGATGATGCTGGACACATTTGGCGATCCGCGGCTCGCGCTCGCAGCCTACAACGCCGGCCCGGATGCAGTTCGCCAGTACGGCGGCATTCCCCCCTACAGAGAAACCCAGAACCACGTGGCCCGTGTCATGGCCGTCGTGGCCCGATTGGAAGGAACAAATTCATGAGACAGATTTCAAACCTCTTTGTCGCCTCGTTGGCGCTCTTCCTGCTCGTCGCAGAGCCTGCGCTTGCGCAAAGCATCGATCTCTCCCCGATCCAGAGCTTGTTGCAAGGCATCGTTGATGCGCTAACCGGCCCACTTGGCGTCGTCATCGCGACGCTGGCCGTTCTGGGCGTTTTCTTGAGCTGGTTCTTCAACATCATCGATCTCCGCCAGGCGCTTTGGGTGCTTGTCGGCATCGCTGGGGTTGCCGCCGCTCCGACCATAGTTGCCGCGGTCTTTGCCGGTGGTTGAGCGCGCGCCCCTCTTTCTGGGTCTCGTGCGGCCGCCGAAGCTTCTGGGCCTGCCCATCATGTATGCGATGGTCTGGCTCTTTGGCTCGGTGCTCTTGTTCGTCTGGGTCCAGCACATCGCGGTGCTGGGCGTGGCCGCCCTGCTCTATCCCGTGCTTTGGAAGGCCGCGGACTGGGATCCGCGCTTCATCGACGTGATGATGACGGCGCTGCAAGAGACACCGCCGACGCGGAATCGCAGCATTCACGGCGGGGACAGCTATGCACCCTAATAAAGCTGGGGATGAAGCCCTCGATCTCCGCACAATGACGCCGGACTGGTATGCGCGCGAAACCCGCCTCGCGCATATGCTTCCTTACGTCAGCCTGGTCGATGACCGGACCATACGGACACGGGTCAATGAACTTTTCCAGTGCATCCGGCTCGACGGGGTCAACAGCTATACAACCGATGATGGCTATCTCGACAAGGTGACGGCGCTCTTCGCCCGGATCATCGCGCAGCTGGGGCCGGAGTTCAGCTATTACGTCCACAAGGTCTCGAAAGTGATCACGCCGGACCTCGAGCCCGTGCGTGAGGACAGTTTTGCTGGAGACGTTGACCGGCTCTGGCGCGCGAAACTCGAAACAAGCGGTCTGCGCGACAAGACCCTGACACTCACAGTCATTCACCGCCCGCCCCCGAAAAGCGTCCTGCCCTTCCTGAACCGAAGCGCGCCGGACCAGCTGAAAGAAGCAACCGAGAGGCGTCTGCGTCGTCTGGGCGAGGCTGTGAGTGTGTTCGTGTCAGGCCTGACCGAGCTGAACCCGCGCGTAATTACGGCCGAAAGTGGCGAGTTGATCGGGTTTCTGGGGGCGCTCAACACTGGGCGGGAACTGCCGCTCTACCCCGCCAATACCTACGGCTTCCTGTCGTTCAACGTGGCCAATACCCGCGTGACGTTTCAGGGAGATTACTTCGAGCTTTCCGAAGGCGTGGTGGGGCATCGCTACGGCAAGAGCTTCACCATCGGGGAATATTCCGAGGCAACCTCGTGCACCATGTTCGATATGCTGAACCTGCCGGTCGACATGATCGTCACGCATTCCTTCACGCCGATCAATTCGAACCTCATGGCGGGCCGCATCAAGCGGCAAAAGCGCCAGATGCAGGCCAGCCAGGATGCGGCACTGTCGCTGATGGAAGCCCTCGACATCGCCGCTGATGATCTCGAAGCCAAACGCCAAAGCTTCGGCGAGCACCACATGGTGGTGACAATCTTCTGCGATACGCTCGACGAGCTGCAGACGCTGAGCGCCGAGATCGTCAACGCCGCCGCCGCCGAAGGCGTGAAGATGATCGGCGAGCGGGTGGCCGCCAAGGCGCATTACCTCAGCCAACATCCCGGCAATCAGCCCAAGCGCGTGCGCGCCAGTGCCATCACCAATCGCAATTTCGCGGATTTCGCGGCGTTTCATCGGACGCAGCTCGGCAAACCCGCCACCAAAACGCCCTGGGGGAAGGTCATCACCTACCTACCCACCCCGGAACAGAGCGCCTATCAATTTTCCTATCACGAGCAAGGCAGTCCCGAGAAAGAACCGACCAGCGGGCATACCCTGATCATGGGACGGCCCGGGTCCGGCAAGTCGGTGCTTTCCGCCTTTCTCATGACACAGGCCCGTCGAGCAGGGGCGCGGATCTTCGTCTTCGATTACCGTCTCGGCATGGAGATGGCGGTCCGCGCCAATGGCGGGCGCTACGCGTCCTTGAATGCCGGGCAACCCACCGGCCTCAACCCGCTCTGGACGGAAACTGACGCGCGTGGCACGGCCTGGCTCTCGGATTGGCTCGCCACGCTTCTCTACCGCGCCGATAAGCCTCTCTCGCCGGCTCAAACCAACCGCATCCAGGAAGTGGTGCGCCAGAACGCGCAGGCTTTGAGCCCCGCCCTGAGGAACTGGCGGGATTTTGCATCGCTTTTTGTGTCGACCGATGATGGCGGCGATTTGCACCAGCGTCTTCTCGAATGGACCGAAGAGGGCCGCTACGGCTGGATCTTCGGACAGACGCTGGAAGACACGTTCTCGCTCGAAGGCAATGTGGTGGGCTTCGATCTCACCGGCATTCTCGACAGCGAGGCCGAGAAGGAACGCATGGCCGTTCTCTCCTATCTCTTCCGTCGGGTGGAACGCGAGATCGAGGACCGCCGCCCTACCATCATCGTGATCGACGAGGCCTGGAAGGCGCTCGACAACGCGTATTTCGCCGAGCGGCTGTCGAACTGGCTGGTCACCGCGCGTAAGCAAAACACCGTCGCGGTGATGATGACGCAATACGCCAGCCAGCTCGAGCGCACCCGGACTGGCAAGACCATCGTCGAGGCCGTGCCGACGCAAATCCTACTCCCGAACATCCGCGCCCATGCCGCCGATTACGCGATGCTGAACCTCTATGAGAAGGAACTCGACGTGCTTCTCAACACCGGCAGCGACAGCCGCCTCGCGCTCATCCGCGATGACCAGGGCTCCATCATGGTCGATGCCGATCTGAGCGCCCTCGGGCCCAATCTCACCATCCTCGGCGGCATGGAGAAAGGCGAGGCGCTCGTCGGCGCCGATTACCGCGACCGACCAGACTTCTGGAGGCTATCATGACCCGCATTTTGTTGCTTCTCGCCAGCCTCGGCGCTTTGGCCTCCTGCGCCCAGTATCAGGAACCGCAGGCGAACTGCTTCACATTCCTCGCGTCCACGGCACCTGTCGCGCCTGATTGCACCTTTACGCCTCTAGATACGCCGGAGGGCGACATTGAAGTCTAGGTTGGCTCATATCCTGGCCCTTTGCCTGTTGCCCGGTCTCGCCCTGTCCCAAGGTGTGCCGACCAATGACAGCGGGTTGACCGCGCGCGATATCATTGAGACCGGCGATCGCGAGGCGGATCTGGCTGTGCAAGCAGACAAGCTCTCGGTGCGCGAACTCATTGCCGAGATTGAACGCGAGCAACTTGCCACACTGCAGCGCATCCTCGATGCCCAGACAAGTTTTGGCGGTCAGGTCTTGCCAGCCATGGTCTCCGGGCTGGAAAGCGGCAGCGGCGATCCGGCACGGTCCGTTGAAGCTGTCTACGGCAGTGCCGACATTGATCCCAATCCCGGCGGCGCACAGATGTTCGGGGATGCGGCAGAAAACATAGAGCAGCTCATCATCCGCGTCGCCCAAGAGACAAGCGGCTTTGCGGGCGTGGGGCGCGCGGGTCTCTCGCCGGTTCAATGGCGGGCCCTGCTGCAGGCGCTCATCTGGCAGGAAAGCCGCTTCACCATCGGCGCCCGCTCGCCGGTCGGCGCCTTTGGCCTCACCCAGATCATGCCCGGCACTGCCAGCGATCTCGGAATCAACCCGGAGTATTATGACAGCCCCTACCTGCAGGTGCATGGTGGAGCGCGGTACCTAGCGGCCCAACTCAACACCTTCGATGGCAATATCATCAACGCACTCGCCGCATATAACGCCGGACCCGGCCGCGTGTTCGAATATGGGGGCGTGCCGCCTTTCGCCGAGACACAGCATTACGTTCAGGTCATCCCCGAACGTTACAATCTCTACCTAAGCCGCATCGGCGGCATCGAAGCGCTCGGAACGATCGATCCCGCGCTTCTCGCCAATACCAACCTCTCGATCACCGGGCATGGCGCGGCCTTCTATGGCAGCAACTCGCCTGCCGCGATCCGACAGGCCGCCCTGCGCATCGCAGACATCGTCGAGCGAATTTCCGAGACCGAAGACGTTCAAGAGAGCATCGCGCTCAACACCTATGCTCGCGCCGAACTGGTGCGCCTCGTCGCAGTCCGCATGCGGCTTCAGGCGGCGCGCACCCGCGTGCTCTCGGCCGAAGAATTGGCCCAGGCCAGCGCCCGTATGGCGGAGGGCGCGTTCATGGAATTCACGATCAGGGAGATAGACTGATGGGGCATTTACTCATGAGAACGGCCTTGGCCACGACACTTGGGATTGGCCTACACTTGGGAACCCTCTCCCCTGCCCTGGCGCAAGGTGTGCCCGTGGTCGACACCCAGAACATCGCGCAAAACATCCAGCAGCTCCGGCAGATGATCGAAGACGAGATCCTGCAGAACGAGCAGCTGACGCAGCTCCGCGAACAGCTTGCCACACTCACGGACCAACTCGCGGAGCTGCAAAGAACCTATGAAGCCCTCACCCGCCTTGCCGAACTGCCGGAAATCATCCGCACCGAGATGGAAGACGAGTTGAATGGCCTGCTCGACCAGGAGTTCGGCGACATCCTCGCCACCATCGAAGCCATCAAGACGGGTGACTTCTCCGGCCTCTCTGGCTCCGGCGCGGGCGAGATCGAAACCCAGATGGACCGGGTCCTGGCCGATCTCGGATTTGACGACGATACGCTCTCAGAAATGGCCACCAGCGGCAATCCCGGTGCCAATCGCGTGGCGACGCAAGCCACAACCGGTGCGCTCGTCTCGGCCGCGGCCCAGAACAGCTATGATGATGCGGGCCAGTCGCTCGAACGCGTCGACCGGCTCGTCGGGCTGATCGATGACATGGACGAACTCAAGGAAAGCATCGATCTCAACACGCGCGTGACAGCTGAATTGGCCATCGCCCTCGTGGCGATGTGGCAGTTGGAAGCGATTCAAACCGTGGGCGATGGCACCGGCGGCGTGATCGATGCCGCCACCATCGCCGAGGAACAGCGCTTCATGGATTTCACCCTGCCCGAGTTGCGTGCGGATTGACGTGAGGTGTGACGCGTGGCGAGTGAACAGGAAATCATCGAAGAAGAGCTGGTCTATGGTGCCCTGCGCCGTGAACGGCTCTGGCAGCGCCTTGGGCTCATCGGGCTCGTCTTCGGCATTCTCGGATGCCTGAGTGCGGCGGCTGTCGCAATTCTCGATGTCGATCCGCCGCCTGTGGTCGTGCCCTATGATCCCGCCACCGGTTTTGCCCTGCCCGAGGCTTCGGTGGGCGCGACGTCGGTCACAGCCAACCAGGCCATCATCGAAGCGGAGGTCTTCCGCTATGTGACCGACCGAGAGGTCTATAACCAGCTCGACAACGATCTGCGCATCCGTAGTGTTCTGCGTCGCTCGGACGGGGCGGCCGAGAGCGGATTGCGCCAGATCTGGAACAGCGCCAACGAGAACTACCCGCCGACAGTTTATGGCCCCAATGCCCGGCTCGACGTGGAAATCCTCAGCATCAATCGCATCGGCAACAACCGCGCCACCGTGCGCCTGCGCAAGCGCCTGACCTCCATCAATGGCGTTCAGACAGGGCTTTTCACCGCCACGCTTCTCTTCGAGTTCCGCCCCGAAACCCGCCGCTCCATCGACGAGGTCTGGACCAACCCCTTCGGTTTCACGGTCCTCGAATATTCCATCCGCTCCGACAGATTGGAGAACTAGTTTGTTTAAGAAGGCCCTTGTAACAATTGTGCTTGTGCTGATGCCAGGCCTCGCCTTCGCCGAAGCCATCCCGCGTGGCGGCCCCAATGACAACCGCGTGCGCTTGGCCACCTATCAAGAAGGTCAGGTTTATCGCCTCAGCGTGTCGCTCACCCATGTCACCACCGTCGAGTTTGGCGCGGGCGAAAGCATCCGCTCGATCATCGCGGGGGACACGGAAGGCTTCGAGATCGATGGCGTGCCGGGTGGCCAGGCCTTCGCGATCAAGCCTGTCGCGCGCGGCGTCCATACCAATGTGACCGTCTATACCAACCGCCGCAGCTACTACTTCAACGTCCAGGAGACCCGCAGCCCGACCTTCTACGTGGTCCAGTTCCGCTACCCCGAGGACAATGTACGGCCCACGCGTGCCATCGCGGCCCAGGCCCCGAATTACAATTACGGGGCCAGCGCGCGCACCGAATTCACCCCGACCCGCGTCTGGGATGACGGGACCTTCACGTATTTCGAATTCCCGCGGAACGCGCCGGTACCCGCGATCTTTCGCTACGCAAATGGTCGCGAACGGACGGTCAACACGCAAGCCACCGAGGACGGCGTGATCCGGGTTTCGGGGGTGAACAGGCAATGGGTGTTGAGGATCGGGGAAGAGGTTGTCTGTATCGAGGCCACACCGCCTGCGGGGGTGGGATCATGAGCGACACCGGAAACGCGGACCTCGAGAAACGTCTCGCCGCCCTCGAGCAAGGCAAAGGCGCAGGTTCGCCCCCTGCCCCGCGACGCTCGCCCCTGCTCGCACTGGTCGTCGTCCTCGTGATCGGCGCAGGTGGAGCATTGCTCTATCTCCTATCCCAGCCCGAGGAGGAAGAAGCCCTGCCCACGGCCACGCCGGATGTGTTCCAAAACGAAGGCGACGGGTTCGGTGCCATCGAAACCCTCGCCCCGCCCGAACCAGAAGTCGTTCTGGTCGCACCCGCACCGGTGGAGCCCAATGCAGAACTTCTGGCGCAACTCGCCGCCCTTCAGGCGCAGATCGAGGAATTGCGCAACGCGCCCGAACCTGTCGTGGAGAAAGACACGGCTGCCGCCGAAGCCATTGATGCGCTGACAGCCCGGATCGCGGCCCTGCAAGCGGCGTCAGAAGCCGCACAACAGCAGTTTCGCGATGAGCTCACGGCGCGCGATCGCGAGCTGGAGCAACTCCGCATGGACCTCGAACTTGCGCAGCTTGAGGCCAACCGGCCCCTTCCGGCACCCATCGGCCCCACTGAGGACGAATTGCGTGCGCGGGAAGAAGAACGCCTACGCCGCGAGGAAGAGGCACGGCGGCTGGCGGAACTTGAACGCCGCGCAGCTGAAGAACGTGCGTTTCAGGAGCGCCGCATCACCTCGCCCACCATCGCCTTTGGCGGCACCTCCGGCGCGAATGAAACGGCCCTAACCGAACGCACCTTTGGCGAAGTGACGGATTTCGTGATGAACGGCGCGCTGCCCACTTCTGTGACGCGAGCCGAGGTCATCGCCAATCCGTCCAACACCATCATTCAGGGCACGATGATCCAGGCCATCATGGAAACCGCCCTCGACAGTTCCCTGCCCGGCCAGACCCGGGCCGTCGTGTCCGAAGATGTGTTCGGTTTCGACGGCTCTCGTCTCCTGATCCCGCGCGGGTCCCGCCTGATCGGGCGCTATCGCTCTGGCGTTGATATCGCGCAGCGCCGGGTCACCATCGCCTGGGACCGGATCATCCTGCCCGACAACCAAACCATCCAGATCAGCTCCTTCGGGGGCGATGAACTGGGCCGCTCCGGCGTGACCGGCTTTGTCGACACGCGCTTTGATGAGCGTTTCGGTTCGGCGGCGTTGATTTCGCTGATCTCCACCGCGCCAAGCGCCGCCGCGGCAAATGTACAGGACGAGACTACCGCAGACGTGCTCGAAGACGTGGGCGATGATCTTGCCGATGCCACGGACAGTGTGATTGGCGACTATCTCTCCATCGGCCCCGTTATCTATGTCGACCAAGGCGCCCGCGTCACCGTTATGGTCGACCGCGATCTGGAGATTTTCTGAGCCCATGTCGCTAAGCTATCTCCAGACCTCGCTTGATCGGATCGACGCCGCCTCCCGCGATGATGTCATCGAGATCTGCATCAACCCCGATGGCAGCTGTTGGGGAGAATTCCAGGGCGATCACTTCATGCGAAAGCTCGACCAGAAGCTGACCGCAACGGAAGTCAAAGACCTCGGCAACCAGATCGCCTCTTCCGCCAATACCACCATGAGCAAGGACCGCCCGATCGTCTCGGTCTCGATCACCTACAAGGGCCGCCCGATCCGGGCACAGGTCATCACCCCGCCTGCCGTGCTCTCGGCCATGTCGATCAGCCTTCGGTTCTTCTCAAGCCTGCCGCTCGAGGGTATCGCGCTCGATTTCCTCTTTGGCAAGGAACGCAAGCTCGAAGAGCTCCATCTCGAGAAAACCCGGGAACTGCGCGAGGTCGTGGCGTCTGGCGTGATCGACGATGCCCTAGCCTTCTGCGTCGAAAACAAGCTCAACATGATTGTCTCGGGCGGCACCTCCACTGGCAAGACCGTCGCCGCGCGGAAGATCCTCGCCCACGTGCCTGCCGAGGAACGCATCGTCACCATCGAAGAAGCCGCCGAGCTTCTGCCGACCCAGCCGAATGCCGTGACCCTAATCGCCAATCGCGACGCGGAATTCCAGACCGCCGATGTGCTTCTAACCGCGACACTGCGCATGCGCCCCGACCGGATCATCCTCGGCGAGGTGCGGGGCAAGGAGGCAATGACCTTTCTAGAAGCCATCAACACCGGCCATGGGGGGTCCATGACCACGCTGCACGCAGAAACCCCGCAACTCGCCGTGCAGCGTCTGGCCATTGCAGCCCTCAAGACCGAGATCCCGATGACCTATACCGACATGATCCAGTACATCGAAAATTCCATCGATGTGATCATCCAGACCGGTCGCCACGACGGCAGGCGCGGCATCACAGAATTCTACCTCCCCGGCATCAATGAGATCGGAGCTTCTCCATGAAGACATTTGAATACAACATCCTGTCCTTTCCCATGACCCGAAAAACCAGTCTCACCGACATGCAGGCTTGCCTGAATGCGAAGGGGGCCGAAGGCTGGGAGGTCGTGTCGATCAGCTCTTCGGAGTTCGCCAACGTGGGACACACTGTCTTCCTGAAGCGTGAGACCACACCCGCCGGAACCGCGGCATGAGGCAGGCGGGCTGTACCCTCGTACTGACTGCGCTGGTCCTGGGCGTGACGTCGGCACCCGGCTTCGCTGAGCGCAATCTCGTGCCAACCCTCGAGCGCGGTTTCGACGTCTGTCCAGAACGGCCCGCTGAACCCGTGTGGATGCAGGAAATCCCCCTGCGCCAAGCCTATCAGCGCGTGTTGGTCCAGGACATCTACCGCGCCCAAAACCTCGAGCGCGTCGTCGAGAGCGGTAGCTGCGAATGCGAGACCCGCTTCCCATCTTGGGACGCAGCCGAGGGGGTGTTTCGCGAGGTCCACGCGAGTGACGAACGATGGGAAATGCTGGAAGCATCCGACGACTACAATCGTCGCGCCAACGAAGTTCGCCTTGAGGCCAAAGCCATCTGCGAAGCCGCGGGCAATTGGTGAGGCAGCCCTGCGATGAGCGTCGTCACCTATTTCGTTGAAACTTCTCAGGGCTACCTCGACACCGCGGCGGAAACCCAGTTCGGGTCGGTCGCGGCGACAGTCGGCACGCTTCTGGTGCTGGGAACAACTCTGGTGGTGATCCTCGTCTTCCTAAACATGATCTACCAGTACAAGGCGATGGACGGACGCACGGCCTTCTGGCTCGCGGTCAAGATCGGACTCATCGGGATATTCGCGACCAACTGGGTGCAGTTCAACGCGCTCTCCTCCGCCATCCTTGCCGGCATCGACAGCATTGCGGGTGCGCTTGTCGCCTCGGTCGGTGGCGGTACCCCCGGACCATCTGGCACCTTCGCAGAAGAATTCGACCGACTGATCGCGGAGTTGGGGGACTACTTGAACGCCGCTGGTTCCGAGTTGAACTGGATGGCCGGTGCCATGCTCGACATCGTCGGAGTCCTTCTGCTCTCAATACTAGGCGGACTAGCCGCTTTCATCCTCGTGGCCTCTCGACTGATGATCGCGCTCCTGATTGGGATTGCCCCGGTGATGATCTTCCTGACCCTCTTCGAGATGACCAAAGACTATTTTGCACGCTGGCTGTCCGCCCTGGTCTCCTTCGCGCTCTACCCCATCGTCGTGGCCGGCGTGTTCGCGACAATCACCGGCGTTTCCTCCGCCCTGATTGGTGAGCTTGGGGACCCGGAAGGTGCCTCCAACATTGGCGCGCTCATTCCCTTCTTCATGATGGTGCTCATGGCCAAGGGATTCATCATTGCCACGCCCTTCATCGTCCGCGCGATCTCCGGCAACATCATGATGCCTGCCCTCTCCGGAGGTCTCGGCGGAAGCTACAGCTTCGCCCGCGCCGCAATGGGCAGCCAGCAGGCTTACAATCGCTACCTTATCGGTGGGGCAAGTGGGGCGGAATATGCCGCCCTAAGGGCACGGCAGTTCTTCGGGGTCCAGCAGATGCCAGTGCGGCAAGGCATGGGACAGACGGGTCAGGCAAGCGGCACTGGGTCACCGGGGGCAGGGTCTCAGATGTTGGCGCAACTGGCGAGGCTTGGAAGGTTGGGGCGGAGGTAAATATGACAGATCCTGCAACATCGTGGATCAAATTCGAACAACGATCGCCAACCAATGAAGAAATCCAGACCGATAGGCTCGTTGGATACTTTCGAATTCGAGATCTTGCTGGAAAGGTCACAACAGATCACTTTGGGAAGCTTTCTTGGGATGATGATGCCGGAACTTGGGCTATTGAAGTTTACAGCAATGCCCTGCGCCTAACGGCTCCAGGTCAATTCATGCACGAGAGTATTGAGCCAAGTCATTGGTGCATGGTTCCTCCCCTACCAAATCATCCCGAAATTGATGGTCTTCCCGAGAACTAGCGGGATCGTTCACCAATTGGGTTCCAAACCAACGGCCACCAACGGCCCATTGCAGTCACTCATCTCTGAGTGCGTCGCTGCAACGCAGCGTGCGCATAGCTGCCGTCGATGATGGTCAACCTCGATAAGCCTCCGTCTCGACAGACCGGCCATCGGTGCTCGATTTAGCCCAGCTTGAAAGCTGGCCTGGTTTCACATGCTAATCTGACTTTGCCAGAGCTCGGGTGCTTTGACGTTAATGGAACTTGGGGCGAAGCTTGCTGACTGTGAGTTGATCCTACTCACCTGTTTCAAGCACCCTTTCTTCGTTTATCGACGGCCTCGATCATCGACTGAGGTCGAGATACGTCCAGAACCACAACCGAAAGCTTCTCCCTCAAATGAAGCGGAAGATCATCTGCTAACATCGCCTCAAGCGCCGCGGCACTCTCGGGACAGTCGGTGCCATCGCTTCTCTTAGGGGCTTTGAACTCGGTGCCGAACCAAAAGACGAGATATATCCCTAAGCCGCAGGCGTCTGGATCCGCGGCATAACCAGCGAGCTGGGTCGAGGAGGCCGTCCAGAGCTCGGCGTTGTAGTGCCGCTTGGCCTCAATTGGCAGATTCTTGCCGGCATGACTCAGCATCAGGACGTCGACCCTCGTGTTTTCGCCGCGACGGGCCTCGGGAAAGCTCGCCGCAATGCCGTATCCTTCGAACCGCGGACGAAGCAGTTCCAGGAGGCGATCCCTGTCCTCGTTCTCGATCTGTGGTTCGGTTGCCGCTCCATACTTATCGGTGTTCCAGAACCGCTTCCAGGGAGTCTCACTTCCGGTCCTGAGCGTGCTCTTGTACCTCTCGACCTCTTCGAGAACGATGGCTGCAAGGTCCGACGGAGTCGCCGGAGAGCCATTTGCGAGCGCGCTCATCAGATGGCTCACAGAAGGAGCCGCGAATTGCTCATCGCCCAGCTTGCGGGCGTGCTCCGCTGCTGCATGAGCCATATGGGGCGCCCAGCTCGAATCGACCTTGGTAGCGAGTTCTTTCAGGTGTTCGCCTGCTTCAGCCGAATCTGAGACTCCAAGACGCCGGATCGCGGCCCTGACAATCCCGCTCACTCCACCTGAGTGCCGCCAATCATCGTCGCGTGCCGGGTGTTTTTTCCCAAGAACGCTAATCCTGATTCTGTCCAGCAGGTCGATGTCCGGACATAGCTCGTTGAATGTCTTGGCGAGGTCTCCGTTTGGAGCCAACAGAGCAGCTTCAAGGTCTTCTTCCGAGAGCCGATCGGCAAATTCCTCAGGCATCAGCGCCAGGCCGACGAACGACCAAATATTTCGTTGTTTCTGCTCGAGGTCGTCACGTTCCAAGGTGCGGCGTGCGAGCTCTAACAATTCGCCGATATTCGAACTGCCGGCGCATGCCCCGATCGCCTGCCTAAGAGCGAGATCTGGCAGCCCCGGCCTCTCGCCAAGCAGGCCAACCATACAAAGTGAGACCAGTGCCGGTTGGTCTGCATTCGTAAGATGATGGATGGCGTCAAGGTCATCATCACCCGCATCGAGAGCGGCGTTCCAGTACCGCAGCATCATGTCAACGCCTTGCCCGGGGTCTTGGGCTAACCGGCCAACTGCCCAGGCAGCAATCGATGGATCGCCGTCGCGGCTGAAATAGGCTTGCCGAAGCCCGACCAAAGCGATGATCAACGGAGACGCGTCGATATCGGTTACACGGTCGTGTAACAGCGCCAGATGCAATCCCGCCCCAACGACATGTTCTTGGGGGTAGGCGCCATTGGTGGCTTCGGCTTTGCCGAGGTCCTCTACGCTAACCCTGATATCAGTGTGGATCGCAAATTGAACGAAGCCTTCGGCGATCGCCGCCGCGATCTCCTCATTTGTGTATTTGACGATGTTTTCGAAAGGCGATTTGTCCTTGCTGATCTGGCCATTCCGGTAGTGTTCGGCAGCCCATCTCAACACACCGAACTGGGTGGGAGCACCGCTTGCGATAACTGCGAGATTCGGCGTGAGCTCTGCGATATTGCCATTTCGCGATTTCTCCGTTTCTTGGTCCTGCTTGGCCTTTCGCTTCGCCTCCTTCTTTTTCCATCCTGCGTTCGGGTCGGAGAGGAGAGACTTGATAAAGCCCTTGAAACCGCCTTCCTGCTCCAGCAGCAACACGATCGACTCTTGCCATTTCGGCCAGTGCTCTTCGCTGCGGGCCGCATAGGCAGCGATCTGAAACATCCTCTTTCGGGCCGCGCCCGGCTTCGTCGCCGTAGCGAGGTTCAACAATCCTCGGATCAATGCGTCGGATGGCAGCCTTCTTGCGGTCGAGATATATTCGTTGCTGACCACCCAAGGGCCGTCTTCGGAGGAGCTTTCTTCCACGAGGGCGAGGAACAGCTCCAACTCGCGACGATCTGAATCGTGGTCAATCCATCTCCGAATGGCCTCAACAACGTCGCTGTCGAGCATATCCCATCGATGTTCTCGAAGATTGCTGAGCCACGATAGAAGCCGGACTGCGGTGATGTCCGGGTTGGCATCGATTGTGACAACAAACGCACGGTCTAGGAGCGACTGGACCTGCGATTTGTGCCGGCGCTTAGCGTCACTTCTTCCAATACCGTTGTCGAAAAAATCCGGTCGCGGAGACCGCGCGATCGCAATGCTCAAAGAGACCAGCGAACCAGTGTCGTCGTTGTCCTCCCCATCCCGCGTTTTCGCAGGCAAGCTGTCGAAATCCACCAGCAGCGCGTGGAGATCCGAGAACTGAACATCCTTCGTTGGCATGCGCGACAGAACGCGGGCGCGGATTGCCAATTGGCCTCGGCCCACCGTCATGGCGGCCAGATCGTCCAAAAGGCCACGTTGCATTCCATCCCTGTCGCTGGTTTTTGAAACGAGGATTTCCGCCGCTCTCTCCCGCATCCAAAGAGGTCGGGCAGCGTCGAGTACGATATCCCGCAGCTTCTCCGACATGCGCTCAACAGGCGGACCGTCCGCGAGTGCCTGAAGGACGGTGACCTGCAGATGACCGCGGACCTCGGCGTCGAGAATAGCTTTGAAATCGTAAGCGAGATCATCGTCGGCAAGCCCCCCAACGACAGTCGCGTCATCCTGCGAGGACAGGAAGAACGGGTCATCACGATCCAGGTGATAGAGGACTTCTCGTCGTCCAGCCGTATCGAATGCCGCGGCGTCGCCATATGCCAGCACCGTAGCTGCATCATTACGAATGAGCCGTCGTGTCCCACCCGGATCTCCTGCCGATTGCAGGTGAGCGGCAAACCACGCATATAGGCCCCTGAGCTCGCTCGGGGCCTTTTGGTCGGTTCCCGTGATGAGGGCAATCGCCCGCCGCAACGGAAAAGCGGGCGTTTCCCCAGCGCCGATAACCCTTCTTGCCAGAAAACGTCCTGCTAGAAACTCAGCGACGGTTCGGTGAAACGGCGCGAACGCATGTCCATCGCCCCTGAAAAGCGCGGTGTCCAACGCGGCTTCAAGAACGCGCGTTTCGAGCCCCAGGGAATGCGTAGCGACATACTCGTTTTCGGTTGACCCAGGAGGTAACGCGTTTGAACGCCAGAGCACTTTCGCCCCGGAAGCGAGAAGGTAGAAGCTCATGGTGGCGGCAGCGGAGAGGATTTCGTCAGCCCCAGGTCGCGGATCTGTTTCGCGCTCCGGGTCGTATTCGTGGGCAAGCGCCCTCGTCGCCTTCTCGAACAAATCAAAACGAGATGTCGGCCATACGCCGTTCGAGACGACAACCGAGTGAAGTAATCTCAGACTGAGTGGATTTTCCAGAAATGCACCGGCACCCCGGTTCCGCGCTTCACCGACGAACCGCTCTGGATCGGGTTCTCCCAGAGAGGCCAAGACCAATTGCGCCTCTTCGTCGCTCAGCGGCAGGAGATGGGCCACAACGATGGGCTCGTTGTTCGCCGCACGCCGCATCGCGTTGATGTCTGCGGTCGCGCGCCAGTCCTCAGCGCGGCAGGTGAGGCGCCATCTGCGTATATTGCTCTTCGAAATCGCGTTGGCGAGACGCAGGAGTTTGTCTTTGCCACCATCACCCGAGCGATATTCATCGAGGGCATCAAGATAGGCGCTTCCAGACTCGCCGATCGGTGAGCCGTTCATCACTTCCCGACAGGTCGCAATCTCGCCACCCTCGGCACGAGCCTCTTGTTCCAGAGCCGTCGATTTTCCCGCGCCGGGCTCGCCGAGCAAAACAACATATGGCTGGCCGCGCAGATGGCTCAGCGGTTGAACCACACTCTCGTCATGAACTTGTACGGCGACTCGCCTGTCTAAGGATGCATTTTCCATTTCGGGAAGATACTGACCCGGGGTTGCTTTGAAAACATGAAGCAGCTCCAATTCATAGAGCGAGTCCGACGTCGGCTTTTTCTCAGAACAGCGTGTATCTTGAGGCAGCAGCGAAAGTCCGGAATCCGCCCGTCCGACCGAAAAGCGACCCTCTCCGGCCTATCGGGCAACCAGCTTTTGACCACCATCCTCTCGCAACATCGCTTCCATGTCGTCCAAGCCATCGACCGCGGAGCGCATTTGCGCCTCACCCTCGGCACTAACTGCCTCGGTATCCGTGACTTGGCCCCCAAAATCCATCTCCATCTGCAGCTGTTCCTCTGCGACGACAGCTTGAACGACAGGCGCAGTCTTCTTTGGGGCAACATCGGTTTGCTCTGACGATTGGCCATCAGCAGCCTGGCGTCCAGCCACTACATCGGCTTCAGATCCACGGGGCCCGTCTGATGGCGGCGTCATCGGCATGGCGCGCATACTCAGCGGCAGATTGCCTTGCGGCCCCCCTCCCCCCGGGTTCGGGAACGGCAGCTCCCCTGACTGTGCGTCGTGGATCGCCTTAAACAGCCGATCGTCAAAATACTGGATCCGTTTTGCACGGACCGGCATTTGGGCATCGATCACCATGACGATCTCGTCGAGCGGCAGGCGGCGCGCCTCGTCTTCGGGGAGCAAAGAGCTTTCCTCGGTCCGTGTCGATTGGCTGCGGCCCTCGAAAGGATTCTTGCCGATGGATTGAGATCGCGTGACGACGGTTTTGGTGGTTTTGCCGACGGCCTTGCTCAGCTCCTCGACGGTTTTTTCATCGGAGGGCGTCAAGTAGAGCTTCACGCCGGCATTGCCCTGCAGCGCGCGGCGGGTGTTCTCGCCATAGATTTCATCGAGGGCGGGAATGGTCTGGGTGACGACGGCCAGATGGCCACGATAGGTCCGCAGGGTCTCGATGCTCTCGACCACGATGGGCATTTTGCCCAATCGATTGAACTCATCGAGCATGATCATCACGGGCCACGGCTCGTCTGACCCGGGGTCCTTTTCCTGCATGGCGGAAAGGAGATCGGAGAAGAAGAGGCGGATCAGCGGCGCGAGGGGTTTGACCATCAGCGGCTGGACCACGAGATAGACGGAGAAGCGTTTCTTGCGGATCGTCCGGAAATCAAAATCCGACACTGCCGTCGCCTCATCGATGGCCGGGTTTTGCCATTGATCGAGCCCCGAGGTCATCAGGAGCGAAACGTAGGAGGTCAGAGTGTCATTGTTGGTCGAAGCGAGCCGAGTGAAGATCAGCTTGGCGGCCCTGTTCTCCACCTCGTGGCCCCGCGCGAAATACTCCTTCTGCTTGTTCCCGCCCGAGGCGGCGATGCGGTAGATCTCGCCCAAGGTCGGGCGCTTGCGCTGGAAGGCCAAGAGCCCTGCCGCGACGAAGAGATCGATCCCGCCTTTGAGGAGGCCCTGCACCCGGTCATTGTCGCTCTGCAGGAAAAGCGTCGCCAGAAGCTGCAATTCCATCTGCTGGCGCGCGGGATCTTTCAGTTCGAAGATACGCAGGAGCGGGTTGTAGCGATGGGTGCGCTTGCCCTCCCAATCGGTGGGGGCAAAGCGATAGACCTTGTCGCCCTGGGCTGCGCGGTGCCGGGCCGTGGCCTCGAAACACTCGCCCTTTACATCGAGGGTGACGGCAGAGCCCTGCCAGGTCAGCAGGTTCGGAATGACAAAGCCCGTGGTCTTGCCGCGACCCGTGGGGGCCACGATCAGCGCGTGTGGGAAGACCTTCGAGCAGATGTATTTCGCGCGGGAGCCCGGCGCCCCAAGTTTGCCGAGGATGAATCCCGTCCCGGGTGCGCCGAAGAAGCCGTTGGCCTTCATCTCGCGCGCGCTCTGCCAATGGGTCTGGCCAAAGCGCGTCAGGGCAGATCCCGAGAGGGCAAGGCTCAGCATCATGCCGGCGGCTGCAAAGCTGCCGATGATCAGGTGGATGAGTTGGGCGTCCTCCGGGCGGCGATCGAGGATCGCCAGATAGTTCTGCGCGATATAGGCGAAGTCGATCTCGGCCCCGAAGCCGAGATCCTGATACGTCAGCACGGCCGAGGCGATGACGTAGCCCATGGCGCCGGTCACAAGCGTCACCAGCAAAACGCCGGTCGCGATCCGCGCCTTTCCCATGGCGGCGCTCAATGAACCTGACCCCGCTCGGTTTCGCCATCCACGTCCGCAGCACGGTGTTTTTCGTATTCGGTGTCGGCGAGTTCATCGACCACCTGGCGCAAGGCCTCCGTGTTGGCCGTCGCGGCATCGGATTGCAGATAGACCTTGGCGACATAGAGCCGTTCGAGGCGGTCCTCGAGAACCTTGTCCAGCGCATCGGCATCGCCGGATGTGAGCCGGTCGAGTTGGCGTTCATCCAGCACCCGCGCGATCTCCTCGCGGAAGGCGTCCCGCTCCGCCTCGGTCTCGAAGGGCGCGGACAACTCCCCCGCCCGCTCATGGTCCAGAACACGCGCAATCTCGTCTGCAAGGCGGTCGGCACGGTCAGACTGCGGCGCAGTTTCATCGCCGGTGGCTAGACGTTCGTCGCGTGTGCCAACCCCAATTCCGTCGCGAAAATCGGTTTCGCGGCGGACCTGATTGATGGCCTCCGTGTCGCGTATCTCGACGACGGCGGCATAGGTCGCGCCGAGCCCACGGGCGAGGTGGGACGGCATGTCCGGATAGCGCGCGCGCAAGTCATCCGTGACAGCATCTGCAACGGGCGTACGGACATCGCGCCCGTCCATGATCCGGTCGACCTCGCGGGTGATCTCGCTGGCGCGGGCCGCATCGGTGATGGTCTCCCTGTAGGGCTCAGACCGGTCGATCACATCGCCAGGGCGTGCGAGCAGCTCCGGATGTGCCTCAAGATACGCGCGCTGCTCCGCCTCGATCCGGCGTTCCCCCCGCGAGACCACCTCCCAATCCCGGTCCTCGATCTGCTGCGCTGTCAGGCCGTCGGCGCGCATCTCCTGCCGGATTGTCCCTTCCATCGCCCGCACTGCGTCCTCATGATAATGGAACCGCTCGCTGACCGGTTCGGCTTCCACGACGCCATCCCGGCGCAGCACGTTTTCACGTTCCAGAAGCGTGCCAAGCGCTACATGCACATCGTTGAGAATGTCGCGCGCCTGTTCCAGATCAGCGCGGCGTTCGAGGTTCAAATCGCGCGCCTCGGCCACCTTGGAGAGATCATCGGCGATCCATTGATGCTCGAGCGCTGCATTTGAGGCGCCCGTGTCGATTCGGGCCACAACTTCCGATGCGCTGATCCCGGTGCCGCGCAGTGCAGCATCGATCCGTGAGCGCAGGCGCGGCTCAGTGAGGCGCTCCAACTGGCTCACCTGGATATTGGCCTCGGAATAGACCCCGCCCTCCGAAGGAGTCTCTGACAGCGTGGATGATCGCAATCCGAGCGGCTGCATGTTCTGGACCTGCGTCTGGATTTCGATAAAGCGTTTTTCCAGCACGGGACGTTCCGCGTCAGGCTTCTCGGCGATCATGCCCTGCACCCGTGCCAGCTTCTCCGCATAGAGGCTTCTCAGGTCCTCGAAGCTTTGATCCTCGGCCATATAGACATCTCCTGTTCGGTCCACCTGCCCGCCGCGCGCCAGCACCTCGCCCGCGCGGAAGAGGGCCGCGGCAATATCCTCGCGGGCTTCACGCGAAGCCTCCGCAGCAAGCGAATGGTAGACAGTTCTGGTGTTGGCGATCTCCGCGAGCGTCCGCGTCAAGTCGGCCCCCACACGTTCCCGCTCGCGGGGCGCGCGTCCCGCTTCCTTCGCCGCATAGACCTCGCTGGTGCGGGCGGGGTAATGCATGAGCCCCCGATCCACCCGGCGCGTGGCCTCGAGGCGTACGCCGTACTTCTCAGCCTCCTCGACCATGGCGAGGCGGAAGTCGTCATAGTTGAAGCGATGGTTGCGCCCCAGAAAGAAGAATTCGCCCTCTTGCGAGCGGCGGTTCAGCACCAGATGCGCATGGGGGTGATCGCGGTCCTCATGCACTGCGATGATGTAATCGAAATGCCCCGCGTCGGTCTGGAAGAACCGCTCAGCCACATCCGTCGCGATGTCGCGCACGTCCTCGCCGCGGGTGCCAATGGGGAAGGACATGAGCATATGGGTGGTCTGGCCTAGCTTCGGTTTGAAGCCCGCGTCCCACCGCTTGGCAAAGCGCTCGGTGAGGTCCTTGATGTCCTTCGCCTCGAGCTTCGTCTTGCCATCGAGGAACCCGCTACTGTCCACGATATGCGTGGACTTGGTGGTGAGGTAATCGAGCTGGTTCATCAGCTGCGATTTGGTATGCGTTCCCCCGCCCCGGATCGCCTTGAAGACCGCTGGCCGATGCCCAGCTGCCGCACGCACAAGGCGGCTCTGTTTGGCCACGTGCAGCCCCTGCATCGAACCCCGGATGCGGCTCCAGCCGTCCCGGAAGACCTCACCCGTGACGGCATCGACCGCATCATTCAGCCGCATGAGCAAACTCCTTCAGCGCGGCCGTGGCCTCGAGCTGCATCGCATCCCGACGGCGGCGCAGGAGCAGGTCGATCTCGTCAGCGGAATCCAAGATGAACCGCGCCAGCCCGCGCATCTGCGCAAGGCGCAATTCGGTGAACTCGGCACGCGCACCTCCCACGGCCCCCTGCCCCATCCGGTTGGCCTGCGTCATCTGCTTGGCGATCTGTGCGACCCCATTGCCAACCTCATGCAAAGAGGACCTGTATCGCGCCATCTCTGCTGCCATCTGCGCGTCCGGAACGAACACCCCGCCCGCCGCCTGAATGAGCCGCCGCAGCCCCTCGGCCCGGCTCTCGATCCCGGCCTTCGCGAGCACCTCGTCGAGCGCCGCAAGCTCCGCAGCCGTGACCTTCACACTGACCGCAGAGACCGGGATCGCTGCATCTGCCTGACGCTCGGCATCGGCTTTCAGGGTGTATTGGATCGCTCGCACCGACACGCCAAAGCGGTCCGCCAGCACTGAAGTGGAAACGCCTTCCGCAGCTTCGCGAACGATCTGCATCTTCTCCATCTCTGTCAGGCGTTTTGAGCGCGACATGCGAAGAAAGACCCCCTATTTCCTGCCACCTTCCACCAAGGCTGCCCCCACCTTACGATAATATACCGATCTGTCAATTATATACTTATGTTGCATTCAGGCTCAGGCAGCCTTGGTGTCCGCTTCCCCTGCGGCCCGCAGGGACGCGGGCCTACCCCCTCACCATCAAGAACCCCACTTGTCACATGGGGTCCCTTCCCCAGCACCGCCCGAGGGTCTGGCCGAACACGCATGTGTTCGGACGGAACCGCGGGCGGGCGCAAACACCACCGACAGGGCGGACAGGCAGGGTCAAGGAGGGCCAGATTTGGGTCCCCAAATCTCTGCCGCAAAAACCGGGAGGCCCTGGCCGATAGGTTTTTGCGGATGGCCCCCTTGAGGCTGACTGGCCGGTCTGTCGCGGCCTGATCATTCCGGGGGAAGTGCGTCCGTTGAATGCGCAGCGACCGGCGGCTTCGTGAGGTCGCCTCGGGCGATCTGACCGCCGGACCCGGCATCCCAGGAACAGGGAACGGGCCGCCTGATGGCGGCCCATCCTCGTCAGAGGATTCAGTCCTGCGGGTCCTTTGCGCTCGGTGGGAACATCACCAGCTCCGAGACCGCGACGGGAAAGTCGAGCTTGAGGCTGAAGAACTCCGAGCCATCCCCGTTGCGGGTGTTGCGGAACATCGCACCCACGCGCTGGAAGCGGGTGCGCTCCTGGCCATCGGTGTCGGTGAACTTGACGGGGACGGTGGCGACGTAGTGGTTGGTCATTTGGGTTACTCCTTTTTGCGATGGGGATCTGCCAGCACGGGGGCAAGAGGCCCGGTCGCAAGCGCAAATGCGGAGGGTCCGCGGCCCCGCCGTGGAAGCCGTATTTGTGCTTGCCGGAGCGAAGCGCAGGGCACGATTGGGCCGACCCCGTGTGATCCACATCTATGAGCAAAAAGGAGTGATCCGGATGACCCCTGCCATCACGCAGCCGCCACCGTCCGCGCCCAGCCGAACCTGGCCGAGGTGCTGAGGAAGTCCGCCCGCGAGGGTGCGATGTTCCGAAACGCCGCCTGATGGGTCGTGCTGGGCTTCAGCCTGAAGCTTGGCTTCGACCGAGCGGCCCAAATGCCTGTTTGTGATTTCTCATTGCAATGATCCTTGGCCACCCCCCGAAGATGGGTCGCAAGCGGGAAACCGTAAGCATCGGCTCAGGACCAAGTCGCGTGCTAGCTGGATATCCGGTCAAGGGTTCCATAAGAGATCTTCGCAACGATCACGCGCCAAGGTTCTCGAGTATTGTCTGTGTCCCGGGCATCCGTTTCAGTGAGCTGCCAATATGCTCCCGCCAGCGCGGTCCGACGTCCATGGCCGTGGAATAAGCTTGCGACAGATCATCGGGACGGTCCTCGGCCATCGCTTCGATCAGGAAAGCCGCCTGCTCTCGGTCCTTCGCCGATTTGAGGCTCCCCGCTCCGTCACGCCTTCGATCGGCAATGATCAGCTTGTGGATCGCATAGCGTTCCGGGCGCGGCACCTGCACGAGAATACCAGATCTATAGATCGCCGCCGCATGGATCGGCTCGGCAATCAGGAAGTTGAGATAGTTCAACGCCTGGGCGTTCACGCCCAAGGCGGGCAGCTCTCGAATGGTCTCATCGCCGAACGCCGGTGTGAGGAACTCGACGAGCTGGCCACTGCCGCCCTGAGCCCATCGCCAGGTCCGGCCTTGGTCAATGGCGGGAAGGGGATCAAACTTTAGAGCCGAAAAGGTCTCGGCCAGACCCGGATCAACCTGATCCTGCAGCGCCACGCTGAGCTTTTCGAACTGGGCGATGTCGATGTCGCCGGTATTGGCCATCCCGCCTAGCGGAAGGCGAACACCAAGCTCGCCCTCATAGAGCCGGAACGCGTTCGTCCCGACAATGGTGCCGCCCAACCGGAAGGTTCCGGCTGCGGCCATGGCCGACAGGATCGAGCCGGTCGCCCGGTCGGTCGGTGTCATGCCTTCGGCCCGCAGAAGTCGAACGAGCCGCGACCGCTCTGCCTGCCGCTCCTTGGCGGTCGCGCGCAGCTCTTCGATCCGGTCGATGCGCGCGCGTGTCTCGTCGCTGTCTTCGCCGATATAGGTGAACTGCATCTCGGTTCCGACGCGTCGCGCGGCGTACCAATAGGCCTTGTCGCCGCGCTCCTTGAGCGTGGGCTTACCTTCGACACCGGACAAGGCGTCGTCCTTCAGGAGACGCACCAGATCGGTATAAGCGCTCATCGCGATGCTGCTGAGAGGTGTCATGCCAATCATTTCCAAGTTTTGCTTGGCACGCATATACCTATCAAAACAAAAAATTGCTAGGCAAAAGGAACTGAGGGTACCTCCACATCCCTGAGAAACGACGAAAGGGCCGCCCGAAGGCGACCCTCGCAACTCACGTCTCCGCAGTCTTCATCGCCGGGTCCGCAACCCGCATGACCGTCAGGCCTTTCGCTTCCGCCTTTTGCCCGAGGTTCAGTGCGACCCCGTTGCCACCGAAGAGCACGACCCCCGTCGCCGCGAATTTGTCGTCCAGCATTTCGTCGTTGCACTTGAATGGTGCCGCCCGCCCATGTGCGGACCAGCGCGGATCGAAGCGCGCTTGTGCTATCCCGCGTGCCCGGGCCCACCGGGCCGCAATCATCTCCGCCCCGTGCTTGCCACCCTTGTGGCAGAGGAAGATCTCCTGGTTGCGGTTCTGCCTGATCCGCTCGCGAACCTTGTCGAGCGTGTTGAAGATCACATCGACATCGGTCCAGTCGGTGGCGCCTGAGACGATCAGGGGCACCCCCTCGACTTTCGACTTCTCGGCGGTCTCACGGTCGTGCTGCTCCAGGAGCTGCCGTGCCTCGAAGACCGCCCCGGTCTCTTGCGCCCGGACGCTCGCACGCGACCCGGCTGCCGGAATGAAGGCGTGGCCCGTCTCGATCTCGTAGCATTCCGCCGCCGCCTCGCTCATCACCTCGATGGCGCCGACGATCTCGCGTAGCTGCAAAAAGCGCGCCTGCGCCTCTTCGAGCGCGGTCTCGGCGATCTCCGATCCGTCGTGGGATTTTGCCAAAGCGCCGATCTTGTCGGCGGTGCGGTCGACCTCCTTGCCAAGCGCCACCTTGCGGCGTTGCAGGATCGTGGCGAGCCCATGGGCCAGCGGTTCGATTTCCGCCTCAAGGCCGGTCCCGCGCAGCGGACCGAGCAGAGCCTCGAAGCTTTCGCGGATGATGCGGTCGGTCAGGATGTGATCCTCGGGGATCGGCAGCTGTGCGTCCTTCTCGGTCAGCCCAAAAAGCTCGATGGTCTCGTAGGTGTTCGCAGTGTCGTAAGCCATGTCTGGTCTCCAGTATTCGGTTGTTGAACCACCACGTGAGTGTGGGGGTATGGCCGAATGCCTGGTTTCCGAATCTGCCCGGGTCAGGGACGGCGCAACCGCCGGCTTGCCGGGCGCAAAAGTTTTCTGCGCGCAGCACCGGACACATGCGCGCGCTCACGCACGAGACCGTCCCACGCCACAGGCCCTGCCCTCGCCGAAAAGTTTTGCGATCCTTGAGGCGGGCTGATTTGGGGGCCATCCGGAGGATATGCTTCCGCACTCATGTGTGTGTGTTTTGACGGTAGGTTTGCCCGACCCGAGCAGGCAAACGGCCCGACCGGACGCGGGAGACGGATGAAGCGGCGGGATCGTTTTGCCTCGCAAAACAGACCAGAGCGCAATCCGGCGGAGCGCCCGAGGAGGGACGTGCTCGCGAGGCGGGCAAACCGGCGGCCTGGGTGCGACGCCGCGGTGAGGCCGCATGGCCGAATGCGCGACGGACCGAAGGGCCGTTCTCCCTGCGACATGGCTGCCGAGCCGGGGAGGTTGGAAGGCCTAAGCCAAGGTTGACGTGCGGGCGAATCCGCCACGAGCCATACAAAACTCCTATCACAGATTACGACATTGGGGCTGGGAAGCGGTTGCTCGCTGCGAGATCGGCAAATGAGCGAACCAATTTACGAACACATCCGGCATGGCCGTCTGGAAGCGACCATACTGGCGATCCGTTGCTGCATTGTGTCGAATGGAGCAGTTCTATCGGCAGACAGCCCGGACGAACACTGTCGCCCGGACCCGTCGCAAACGCATCCCGTCAGGGCTTGAAGGCTCCGTCCTTTTCCCAGCCGCTGAATCCGGATTGCAGGACGAGGACGTTCGTGCGACCAGCCACGCGCAGGGCAAATGCCGCTTGGGCGGACAAGCTTCCGGTGTTGCAGAAGAGGATTGTCATACGATCCCCAGGGATCTCTTCGATCCGGTCAAGCACTTCGCGCCATTCGATGTTTACGGAACCGGGAATCGTCGCGGCTTCGAACTGCTCTGCATCGCGGGTGTCGACGAAAAGCGCCGTTTCAAAGACGGTCTGATCGATCTGTTGCGGCAGGATGATACCGGACTCATACTCCGAAAACATCATGTATTCCTGCATCGCCTCGATGGCGGCGTCCTGCGCCAGAATGGGCGTGGAATGGAGGCCAAGCGCGATAGTGGTCGTGGCAAGAACGTGGCTTAATTTCATCTGGGTGCTCCTTGGATTTCGTTCTCATTCGGTGACGTGTGATTGCAGCTCCGCCAGGAACGCCTCGATGCGCCGGGCGTTGGCGCCGCGGTCGATCTGCCCAAGGCGCGAGCGTGACCGCATGTCGATGCGGGTGCCTGTCTCTGTTTCGGTGACACGAACTGCCACCTCGTCCTCGAAGCCGAAGACGCGACTTCGGGCGATGGCTTCGATCTGGTTTTCAGCGGGATCGGCCGAGAGGACCGCCCAGCCACGCGTTTCGACAAGGGTCAGCGCCTTTGCGAAGGCGTCATCAATTGGAATCGAGAGGTTCACCGGGCGCACGTCGGGATAGGCAGAGCGTTGTGGCGCGGCATTCTCCGCGGGGTAGTCCGTTGGGGTCGCGGTGAACCAGAAGACTGGCGGGTCTTCGGTGTCGGTCGAGATGTCGTTGATCGGCGGCGTCGTGCGGGCGGCGATTTCGAATGCGACTCCGAGGCCCGCAACGGGCAACGACAGGATCAGGCCAATCAGCGCAATGATGGCACCGTTGCTCTTGCGAAAAGCCCCCGCCAAGGCCGTAAGTGCCACGATAACCCCCGCAAGCGCGATCCAGACACCCCAGCCGGCGAGGTCATAGGCTTTGGGCCAGGGCCAACCACCCGCACGATAGCCCCAGACAGAAACGGCAAGAAGCGCAATGGATACAAGACCCAGAAGGATCGGCACGAAGCCAAAGTGGCGAGTCATCGATTTAAGCATCTGTATCTTCCTGATCGGGAGCGGGATTGAGGCGGGGGTGCGTTTCTTCCATTCCAAGAATCAACCAGAACCCTGAGATCGCCATGGCGACGCCTGTCAGCCAGAACCCCGCCTGAAGCATGCCCGAAGCATCGGCGATTACCCCCATGGCCAGCGCCCCGATGGCATAGCCGAGATCGCGCCAGAACCGGTAAACGCCAAGCGCCGAGCCACGCCAGGAAGGGTGCGCGATATCGCCCATCGCCGCAATGAGGGTTGGGTAGAGCAGTGCCATGCCGACCCCGGTCACGGCTGCGGCAACAGCCCAGCCCGTGAGCGTGGCAAGGAACGGAAAGGCGATGACCCCGCCGGAGCAAAGGAAAAAGCCCGCGACCGTCGACCATTTCCGCCCGACCACGTCCGACAGTGGTCCGGTCCACAGCTGGCTGCCGCCCCAGACAAACCCGTAGATGCCGGTGACCCAGCCGATCTCGATCAGGCTGGCCCCCTGCGACACCAGGAAGACCGGCACCAGAGCCCACATCAGCGCGTCGACGAATTTCTCGACGCTGCCCGCCTGCGCCAGCGCCATGAAGGTCCGGTTGCGCCATGACACGAGGGCAAATATCTGGCCCGCGGTCGGACTGTCGGGTCCTTTGGCATAACGCGGTTGCGGCCCGCTGGTGGTGCCCGCCTTGTGACGTGCGGCTTCGGCCTGGGCAAAAGGAAGTGTCTCGGTGAATGCCAGCGCCGCCGCCGCAAGTGCCAGGAGGATCACCGCAAGGCCAAAGGCGAAAAGGCTGGTCCGCGGATCGAAATAGCTGGCCAGGTAGCCGGTCAGAAGGCCGGCCAGCGCCACGCCGCCGTAACCGGCGAATTCATTGAACCCGGTCGCCAGCCCTCGCTGCGATCCTTTCACGATGTCCATCTTGGCGGTGACGGTCATCGACCAGCAGAACCCCTGGTTGACGCCCAACAGCACGTTGGCCGCCACGATCCACCCCCAGCTTGGCGCCCAGAGGATCATGAAAGGAATCGGAAGCGCCACCAGCCAGCCCCAGATCAACACGCGCCTGCGCCCGACGCGCTCGGAGAGGCGGCCCGAAACGAAGTTCATCGCCCCCTTCACGATCCCGAAAGAAACAACAAAAGCGAAGATCGCGGTCATCGATCCATGAACGACGCCGAATTCCGTCTCGGCCAGCGCAGGGATCACCGTGCGTTGCAGACCGATGGTCATGCCGACAAAGAACACCTGCAAGAGCTGTTCAAGAAAGGGGCGCAGGTTTTCGCGGATGCCGAGAGCGTAGGTCATTCCCTATCCTCAACAGTGATACGCGGATCGAGAGCGTGGCCCGAAGCCGGGCCCCGCAAGGGCTGGACCAGCATCCTGTCGAGCCAAAGGTCGCGTCGTGTTCGGAACTGTTCGATCCCGATCGCCATGTCCTCATGGCCCTTGGCCGGTTGCGCCACATAGGTGCCGAGCAGCCGATCCCACCAGGGCAGGTTGAAACCATAATTCGAATTGGTCTCGCGCGGGTCGACGGAATGGTGGACCCGGTGCATGTCGGGCGTGACCACGAACAGGCGCAGCACCCGATCAACCGGACGCGGCAGATCGATATTGGCGTGGTTGAAAAGTGCGGTCGCGTTCAGGATCACTTCGAACAGCAGGACAGCGACAGCAGGCGGCCCAAGCGCCGCGACGACCGCCAGCTTAATCCCCATCGAGATCAGGATTTCCAACGGATGGAACCGCAGGCCCGTCGTTGCGTCGAAGTCGAGATCGGCATGGTGCATCCGATGCAGCCGCCAAAGTCCGGGAACCGCATGGAACATGACGTGCTGAAGGTAAATCGCCAGGTCGAGCACCAGCATCGACGCAACGATGGCAACCCAGGCGGGCCACTCGATGTTGTTGAACAACCCCCACCCACGGCCCTCGGCCATGACCGCCAATCCGACCGCGAGGATCGGAAATGTCAGGCGCAGGATCACCGTATCAAGAACGACCAAGGCAATGTTGTTCGTCCAGCGGATCAGGCGCGGAATCTCTCTGCGCCTTCGGGGGGCCGCGACCTCCCACAGTGCCATGGCCGCCAAGACGCCCAAGAATGCGGCAAGGCGAATTGTCGGCTCGGAGGAAAGGATTGTTTCGGTCATGCGTTCGGCTTTGCTCTTGTGGCGCGGACTGGATTCGCTATCATTCAAGCGATCACTTGAATGATGTAGTATCCAAAGGCAGCCCGTGTCAATCAGCCCGAAGATGGCCCTTCTCGAAGAATACGCCCTTGTTGCGCGCGCCCTGTCGGCGCCCGCGCGCCTCATGCTTCTGGAGCAACTGGCGCAAGGAGAACGGGGTGTGGAGGCGCTGGCAGAAAAGACCGGGCTCACCGTCGCGAACTGCTCGCAGCATTTACAGCAATTGAGGCGTTCGGGCCTTGTCACCAGCCGACGCGACGGCAAGGCGGTGATCTACAGTCTGACCGATGCGAGGACGCTGGCTCTGTTGGGCGTGCTGGGCGAAGTGGCTGAAAGGAACCTCGCTCAGGTCAGGGACATCCTTCGCGGGATTTCGTACGGCGAAGACGCCTTGGAACCGATCAAACGCGATGAGCTTTCTGCCCGACTGGCCGAAGGATCTGTAACCCTCCTTGACGTGCGGCCGGCCGACGAGTTCGCAGATGGCCACATTCCGGGCGCGGTCAACATGTCCGTAGCAGAAATGGATCAGTTCCTGACGGCCCTCGATCGAAACTCCGAGATCGTGGCATATTGCCGTGGCCCATACTGTGTATTCGCACATCAAGCCGTGGCGTTCTTGCGCAAGAATGGATTTAACGCCCGTCGCATGGAAGGTGGTCTGCCTGAATGGCGTGAAGAAGGTCAGGCTGTTCGGTCGGCATACTGATCCACAAAGGCCTTGTTCGCGGAGCCATGGGTTTACTTGACTACGTCAAAGCACTGCGCGTTGCCAGGTTCTCGAGATGTCGTAGCTACTCGCCCAGACGCCGCTGGATATCTCATGAGGGAGATATGTTCCGCCCCCAGTCCGCTTCGCGCAGCCTGCAGACATTCTCAACGCGATGCACGGATGTCAGCTGAGGGCCGGTCGCGCCTGACACATTGCTACCAGATCATATTTTCACTCAAACGGACATGGAAAAAAGGGAACCGTGTTCCCACGGCTCCCCTCGCTGTTCAGGTCTTTTGTCCTCATGCCAAGGTCACGCGACCAGCGACAGCCCCGCACCTGCGTCCTGCGGCTGCTCACCGCTGTCGATGAACGGGATGATCGAGAAGGTCTGTCCGCCGCGCTGTTCTTCGTTCTGCACGGCGTTGACGCGCAGGTCGCCATCGGGCGTGTTGATCAGCAGCGACAGGTAGTCATTGCCCGTGCGGCTGCTTTTCGCCATCCAGGCCGAGCCGACGCGGATCGGTGTGCCACGGGGCGAGCTGACCTCGATCCGGTAATCGGGGTGGGTCTCCTCGGATTTGTAGTTGTTCTCGATCAGCATGAACTCCAGATCGAACATCATATTGGCGATGTAGCCGGTGAAGGCGTTGTCCGCGTCCATGGCGGTCAGCTCGCCCGAGATTGAGCCGGATTTCATCAGACCGTTCGAGACCAGCGGGATGATCTCGAATTCACCACTCTGAGCCGCGCGCGTTTCCTTCGTCTGCACCGCGTTGACGCGGAACGGGCCAAGGCCGACATCGATCTGCATCGAGATGTAGAGGTTGCCGCTGGTGTTGCCGGTCTCGTTCCAGGCCGTGCCGATACGCACCTTGCGGCCCGACTTGTTGATCGCCGTCACGTCGTAATCCGGGCTGCGAGCGGACATCTTGGCCCGTGTCTCAAGCGTGATGGCGATGTCAAAGTGCGTCGAGTTGATCATGCCGGTGTACTCGGCGGTTGCGGTCTCGACATTGCGGGTGAGGGTTCCTGCGAACATGGGATGGTTCCTTCTTGGATTGGCCGGTGCCTGACATCCTTGCCAACGCATCCGGGATTGCTTTCTCGACCCCTCATGGGATCACAAATCAGAAAGCCTGCTTTCCTTTCAGCCCCGCCCAAGGGTCAAAGCTGCCGTCCGAGGGGGAATGCCACCGCGCTTCCGGGTGCTACGCCCCTCCCCTGCCCGTCTGGCCTTGATTGGCTACCCGGATTATCCGCGCCGTCCTCCGATCGTGCGACGAAAAACTCCGCCTCTTTACCGTTCAACCGGTCCCCGCCCCGGTCGGTCAGACCGATGCAGCTGCCGTTCGGCACGTAGATAATGAGGTACTGACCGAGCCAGTCCTTGTGGACAACGTAGCCGATATTGGCCCAATGCACTGTCTGCCCGGCATCGACCGCAGCTTTGATTTCTTCGAGCGTCATGATCTCACCCGTCCCTGCCCCACCATAAACTCGGCGAGCACCGGGCTGGCCGCGCCCTTCGCGGAGTTGAGCAGCTCCGAGCAGGCAAGTGAGGCTTTGGACAGGCGCACGAGGCCACCGGTTTCCTCGATGCGGTAGCAGCGGCGCTTTTGCCGCCCGCGCCTGTAGTGCGTCGCGGTGACGATCTGGCAGGTGCTGCCATCGGTCAGGGTCACAGGGGCGGCTAGCCTGATCTTGTCGCCTTCCTGGTAGTCCGGGATTGCGGCCCAATCCCGACAGCGCTGACGCCAAGCATGCGCGTAGCTGTCCGGGTCTTTCAGCTCGGAGAGGAGCTCGATCAACCCAAGGGGAGCGCGCGACTCGTTCGGGCCAGCGCTTTCCTCCATGTCCTTGTAGCCCCAGCAGCCGTCATCATATCGGGTGAGGAAGACGGCCCCAAAGGTGATCGCGCCGTTAGGATCGGTGACATAGGTCGCGTCTTCGACCGGGGTGCCGTCGAGACTGGTGACCCTTGCCGCCGCATACCAGGTGGAGCCAACCTTGCAGGCCTTGACCAGTTCGGTCTTGCGCGTATCGCTCTCAAAGGTGCAGAGCCGGGCGATTTCCGCTTTCTCATCCGCGTAGGTCTGGACGCGGCGATCGGTGTAGAAAAGCCATCCCATTATGCCGCCCTCCGGTCATCGAGTTCCATCAGCGCATCAAGCGGCACGCGGTAGGGCTGCATCGCGTCAAAATCCTCGCAATTGCCGCAGTTCTGCACGATCGCGAAGGTATCGCAGGCATCCTTGAGGATGACCCGGAACGTGCCGCCAAGCCCCGAGGGCACCTCGTAGGTTCCACCGATGAGGAAGTCCGACGCCCTGCGCACGAAGACGCGGATGCTGTGGCCATCGGTGGCGAGCCGGATCGCGCCCTGCCCCCGATCGATGAGCACCTGCACGTTATCCAGGATGTCGGTGTAGAACTGGCCGGTCAGATCACGGAACGCCATGCGGCGCTGCGCCATCCAGTCGGTGTCGCGAAACGGGTTCATGCCATCGGCGAAGGCAAAGGACGGATCGGCCTGCTCGGTGGTAACGATGCGGGTGGTCGTGCCATCGATGCCGTTCGAGCGCAAATGCACGCCATTGCCGACGATGAGGATCAGGGCGGGCCTGTCCACAGGTCCGTTCCAGTTGGGCAGGAAGGTCTTGCAGGCGCGGGCATGGGCGATCTGCGCCGCGACAGCGGAGGCAGAGAACTTGAGAATAGCCATGGGGATGTCTTTCGGTTGGGTGTGGGAGGATCGACCCGCGCGGGCGGCATGGCTCGCGCGGGTCGCGTTTGGACTCAGGCCGCTTGCGCGACCTCGCTGTCACATTCCGGACTTTCCGCAAAGGGCGCCGTCTCGTCACAGACGACACCGGCGGTCTGCATCATCGGCGGGCACCAGGCGGCCACGGCGGCACGCTGTGCGTCGGTGAGCGTGGCGAAGGGCTCGGCGAAGAGCTTGTCGCAGAAGGCGACGATCTCCTTCTTGCTCGACGAAGCCAGCGTTACCGCCTCCTGGGCCAGTCCCAGATCCTCGCCGAGGATCTTCAGGAGCCATGCCTTCTTGAAGCGATTGAAGAGCGCCGCGTTCGGCGTCCAATGGGCGCGGATATCTGGCATGATCTCGATCTCAAACGCATGCATCAGGCTGTCACGCTGGCGGTCCCGGGCAAAATAGGACTGCGTCGTGCTGGCCGTCGCATAGGCCACGAGCTTGGCCTTCTCACTTGCCTCGAGCGCGCGAAATGCCGCGAACTGATCGGCGGGCGAGCGGCTGTCATCGAGCCAGGAGTGGTCAAGCGCATCATGGGCCTCTGCCACCTGCTCGAGCGAGGTTGCGTCGATCTCGTCCATCTTGGCGTGGCTGCGGTATTCCTTGCGGGCCTCGACCTTGATCGCCTGCGTGACACTCATGCCGCTGGCCAGAACGTCACTGACCAGCTTAAAGAGCGTCAGATCGAGCGTCGCCTCCGGATGCAGCGCCATCGCGGCGCCAAGGGCCATGGCCCGCTCGGTCTTGAGGTCCTCGGCCAGCGAGGCTGGATAAGTGATTTCGCCGGCGTCCGGGGCCTCCTCCCCCGTTGGGTTGCTTGAAGAGCCACGCGCGCCCTCCTCTTTCGCGGTGTCCTCCGGGCGCACAAGCCCCAAATGAAGCGTCACCTGCCCACTCGACCAGGACGCGACCACGCCTGCGCGGGCAAGGTCCTCGGTGCTGTAGGCCTCCTGTAGGTCGCGGGCTTCCTCTTCCAAGGCGTCCACGCGGTCGTAGAGCGCATTGTAGGCATCGTCTTCGAGCCCCTCATCCTCCATCTCGAGCTGGAGTTGCTTGAGCGCGGCGGTGATCTCGTCGATGCGCTTCTGGGCGGCCTCGTCCGGCTCAATGGGACCGGGATAGACCCGGCCGTAGTCCGCCATCGCCGCGTAATCGTAGCGGACCAAGGCATCTGCCCAGGCAAAACCCATCTTCGCGCGCGCCTCTTCGGCGGCAGCCCCGAGCTTCTCGAGCAGGATGGTCTCGACCAGCGCCGCATCCTCGAGCACCGAATGCTCTTCCAGGAGATCGGCCGCGATGGCCCCGCCGCGGGCCTCATAGTCCTCGCGCACGAAGGCCCCAATATCGTCGCTGACCTGCACCCCGCGGGATTTGAGCGCTTGACGGACAGTGTAGGCCTGCAGGAAGCTGTCTTCCTTAGTGAGCGCCTCGTAGACCTCCTTCTGCACCTTCTGGCTCGGGTGCTCGGCGAAGGCTTTCATCGTGTCGAGCGTGATCGTCTTGGCCCGGGCCGCGGCGCGTATGTCGGGGTGGATCAGGCCATAGCGCAGACGCCCCTTCACGGCGGCGATCGTGGTGCCGAAGGTCTTGGCGATGGTCTCGGGCGTCTGACCGTCGACCTCCATCATCCGCGCAAAGGCCTCGAATTCGTCAATGGCGTTCATCGGCGCTTGCGTGATGTTCTCAGCGAGCGACAGCGCTGTGGTCACGTCACAATCCTCGGGCACGAGGCGGCAGTCGACCTTGGTTTTCGAGGTGAACCCCTTCTCGCTCTTGTCCGCGACCAGTTCCTTCAGGGCGGCATGGCGGCGACCGCCTGCGAGTACGGCATATTTGCCGTCGATCTTCTGAACCAGGAGCGGCTGCAGGAGGCCCAGCACGGCGATGCTGGCTTTCAGATGCGCGATGTTCTCGGGGTCATAGGTTTCGGGGGAGTTGCTGCGCACATTGGCGGGGTGAGCTGTCAGATCGCCGATGGCGACGGAAGCGGGATTGAAACTTGCGGTCATGGGATATCCTTCTTGGTGAGTTAGATGCGGCCCGCGCCATCACGCGCGTGACCAATCCCCGGCTGTGGGGATCACCACGACAAAAGGCCCACTCTCCCTTTGAAGGGTCAGCGGGCCTTCATTTCTTGGGGTGTCAGAAGGGGGTATCCCCTCCCCTACCAGTCGCGCGCCAGCATGATGGTCAGCACGCGCATTGTGGACGCGGGATTTTCCGGGGCCTCGGCCCCGTAGCGGAAGTCGGAACCTGCTTCGTATAAATCCAGTTTCCAGAACACCGTCTCGCCCCGGATCTCGACCGCCCCGAAATCGTGCCAGCCTTCGGGATCATTCTCGGGTTCGAACGTGTCGAACGCCCCCGTGGCCTTCACAGCCTCGGCCATGAAGCCGTCACCGGCCTCCATAATCGAGCGGGTGACATGCATCCGGCCCTGGATGGGCTGCTCAGGCTGCACCCCGAGGCACACGAGCTTGCGAAACGCGTCGTTCTGCGCTGCGATCACACTCGGATCTGGGCTGTCTGTCTGGGGTTGTACGGCGATGGTCATGGGGCATTCCTTTGAAAAGTTGAAACACCCTCTCCAAAGCCTGCTTTCCCTCTACCGGCACACACCGCTCAAGCGGCCTGGGCGCCCTCCCCTGCCCTACCCGCCTCCGACCGTGCGATCAGGTAGTCGCAGGCGCGCTGCGCGTCGGCCGCGTGCTTGAAGATCGCGTTTTTGTCAGAGCGCAGCACGCGCAGCCAGTTGTAGAGATACGCCGCGTTCATCTCGAGTGTATGGGCTGTAAAACCGAGCGTCTGGCCCAGGAACACGGAGGTCAGCTCGGCGACGATCTCCTCGCGCGCATAGGACGTGTTGCCAAACTTCGAGAACCCGAAATCACGGTTCAGTCGATGGGGGGCCTTCGTGGCATGGGCCAGCTCATGGGCCCAGACCCCGTAGAAATTCCGCGGGTTCTCGAACCGCGCAATCGACGGCATGAACACCTTGTCCACGGGCGGCAGGTAATAGGCTTCCGTCCCCGTGAAGACGGTCGTGATGTCGATGGTGTCGAAAAACGCCTGCATGTGCGGGATGGGCTCAGACGACGGATGCTCGGGCTCGGGCTCCGGATCTGGGAAGAAGCTGTCGGGCAAGCCCTCGATCTGGCAGGCATTGAACACGCGATAGGATTTCTGGAAGCGGAAGATGCGGGCCTCCTCGGACCGATCATCGCTCTCTCCCAGATCATCCTCGCCGTCGGCGTCTTTCCGGGTTTGGCCGTAGTAGACGACTACAGAGGATTTCTCTCCCTTGCGGACCTTTGCTTCCAGTGCATTGGCCTGCGGCAGCGTCATCCAGAAAGGTGAGCTATGACCCGCCATCACCGTTCGCATGGTGAGCAGAAAGTTGTTGACCCCTTGGTAAGGCTCTCCTCCAACGCGCAGAGGACGCGAGCTGCCGCCTGCCGTCCAGGGCTTGCGCCACGGCAGGACGCCGCGCTCGATGATGCGGATGATTTCGTTGGTGATGACCTCGGAGGCATCGAATTTGGGCGTGCGGGATCGGGCCATGGCTGGCCTCCTTTCGAGTGTTGGTGAGGGGGAGTGACGACTAAGTTGACCGATCCGTCTCGCCTCACCTTCGGCAGGTTCGCGAAGGCGATGACATCGGTGATGGGCCGGATATCGATGAGGGGCGTTCCTCGTGCGACTGCCAGGGCGGCCAAGGGAAAGCACTCGATCGGCGTGAGAGTCGAAACGGTGGTCCAGCCGAGATGCAGGAAAGTGCCACCCTCCCCGCAGATCACATCCGCGTCCGGCATTGTCGCCGCCTGCCTGAGATAGCCGAGGTCACGCTGGACGGTCTGGCGTTCGAGCTGCTGTGCCAGCGCCGTCTGGCCAGTTCGGCGCAGTTCTCTATGCCGCCACCAGGAGGCAGCGGTCGCGCGCAAGACACCTATTTGCATGGGAATGCCCTTCATCAGGAACGGCAGACCGGAACCCGGCCCGGACCCGTCCGAGGCACCCCAAAGGCCCTCATCCGTCAGTCACAAAACCCGAAGTCCACTTTCACTTTCCACCAGCCAACTGGTCTCAAGTAACTGTCAATGGATCGACACCACCGCGAACTCCAGTGACTGCATACAGTAAGTGCCGGTTCCGATCCAAGATCGGCAAGCCATATCGGCAACTCCGGTCAGACTGCCGCAGTCTTTGTCATATTATCAATAACTTATCTGACGTTCTAGATCGGCAAAGAACGCGCCAACGGCGACTTCTCAAGCCCAAAAATCAGGTTTTTCGACATTCAGAGTAATGGAGCGTTACGAATAAGTATGGGAAACGAAGGCACAGCACCTCCTGAAAACTTGAATTTCAGCAATATTGCCGCTATATACCGTCAATATCACTGTAGGAGCACAGATCATGCACATCACGAGCTTTGCTGAAGCTGGGCAATTCGAACCGCGGAAGATCGCCGCGGTGCTACGCACATCAGCAGAAGAGATCGCATTGACCGTCGGCTTGGGCAAAGACGCGTTGCAGAGGCGAGCCCGCATCGGTTCGGACAAGACGCAGCGCCGCCTGCGCGAATTAGTAGAGGTGCTGAACAAAGTCGAACCCCGCTTCGGCTCGGAACTGATGGCCTATGCATGGTACCGGTCAGAGCCCCTGCCCGGCTTTGATGGCCGGACAGCCATGCAGCTGGTGCAGGAAGGCAAAGCTCAGCAAGTTCTGGAGTACATCGATGCGGTCGATGCGGGCGTCTTTGCCTGATGCCGCTGAAAGATGGACGCTACTCAGGGCCACTCTACCGGGCCCTGAACCCGGTCTATGCGCGTGAACCTCTGTCCGGACGTGGCGCTGATCTCTATGGAGGGCGCTTCAACGCCAACGGCACCCCTGGCCTCTACACCTCGCTGGATCCCGCGACCGCACTCAGAGAAGCCAACCAGGTCGGCTGCCTGCAACCCACGATCCTGGTGTCCTACAAGGCCGACCTTGGGCCTATTTTCGATACCCGCGATCAGGACATGCTCAAACGGTATGGTATGACAGCGTCAATGCTTGCCGACCCAGCATGGCGCATGAAGATGCTCGATGGCCAACCTGTGCCGACACAGGATTTGGCACGCGCCCTCATAGCGGATCGGTTTGCGGGGCTTCTGATCCAGAGTTTTGCGAAGGGCGCGTCATCATCGGACTTGAACATCGTTTTGTGGGCCTGGACTGACAATACCGGTTCTTTGGAAGTGGTGGATGACGAAGAGCGGCTGTCACGCATGTGAGTTGTGAGACTTGGTGCCTGATCTGTCCACCGCGGTGGACATCAGCGGGTCGGAGGAACACGGATTGACCGTGCGTTATCGCTCTAGTGTAATTTGGCTCGGTCGCTTTGATGCACGTGGAGAGCGCGCGCGTCATTGGACTAGTTGCCGGCCAGACGTCCACCGCGGTGGACACTAGGCGGATTGCATAGCAGCTTTGGACAGACGCTTGATCAAAACCACTGGATCAAACTGGTCTCGACGTTGGCCCAAGGTGATACTGTGAAAATACGCTCCAAAGTCCCTGATGCGTTGTCCAAGTTGTAGCATGATGAAGATCGCGCATGACGCTTTCTGAGCTCCTACTGCATTCTTGGCTTTCTCGAATGTATCTGGGTGAATCCCCATCATGGGTGCAAGAATTCGAGCATGGTTTTCAATGTCCAACCAGTCTCTAAGTCTCTCTGTTGAGAACGATGTCGCTTGATCGCAGACTGAGGTTAGCAAGTCTGGTTTCAGAGCTTCAGTGCCTATGTTGCTATCTAAATCTTTTTTTTCTTCTTCAGACTTAGATTGGTGCCGGACAGTTTGTCCGTCATTGGCGGGCAATTCCACAGTTTCTGGTGGGTCATCTGGGGTATACAAACTCTGGCATTCTTTGTCCGTGTCGGCGAGCAGCGCGTGGTATTCGGGAAGGCTCAGCTTCCTGCGTAGAGCTCTTCGTGCGTGGTTGATGAATGTGTTTCTGGGATCATGCTCTTCCAAATGGGCGAGCTTTGTTAGGATCTGTTTGCGGACAAATATCCGATCCCGCCGGTTATTTTCCATCTCATGCGCGATGGCGATAAGCTCGCTCGCACGTTGGAGGAGGGGGGTTAGAGACAGTCCATAGCTGATGCATTCCCCGCTGGACGAGCGAACGCGGTAGCGCTTTCGGTTTGAACTGTCGTTGCGTTTGATGAAACCGAGTTCGACGAAGCGGTTGATGTGTCTGCGGAGTGTCCGTTCGTCGATTCCGCCGACGCGCTGGCAAATGGAGTCGTTGGACGCGAAAACCGTTTCGCCATGGCCGGGCTTCAAGAAACTGAGCATGGCTTGAAGTGTTTGGATATGGCCAGGACGCAGACCGAATACGCTACGTGAATCTCTCAGTGCCCTGAAGATGGTCCAGATGTCGGTTTCAGCCGCAGAAATTGAGCCGCGTGATGCATCAGCACCAGCGGTTCTGATCGATAGTTTTGTAAATGCCATGGTTTCTTCACGACGACCGTTCGGCCCACAACTTCCCGGTCTCTTCCCGAGATTTCGCTCAGAAAAAGGCAATAAAAATCGGTCCACCGAATCGGTGACTCTTGACCGGTTTGCTGGAGGTTGCTACATCATGAGTGCTAATCGAATGATGAGGGCTCTCCAGGGGGAACTTTGGGGGGCTCTTTTCTTTCTGGTCTTCGCTTTTCTCCTCTGCTCGCGTTACTCTGTGTGGCTTGGGGCTTAGGACCCAGAGCCGCTCTCATTCCGCCACTGTTCGAAGAGCTGCAAAAGCGTTGCCTCCGCGCGCTCTTCGATCCATTGGCCGAATTCTGGGTTGTCCTTCTTGGCGATCTTGATGGCGATCGTTTTCTGATCGACTGTCAGCGTTCCCACAGAGCTACCGTCCGCATCTTTGACGACGGACGTTAGGCTGCCGTTGGCTTGCTTTTTGTCGCTACGCGCCTTGTTCGAGCAAGCCGAGTAGACTGCCTGGAACTTTTCCGCGCTTGGAGTGTCGTCGGGCAGGGCAGCAATCACCTCTTTGGCCGTGTTCACCAGATCTATCTTTTTCGAGAAAGCGGCCAGGTCACCCCATTGCCGTCGTCCGATGCCATGTGCTGGCCCTATTAGCTGTACAAGCCCTTCTGGCAGTTGCTCTATGACGACGCGATGGTTGGACACGCCCTGCCGTGTCAAGCCGAGAGCATCCTGAATGACGTTTGGCTTGTAACCTGATTCCTGCATCTCTTTGATAAAAATAGATTTCTCAATAAAAGACGGGTCTAGTCGGAGGTTGTTCTCTTGGCCCTGTGCGATCAGAGAAGCATCGTCATCCAAGGTCCGAACGATCGCCTTGACCGTTCCGCCGACCATGCGGATCGCTGCAAGCCTGCGTCGTCCGTAGATGATGCGGTATCTGTCCGGTTGCGCTGATGGGCGGACCATAATTGGTACTTGTTGCCCATGCTTGCGAATGCTTTCGGCCAACTCATCAATGCTGGAATCCTCCAGCACCAACCGATCGCGCAGGCCATCCATATCAATCTGGTTGGGCTCGATGTCACGGATCGAATTCGCGGTAATCTCGCGCAAAGAGTCGCGCAATCCGCCGACAGAACCTGGCAGTTTTGCTGCCTTTGATGGGGTAGGGGAGGGGACCGCGCTCTCCTTCTCGTCCTTTGGTGGCTGATTGAAGATGTTTCGGGCCATCAGCGACGCCCCCATGCCATTTGGATTGTCTGCTCCAACTCATCGCCGACGCCGTTCACGCTGGTCAGAGCGCGATCAATCGTTTTTCTGATGAATTGGCTCGGATCAACTTCGTAGACGGTTTGCTGGGTCATACCGGCGTCCGAGATTGCCGTAGATTTCAACATTGGTTCAGTCATGACCTGTCCGGCCAGGATCGATCTCAGGTAGCCCGCCATTTGCGTCTGAGGCCCGTCCGAGGGCTCGTATCTCGTGATCAAGAACTTAACGAAGTCCCAGGTAACGCGCCGGCCAATGGCTTCTTCGACAGCCTTCACCGTTTCCGAAGCAAGCTTGAGGAACTGGCTCATCGAAGCAATGTCGAGCATGCCTGGTACGACCGTTACCAGGAGCCCAGTCGAGGCTGCCAACGCCGTTAGGGTAAGAAAACCAAGTTGAGGCGGGCAGTCGATCAGAACGATGTCGTAATTCGCCTCTACTTCCTCAAGCGCTAAGGCGAGGCGCTCCGCAAATATGGGCTGCACCCGGCGGGCGAGGGCGTTTGCCGTCTCGGTTTCGTATTCCGAGAGCATTAGGCCCGCTGGGACCATATCGAGCTTATGGAAGTAGGTTTTTTGGATGACGGCTGAGAGTGGAACTTGTTCCTCATATCTCAGGGCATCATAGATTGTGCCGCCTTCGGCGAACTCGAGCTCGGGCCGAAAGCCGAAAAAGGTGGTCAGACTTGCCTGCGGATCGAGATCCAAGACCAACACTCGGTAGCCTCGCAAGGCATACCGTTGTGCAAGATGTATCGTTGCTGTCGTTTTTGACGATCCGCCTTTGAAATTGACGACGGATATCACCTGGAGACGATCGCCCTCACGTCGACCAGGACGGTAACTTTCTGCGTTCTTTCCAGTGCGCCCCAGAATATCGCGCAACTTATCAATCTCTTGGGCTGTGTAGAACCGGTGTCCGCGGTTGTCTGTATGCACTTCCGGGAAGCTGCCGTCCTTGTGCCGGTTGCGCAGGTTAGATGTGCTCACGCGCAAGAGGCTGGCGACCTCGGTAGAACTGAAACGGCGCAGGGACTTTCGTTCTTCGGGCTCGAAAGCGATCTTCATCTGGCGATCCAAAGACTCAGCCAGATTGTCGGCAAATGCTCCGATGTCGGAAGACCCTATGCCTTGCGCGTATCCAACGTTACGATCATCCATATCCTGCCGCCCACTCTCGGCCTCTGTTGAGGCTCTTGGTCATTCTGACGGTGTACAGCGTATCTGACGCGTTTTGCCGTCAGAATGGGAATGCCACGATCCAGTGAGTCCGGCAAGAAGAATCTAGATGTAGTGTGAAAGTTATCCACAGCACCAATACGTTCAGGCGCATCAGGATAGCCGTAAACGTTTGATTTTATTGCATTAAGTCGACGTGATCGCGCTTCAAGCTACCAATCCGAATTGTTTGGATGGTTTCAGCTAAACCCATGCAACCAATGGCACAATTGACCTTCTGACGGTGTCTGGAGCGATAGATTCAGTTGGATGAGCCCCTGCTAGTCACAGTCGGGAGTGAGCCGATTCTGATGAAATTAGACCAAGTCGCTCCGCTCGTTCGAGCAACATCCTGACTGAGGACGGTTGCCAGCTTGTACGTCCCCGAGGAGTCCGCTCACGCATGGATTCCAGTCGGTCACAGATTGCCTGAAGAGTGATGTCTGGGTCCGCGCCCTTGATGCCGGCGACGATTGCGGGCAGGCGGTCATCGGTTTCGCGCCGTCCGGCGCGGCCAAGCACTTCATCGGGCAGAAACCCGTCGCGCACATATGCCTTCACAGCGCGGAGCAGGCGGCTTTGGGTCCAATGACGATCATGGGGCAGGGGGGCATTGATAATTCGCAGGACGTCTTCCCAAGCCATATCGGGGCGCAAACGGCGCACATGGGGCACCCAATCCTGCGCAGACTCGTTCAGGCGCTCCATGTAGCCGTCCTGCCGCGCCAGCCGCACCTTGCGCAGCGCGGCGGGGTCCTTGGCGCGAAGCCCTGGGTTGCCACCTACGCGCCCTTTGGCGCGTGCCGAGGCAAGCCCAGCCTTGGTACGCTCGCGGATCAGAGCACGTTCAAACTCGGCCGCAGCGCCCAGAACCTGCAATGTGAACTTGCCTTGCGGGGAAGCGGTGTCGATGGGGTCCTGCAGGGAGCGGAAGAAAGCTCGCTTGGCCTCCAGACGTTCGATCACCTCCAGCAAGTGCGACAGAGATCGCGCAAGCCGGTCGATCCGCACAACGACCAGCGTATCGCCGCTCTGGACGCGTTCCAACACGCGGGCAAGCACAGGCCGCGCACGATTTCCACCTGAGGCGTGTTCTTCGAAAATCGCGGAACATCCCGCAGATTGGAGGGCCTCCAACTGGGGCAGGGGGGTCTGATCCTCTGTGGATACGCGCGCATAGCCTATCAGGGACATGAAATCGGACCGTTTGCAATTTAAGATATCGCTACTAAACGACCGTTTGTAAACAGATGCAAGGGCGCTCTCTGTGGTGCTGCTCATCAAAAACCCCTTGGTTTTCATATGCGGAGCGCGATCAGAGAGATCTCGCAGACCACCGCGCGCGCGTGCTATATAAGGTGTGCAGGTGCACCCTGACAAAACACTTGGGTAAAATGCAAAAGTTCCGTATTTTGCGCATATGAAGCCTCAAGTATCTACGCAGTTTGATAGTTTTGACGATCCTCTAGTGGATGCGGAGGGGCTTGAAGAGACGTCTGCGGACGACCTGTGGTTCCTGCCCGGTCCAATGGATGGGGAGCCAGATTATCTGCCGCCTGGACCGAGGGCAGAGCTGCCTGAAACTGCAGTCCTCGACGATTGGCGGAAGGCAGAGGCAGGCAACGCCGCCCATCTCGCCCGTGTGGCTGGCCGGATTGGCGCGCTGGATGATCGTCTGCACCGTGGCCCGGACGGCTGGCGGCATAGGCTCGCGCTGATGGAGGCGGCAGACCTCAGCTGGTTTGTGGGCGATCGAATTGGCCCGGATCGGCTGGCGCTCTGGACATCCATGCGCTTGTCCGGGGCGCAGGAAGACACCGCAGCGCTCGCGCGTGTCGGATGGGCGGTGCGGCGTCTTGCCGGCGGTCCCGGACCCGAGGTGGACCTATCCGCTTTCCTCGATCGCCGTGACCCTGAAAACATGGCGGATGGAGCCGATCCCTTCGCGGATCGCGCCTGCGGTTGGCTTGACCTGATGGCGCAAGCCGCCAATCTGCACCCGATCACGCGCGCTTGCCTGGGCTTCCACCTCTGGAGTCTCGCCGGCCTCGGACAGCATGGCGACAGGATGGAAGCGGCGGTCACCGCTGCGCGGATCGCATCGAGTGAAGGGAAAGGGGCAGTCTTTGCGCCTCTGGCAATGGGCGGGGCAGGGGGGCTACGAGCCGGTGGTCCGCCGGTCGACCGTCTCGCGCGTTGGCTCGACGGCATCGAGACGGCATGCCTGACAGCGATGCGGCACCTTGACGATATCGAAGCTTGGGCTGCGCGGGCGGAGGCCGAGATGACGCCGCTTTCAGGCAAGACACTCCCTTCCTTGCGCGCTGTGCTGATCGAATGGCCGCTCGTTTCGGCCCCGATGGCCGAGGCCCTGACGGGTGCCAGCCGTGCCGCCGTCCAGCGCAACCTTGCCTGGATGGAAATGCGAGGCCTGATCCGCGAGGTGACAGGGCAAGGGCGATTCCGGATGTGGCGGATTGCAACTTAGGTTTAGCTCGTCGTCCGGAGGACAAAAATTTACGTTTAGGTCGAAACAGCCGTACGCTACGCTTGTAGAGCTTCACGCATCGAGCCCATGAAGCCCAATCTTACGTGGTTGATGGCTGTCCGTAAGGGAGAAAGTAAACTTGCCTGCGTCCTGTCTTGGCCTTGATCCACAACTTAGAAATGCGTGGCCCAGCGGGGATGGCTCTCGTCGATGATCAAGGCGTGGCTGTGCCTGCGATGCCCTTGCAGATGGGGGTGATCAAGCGGCAGATTGTCGTGGGTATGCTCTACCTCGACAGGATCGTTTGCGGGCCAGAGCTTCAATGCAATAAGCATTCCAATGCCAGCGAGGAGGGCCAGTCCGGCCAGCGCGGGAATGACGCCATAGACCGTCAGCATCCAACCCGACAATGGATAGGTCACCAGCCAGCAGGCGTGCGACAGCGCGAATTGCGCTGCGAAGAGTGCCGGGCGGTCTCCGGCATGGGCGGAACGGCGCAGCAAGCGGCCCGAAGGGGTGAGGACGGCGGAATACCCAAGTCCCACCAGCAACCAGGCTGCCAGAAGGATCGACCAGCCGAGCCCGGCTACGAGGACCGTCATTCCCAGCCCCAGAAGTGTCGCCACCATCAGCAGCGCGCCACCGAACATCACAGGCCGGTCCGGCAATGCATCCAGAACACGCGGCAAAGCCAAAGCGGCCGTCATGGAGCCCGCACCGAAGGCGAACATCGTCCAGGCCAGTGCACTCTCGGACAAGCCAAGCTCTCCGCGCACCAGAACGACGGTATTGACCAGCACCATCGCGCCTGCCGCCGCGGCCGCGAGGTTCAGAGCCAGAAGCCCACGAAGACGGGGCGTGGCAAGATAGATGCGGATGCCGCGCGTGGTGCGGTCATAGACGCCGCGCGGCACGGATGGACGGGGGCTCGGCAGCAGTACCGAGACGACCAGGAGTGCCGAGGCGGTAAAACCTACCACTGTGCCGATGAACAGCGCGTTGTAAGACATCACTGCCAACAGAAGCGCGGCTAGGGTCGGGCTGACGATGTTTTCGAGATCGTAGGCCAGCCGGGACAGCGACAACGCGCGGGTATAGCGCGCCTCTTCGGGCAGAATGTCCGGGATCGTCGCCTGAAATGTTGGCGTGAAAGCGGCGGAGGCCGATTGCAGCAGGAAGATCAGCACATAGACCTGCCAGACCTCGGTCACGAAGGGCAATGCCAGCGCGACACCGGCACGCACCAGATCAAGCGTCACCAGCAGCGCGCGGCGCGGCACCCGGTCCGCGAAGGCCCCGGCGATGGGGGCGATGCACACATAGGCCACCATCTTGATCGTGAAGACCGTGCCCAGCACCAGCGCCGCGCCATCCCCCGCGAGATCGAAGGCGAGGAGCCCGAGGGCGACTGTCGCGAGCCCGGTGCCCAGAAGGGCGACGACCTGCGCCAGAAGCAGATGACGGTAGGTGCGGTCGGAAAGGATATCGAGCATGGCGAGCCTCAGAGATAGCGGGCGATCGCCCGTAGTTCGGCGCGATCTGTTTCGGAACCTTCGACGTTCAGGCAATGATCCATATGGTCATGGATCAGCGCCCGCTTCGCGTTCGTAATAGCCTTTTCGACCGCCTGCATCTGTTGGGCGATTTCGAGGCAGGGCTTGCCTGCCTCGATCATCTCGATCACGGCGCGCAGGTGGCCGTCAGCACGTTTCAGCCGGGCGACGAGGGCGGGATGACTTGTATGAACCGGGGAATCTGTCATATGAAAAGCTTATCCTCCCCTGGGGGATAGAACAAGATGGTGCCGCGACGCACCACGCGAGCGACGAGCGGGCAGGCAGAGTTGATGACAAGTTTACGGACAATCGGAAAGGCGGCTTTCGCGACCCTTCTCTGCGCGGCCATTCTTGTCTGGTCGGTGATGCCTACAACCTCGCACGCTCCCGCGATCATCGATGTGCTGCAGGAGCACGCGGAGATGATCGCCGAGCACGGGCATTCGCACGGTTTGGAAGAAGACCTGGCTTGGGCCATGCACGGGCACAGCCACGACAGTATCGATCACGACCACAGCCAGGCGGTTGTGCCTCGCCCCGATCTGTCGCCGCAGCCGCTCGATATCTACAGGACCGCATGGTGGCTGAGTTCAGCCACAGCGAATACGCTACGGATAGACCAGATCGAACGACCTCCGCGCGTCTGATCGACCGCGCGCTATCGGCGCGTTTCATTCGATCATCAACACATATGCGGAGTTCAATCCATGACTACAGTCCATCGGGGCTGGACCGATCCCGGCATACGCCGGATCGTGATCCTGTCCTTCATTACGCTGTCAGCGCTTATCTCAAGTGCGGGCCACGCGCTTGCCCATAACGTCACCGAAGATGACGCGGGCTACATCCAGGAAATCTGGGGGGTAAACATCATTCCCTTCATGTATCTCGGTGCCAAACACATGGTGACGGGTTACGACCACATCCTGTTCCTGCTTGGCGTCGTCTTCTTCCTCTACAGGATGAAGGACGTGGGCATCTATGTGAGCCTCTTCGCCCTCGGGCATTCGACCACGATGCTGCTCGGCGTCTGGTTCGGCTGGGGCATCAACGCCTACATCATCGACGCCATAATCGGCCTGTCGGTCGTCTACAAGGCGCTCGACAATCTCGGCGCCTACCAGCGCTGGTTCGGGTTCCAACCCAACACCAAGGCCGCGACGCTGATCTTCGGCTTCTTCCACGGCACTGGCCTGGCCACCAAGATCCTCGACTACGAGATCGCCTCGGACGGACTTCTGGCCAACCTGCTGGCGTTCAACGTGGGCGTCGAGATCGGTCAGCTTCTGGCGCTCGCCATGATCCTCATCGTCATGGGCTACTGGCGAAAGTCCCCGAACTTCTTCCGCCAGGCCTACACCGCCAACGTCGTCATGATGTCGATGGGGTTCATCCTCATGGGCCTGCAAATCACCGGCTATTTCGTAGCCACCTGAGAAAATTGGAGACCCAAATGTTCAACGCAGAAAAACCGAGCCTCGAAGAACTGCCAAGCTCCGCGCAGCTGATCCGTTCCACCGCCATCGCGGCCGCCAGCGCTGTCGCGATCCTCGTGGCCGTCGTGTTGCCCGCTGAATACAACATCGACCCGACGGGGATCGGTGGAGTCCTTGGACTGGCGGAGATGGGCGAAATCAAGGCCCAGCTCGCGGAAGAGGCCGAGGCCGACAGGCTGATGGACCTCGAGGCAGAGGAACAGTCGAGCCTGATGAACGATATCTTCGGACTCTTCGTCGGCGCGGCACACGCGCAAGAAGCCGAAGTCTGGCGCGACGAAATTACCTTCACTCTGGCACCCGGGGACAGTGCCGAATGGAAACTGGTGATGGAAGAAGGCCAGACGGTCGAATACCGGATTATTGTCGAAGGCGGTCGCGTGAACTTCGACATGCATGGCCATGGCGGCGGTCAGTCGGTGACCTATGATAAGAGCCGCGGCTCCACTGGAGACGAAGGCGAAATCGTCGCCGCTTTCGACGGCGAGCACGGCTGGTTCTGGCGCAACCGCGACAGCGAGCCCGCCACCGTGACCGTTCAGGTTTGCGGTGAATATGCCGAATTCAAAGACGCCAGTTAATCTTAGGTGCTGCCATTTCTGCGCTATGTGGGAAGGGCAGCACCTACTCGTTGGGCCTAGCAGCCAGTTCCGCGCACATCGCGGCAATGACGGTTGTGAGATCTCGAGACAGAAGTGCATGATTCTTGGCGTTTTTGCGCACACAAGATCTGGCCCAACGAACTCGTAGCTTATCAGTCGATACAAAGTGCAACCGTAGCAGGCGATCTCGGACTGAAAGAACTGCCGACTTATTCACGAAAACTTGCCCTTGAACCTCTAGCTACTAGAAGTCTTATCTAGTGAATTTGAACACATACCGGTCTTGCCTTTAATCGCCGGTGGGAACCGAAAGGGTACGACATGCTGACAAGACGACACTTCATTCAGACAACAACGGCGCTATTTTCGGTGACCGGTCCCGGCATGGCTTTTGCCGACAGTTGGCCCACCGAGGCTCAGAAGGCTGACTGGGACGCACAGGTGACGCCGCAGAATTATGTCCCCGAGACCTCCAACCCATGGGGATTGCACCCGCGGTTCCTACCGCAACGTGTAGTCGCGAACGACGGTCTCGTGCCGGGAGATATCCATGTCGATGCGGTCGCGCGATATCTCTACCACATTGAAGAGGGTGGAACCGCGATGCGCTACGGCGTCGCGATCGCGCGGGGAAACCTCTACGAGCCGGGTGTCTATACCATCAAGCGCAAGGTCAGGTGGCCGCACTGGCAACCGACACAGAGCATGATCAATCGCGACCCCGAACTTTATGCTGACATTGCAGATGGCATGGAACCCGGACCGGAAAACGCACTTGGATCAAGGGCGCTTTATCTCTACCTCGGGGATCGCGATACCCTTCTACGCATTCATGGCACTCCGAGCCCACGGAGTATCGGTGGCCGCGCAAGTTCGGGCTGCGTGCGGATGGTTATGGCGCATATCAATGACCTATATCCGAACGTCGAAATCGGCTCTACGGCCTATCTTTACTCGGCGGAGGACAGCGTTACTGCCCGCAGTTAAGCCAAGCAGCGATCGGCACACGTAACTAGGTTTCGCGAGGGGTGCAGATACGGTTGCCGTTCGGCGTGCGCAGTGGAACCAAGGTAGTTTCGACCGGACCGCTGTGTTCGTACCAGTAGCACCCGTCTTCCGGCACCAAGCGCGCGGTTGCAACATCCTGATCCGGGGCAGCCAATGCAATCACAGCTTCGGGAACGTTGCCCCGCTGGTCTGCCGCGTCGCCCGGCCCAATCGGCTGGACTGCGCACCCGGCCGTAAGCGACAACGCCACTGCGACCATCATTTTTTGCTTCAGCATCAAAACCCGCATCAACCTTCCTTTCGTGACTGTTTTCTTTGCAGCGGCTGTTCATGCTTAAAGGCGCGATAGAGCCGGTCACCGCATCCTCTAGCAATAAAACAAACTGAAATACCACCGTATTTTGCACTTGAAGCTCTAGCTACTGTAGGGGCTATGGCATGGTGAACCACCCGAATCCAGAGGTCCGTTCATGCCGTCCGACACCCATCGTCACGATCACGCCGAAGATACCCAGACAAGCGGCGGCAGCTGCTGCGGCAGCGCCGGATCGTGCGGCAACATCGCACCGACGACACCCGCGCCAGCTGGCGGGCGCAGTTTTCAGGTGTCCGGCCTCGATTGCGCCGAGGAGGTGGCGATCCTGAACAAGGTGGTGGGCCCGAAGATCGGCGGGGCCGAGCATCTCGCGTTCGACGTGATCAATGGACGGATGACTATTCTCGACAGCGCCAAGAGTGTATCGGACGGCGAAATTGCAGAACTGGTCGCAAGCACCGGCATGACCGCCAAGCCTTGGGATGCCGAAAACGCGTCGGTCGACCAGGCGGCCCATCTTGCACGCCAGCGGCTGTTTACGGCGCTCAGCGGCGGCTTCTGGGCCGCGGGATTTCTGTGGCACATCATCGAGACCGGCATGGGGGGGGCACTCGGCCTCTTCGCAGGGCACGGCGAAGCGCCGATGCCACTGGTCGAGGCAGGGCTGTTCGCGGTTGCGATCCTGTTCGGTGTCTGGCTCGTGGCACCCAAGGCATGGTCGTCCGCACGGCGGCTGTCGCCCGACATGAACCTGCTCATGGTCGTCGCAGTCGCGGGTGCAATTGGCCTCGGCGAATTTTTCGAGGCTGCGACGGTTGCGTTCTTCTTCTCGCTCTCGCTTTTCCTCGAAAGCTGGAGCGTCGGGCGTGCGAGGAATGCGGTTTCAGCTCTGCTGGACCTGGCGCCGCCGACGGCAAGAATTCTTTATGATGACGGTTCGGAAGCGGACGTACCGGCTTCTGCGGTTGCTATCAACGCACGTTTCGTCGTGCGCGGCGGAGACCGCATCCCATTGGATGGTGAGGTTGTCGATGGGGCAGGGGCCGTCGATCAGGCGCCAATCACCGGAGAGAGTGCGCTGGTCCCAAAGGAACGGGGCGACGAAGTCTATGCCGGTACGATCAACGGCGAAGGCACACTGACGGTGCGCGCCACGAAGGCCGCCTCGGACACCGTGTTGGCCAAGATTATCCGCATGGTCGGCGACGCCCATGCCCGCCGCGCGCCGGTGGAGCAGTGGGTGGCGAAGTTCGCCCGCATCTACACGCCTATCGTCATGGCTCTCGCTATCGCAATTGCCCTGCTGCCGCCGCTCATTTTCGGTGGGGCCTGGGATTATTGGTTCTACAATGCACTCGTGCTGCTGGTGATCGCCTGCCCGTGTGCTCTGGTCATCTCAACACCGGTCTCCATCGTCGCCGCACTCACCGCCTCAGCGCGGGCTGGGGTGCTGATCAAGGGCGGTGCATATGTTGAGGCACCGGGCAAGACCACTGCACTGGCCATGGACAAGACCGGCACGATCACCATGGGCGAGCCGGAGGTGGCGGCGGTGCATCCGCTGGGCAAAGCATCGGCGCAAGATCTGATGACCCTCGCCGCTGGGCTGGAGGCACGTTCCTCGCATCCCTTGGCGCGCGCCATTCTCGCGCGGGCAGAAGCCGACGGCATCAATGTGTCCGCCGCGCAAGATACCCGAACCGTTCCAGGTAGGGGACTTGAAGGACGCACAGACGGCCGGTCGATCTGGCTAGGGTCCGACCGGTTTGCCGAGGAGAAGGGTTTCGGCGACGCCATTCCGAAGGATCTGCGCGACCGCATCGAAGGGGCCGGCAGCACCCTTGTTTCCGTGGGCGACGACACTGGCGTCACCGGCATCCTGGAATTGCGCGACCGTATCCGCCCCGACGCCAAGGGCATCGTGGCACAGCTCCACGCGCAAGGCGTGAAGACCATCGTCATGCTGACGGGCGACAACGAGCGGACAGCGCGCGCCGTTGCCGCCGAGGTCGGCATCGACGAGGTCCGCGCCGAGCTTCTACCCGAAGACAAGGTGACTGCCATCGAAGAACTGGTCGAAACGCATGACATGGTGGCCATGATCGGCGACGGGGTGAACGACGCCCCGGCCATGGCGCGCGCGCATTACGCCATCGCAATGGGTGCCGTTGGTTCGGACGCGGCAATCGAGACGGCGGATATTGCCCTGATGACAGACGACCTCGGGAAGGTGCCTTGGCTGATCGGTCATTCGCGCCGGACAATGTCGATTATCCATCAGAACATCGGTATTTCCTTGGCGACCAAGGGCGTTTTCGTTGTCGCTACTGCGTTCGGAGTGGCATCGATGTGGGGCGCTATTGCAGCCGACGTAGGAGTGTCATTGCTGGTGGTGGCCAACGCCCTGCGCCTGCTGAACAGCCAAGAGGCCAAGGCGCCGCCGTCCGGCGGTGAGCAGGTTGGTCCACAGATGACAAAAGCCGCGCTTGCCCACGGACATTGATCAGGCAGCATTTGCAAGGTAACGTACTGTCCATATCAGACCTCACGAAAGAGGCATCGAGCAGTGAAAACCATCCGATTTCCCCGCCGCGCCGTCCTGTTGGGCGGGTTGGCAGCGTTTTTGTCCGGCTGTGCCAGCAAGTTCCGCAGCTATGGCGGACCCGAGGTGACCCGTGTTCGGCTTTATAAGGGGCAGCGCTTGCTTGTTCTCGACGGAGCCGATCGCGTATTGCAAACCTATCCGGTCGGGCTGGGTTTCGCGCCCGAGGGTCACAAGCAATTCGAGGGAGACGGCCGGACCCCTGAGGGCGCTTACGTAGTCGATAAGCGCAACCCCGACAGCACCTACCATCTTTCGATTGGCATCTCTTATCCGAATGAGGCCGACATCGCTTTTGCCGAGGCGCAGGGCCGGTCCCCCGGGGGCGACATCTTCATCCATGGTGGTCCACGACCCGGCATCGACCCAACGGACGTCCGCGACTGGACAGCTGGCTGCATCGCGGTCACAGATCGGCAGATCGAGGACATCTATGCAATGGTGAAGGACGGAACACCTATCCACATCTTTGCATGACGGTGTTTCTCATGCGGCGGTAGCGCGCCGTCGCATTGGTCGCCATTGCCCAGCTCCACGAAGCCAAGATGAGCGCCAGCAGCATCCAGTCCCCGAAGCTCGCGTAGAGTGTCGGCGGTCGCGCGGAGGGCAGGCTAGCGTCGATGATGCCCGTTTCGCCGGTATCGAGCCGCGCAATGATCTCTCCGCTCGTGTCGATGACCGCAGAGACGCCCGTATTCGCGGCTCGAATGACAGGAAGGCCTTCCTCTACGGCGCGCATACGTGCGGAAGCCAGATGCTGCTCAGGTCCGATGCTGGTGCCAAACCAGGCGTCGTTGGTTGCGTTGAAGATCCAGTGTGGCCTGAACAGGTCGTCGACCACATGGCTTGGAAAGATGATCTCATAGCAGATCGCCACGGCGACCAGCGGCACACCCGGAAGCGCAAGCGTTCGCGGGCCCGGTCCGGGCGTAAAATCGCCCAGACCCGCCGTGAGCCGCTCGATGGGCAACCAGCCACGGAATGGCACATATTCGCCGAAGGGTACGAGATGGTGTTTCGCGTATCCGGTCAGGATTCTGCCGGTCGCGCCAAAAGCCTGGACCGTGTTGAAATATCGGGTGCCATCCTCGCTCGGTACACGGTCCGGCACACCGGTGAGCAGCACCCTGCCCTCTGTGAGCGCAGCGGCAATGCGATCCCGTGCCTCCGTATCCTCATCGAGGAAACCCGGAAAGGCGGTTTCCGGCCAGAGAAGCACGTCGAAATCGCCGCGCCGGGTTGAAAGCTCAAGATAGCGCGCGAATGTCCCCTCGCGGTTCTCGGGCGCCCATTTCTCCTCTTGTGGAATGTTGCCCTGGACGATGCGCAGGTCGACACCGGGTGGCTGTTGTGCATCCGACTGGAGGCGCAGCGTGCCGACAGCCCACATCGTCGCGATTCCGGCCAGCGCCATGAGCGAAACGGTCAATCGTTGCCGCCCGGACGCCATAGCAGCCGCGCCAGGGAGTACCGCGACGAACACGGTGAGAAAGCTTAGCCCATAGCTTCCGACCCAGGCGGCGGTCTGGCGAAGGGCGGCGTAGTCTACAAGTGCGTAACCGGCCAGATTCCAGGGAAACCCCGTCAGAACGTGACCACGCAACCACTCGGCCACGGTCCAGGAGGTCGCGAACAGGAGGCAGGCCAAGAGACTGCCCATGGCTCCGCGCCGCGCGATTTCGGCAAAAAGCGCAGCGGCAATGGCTGGGAAAATCGCGAGACCTGCGGACAATCCCCCGACGGCCGGGATCGCCATCGTCCCAAACCGCTCGGCCTCTACGTAGAAACTTTCCGCGATCCACCAAATCCCGAAACCGAACTGGCCGAGACCAAACGCCCAGCCGACGAGGAAAGCGCGCCCGAAGGAGAGATCGCGAAGCCCGACAAACAACGCGGAATAGGCAACGGGAACGAGCAGGAGAATCGAGAAAGGCGGGAAAGTCAGAACGGTCATCGCCCCGGCGGCGAAACCAAGCGTCATCCGCGAAAGAAAACGGTGGCGCAGAGCGATGCGGTTCAGAATTTCCGGCTTCACGACTTGATCGAACGCCGCGCGCTGATCCATGGCGCGGCGAGCAAGAGCCCCACGCCACTGACGACAAATACATCGGCCAAGTTGAAGGCAGGCCAATGTGTTGTGCCAATGTAGAAATCGAGAAAGTCTGTTACAGCCCGATACCGCACACGATCGATGACATTGCTCAGGGCTCCGCCAATGATCGCGCCATAGGCAAGCGCTTCGACCGCATTTTCGGCGCGAAACAGCATAACCCCCAGCCAGATACAAATGGCAAGAGCGAGAGCGATTAGGCTCCACCACGGAGCGCCGCCCAGCATCCCGAAAGTCACGCCGTCATTACGATAAAAGACGAGATTGAATCCCGGAAACACGGAAATCCCGGCACTTAAAGTGACGGAATTTTCAACGACAATCGCTTTGGTGATCTGATCGATCGCGAACGTAGCAAGCGCTGCAAATACGCCGATTATCGGAGATACTTTGTATGATGACATTGCCTCATCCCAACCAGACATCGAGAAACAGCATCAGAACGAGCCCGACAGCGAGACCGAGCGTTGCCCTATTCTGATGGCCGCTGCGATGGGTTTCGGGGATGATTTCGTGGCTGATGACGTAAAGCATCGCTCCCGCGGCAAAGGCCAGACCCCATGGAAGCAGCGGTTCCGACAGTGTGATGATCCCGGCCCCGAGCAGGCCGCCAATCGGCTCGACCATGCCCGTCAGCGCCGCGATGCTCCAGGCGCGCAGCTTCGGATATCCCTCGCCCAGCAGAGATACAGCGACGGCCAATCCTTCGGGCGCATTTTGAAGCCCGATGCCGACAACAAGCGGCAGACCGCCCTCCATACCTCCGGATCCGAAGCCGACCCCGACCGCGAGGCCTTCGGGGAAGTTGTGGATCGTGATCGCGATGATGAACAGCCAGACCCGCCGCAAAGACGCCGCTTCGGGCCCTTCGCGTCCTGTCTTGAAGTGCTCGTGCGGCAGCTTCTCGTTCATCAGCGCGACAGCCCCCATGCCCAGAAGGATCGAGACGCATACGATGGCCGCAGGCATCGCGCCGTTTCCGAACATTGGCTCTGCCGCATCCAATGCCGGGATGATCAGCGAAAAGAACGAGGCTGACAGCATGACACCGGCAGCGAAGCCGAGCGACAGATCGCGCGTGGCCCGGGACGGGATGCGCCCAAACAGCACGGGAGCTGCTCCGACTGCCGTGAGCGAACCGGCGGCGAGACTTCCGAGAAAGCCGAGCATTATCGGAGACAGATTTTCCATGGGCGGGTCAGATTATCCTTCGGCGTAGCTCGAAAAGACTTCCGTCGACCCGTCCTTGCGGATGAGGAAGACATCATAGGCCTCGCGGTCGTCTTCTGGCCCCATGCCGGGCGAGCCATAGGGCATCCCCGGAACGGCGAGGCCGACGGCGTCCGGGCGCTCCTCGAGAAGGCGGCGGATGTCAGCGGCCGGGACATGGCCTTCGATCACGTAGCCATCAATGAGCGCGGTGTGGCAGGAGACCATGCGCTGCGGCACGCCGTTGTCGAGCTTGAAGCGAACCAGCAACCCGCCGAACATGTCCTGGCCGGTCGGCGCAAAGCCATTCTCTTCGAGATGGTTCATCCACGAGAGGCAGCAGCCGCAACCGTTGGTCTTGCGGACGTCGATCGCCGTTGCCTCTGCGAGGGCCTGTGCCGCCGGGAACAGGGCGAGCGTGATGGCAAGAGCTTGGGTCATGCGTTTCATGGGTCAGAGCCTTTCGGTTGTCGTTTCGGCAATCTCGCTGCCGAGGTTTTCATTCAGAAGCGCGCGCGCCTCGGCCAGACGCGAGAGCGCGGCGGTATCATCCGCTTCGCTCTCGGCTGCTTCGGCGAGCCGGTCGTCAGCGAGGGGGTCAGTCGGGCGCCCATCCACGAGGACTTCGTAGTGCAGGTTCGGACCTGTCGCCGTGCCAGTCGCGCCGACGCGGCCGATCACATTTCCCGCCGCAACGCGTTGGCCTTGTGCCAGGTCTTCCGGCACGGCGCTCAGATGCGCGTAGCGCGTCATGGTGTCGGAGCCGTGGGCGATTTCGACCACTCGACCATAGCCGCCCCGCCAGCCAATGAAACTGACCCGCCCCGGTGCCGTCGCTTGAACCGGTGTCCCACGTGCCGCTGCGAAATCGACGCCGGTGTGCATCCGGACGTTGCCAAAGACCGGATGCGTACGGCGTCCGAACACCGAGCTGAGGCGCGCACCCTCGACCGGCTGTGCGAAGACGCGCAGCACCTCGCCATCGACGTAGATCGTCGCCTGACCGCTGCCGTCGTTAGGCCATACGATCTCGTAAAGCGAACCGCCGATCTCCAATGCGGCGAAGGCGAGCTCGGGCTGTCCGATCCTATCCTCGCCCACACGCGCCTCACGCCAGAGAAGCCTTAGTGTCTCGCCACCGGCCAACTCGCGGCGAAAATCTACGGTCCCACCCAGCATCTGCGCCAGGTCCACGGAAAAACGGGCGGGTATGCCGGCTTCGTCGAGTGCCGCGAAGATCGAGCTGTCGATCACGGCTTCGCCGGCAAGGGTTACGATCTCCGGATCCGGAGCCACGACCTGCGTGGACAACTGCTCGCCGAAAACCACCTCGATCCGCACTCCGTCCTCGACGGCGAGTGAGACGGTGCGGGGGCTGCCGTCCACGGTCGAAGCGACAGTGACCGAGTGCCCCGGCCGCAGCCGTCGCAGATCGTATTCCGCGCCAAGCGCGAGGGCAACTTCGGCTCTGTCAGGTGCCGCAAGTCCAGCTTCGGACAGCAAGAAATCGAGCGTCTCGCCAGGTGCAATGTCGCGCGACCAAGTCGACAGGGGTGGCTCGATCGCCTGCACCGGCCTGTCGGCAAACGCGACCTGCAGAAGGGGCAGGGGGCCGAGGTTGGGTGCATCTTCTGCCCATACCGTCACGGGCAGCGTCACGAAGATGTCAACGTTCTGGGGGGCGTCAGGACGCTGGGGCATCCAATTACCTGCCGAGGCAAGTTCCGGCGGCACGGGTTCTTTCGACAGAACATCGGAGATGACGATAGCTGCCCCCGAAACCGTCCCCAAAATTGCGACAACCGCCGCCAGTGTTCTGAGCCTCATGTTGCCCCCTCCATTTCTTCTGCCAGCGCGCGGCGGATCTGCGGCACCGCGAATTCTCTGGCTTCGTGATAGTCGATCATGGTGACGAATCGCCCAGAGGCTGCGAACAGGAAGACGCTCGCGGTGTGGTTCATCGTGTAATCGCCGCTCTCCGTCGGCACCCGCTCGTAGGTGGCGCGGAAGCCGTCCGCGACGCGCGCGATCTGCTCTTCCGGTCCCGTCCAGCCACGGATCGCAGGATGGAAGTAGCCGACATATTCGGCCAGCGTTTCGACAGTGTCGCGCTCGGGATCGACCGTGATGAAAACCACGTTCATCTCGTCGGCCTCGTCTCCCAGATCGTCGAGCCATCCCGAAATGTCCGCGAGCGTGGTCGGGCAGACATCGGGACAGTAGGTGAAGCCGAAGAACGCCATCGTCGGGCGGCCGATCAGGGTTTCCGGCCCGACCGCGATGCCCTCATGATCCGTCAGACGAAAATCCATCGAGGTCAGAGCCACAGGCCGCTGCCCGATAGGCTCAGGTCCACCGGGTCCATCAACCTGCCACCAACCGACGAAGAGCATCAGGGCGACCGCCCCGACACCAGCCGCACCGTACCCCAGGATCGCCCGTCGCCGCATCAGTCCTGCGGCCCTCGCGCGGCGATGCCGAGGATCGGCACCTCGACCGTCACTTCGCCTCCGTCGTCGAAAAGCAGGGTCAGCGGAAAAGTGCCCCCTTCCGTCATCGGCTCTTGCAGTCGCATCAGCATTGCGTGCAGGCCGCCCGGCTCGAGCGCGACGCTTTCGCCAGGGGCGATCGCGATCTCCCCCGCCGGGCTCATGGAGCTTACACCTTCGGCATTGGTCTTCGTCTCGTGAATTTCGGGCATCATCGCGAGCGGTGTTGCAAGGCCGATCAGCGTCACCGGCTCGTCGCCACTGTTGCGGATCGTCATGTAGGCGGCCCCGGGACGGTTCATCCCGATGGAGGCGCGGGACCACGCGTTCTCGACGACAACATCCTCGGGTCCGGCCAGCGCGGGCACCGAGAGCCCTCCAAAGGTCAAAAGCGCCGCCAGTGTGCCGGTCAAAATATACTTTTTCATCGTTTTGATCCTGCCCTTTCCATTCAGCTTTGCGCGGCCGTAACTTCAGCAGAAACAAGCCGCCGTAATTCTGCTTCTCCGAATGGATCGAGAGGTTTTCCGTTCACGAAGAACGTCGGCGTTTGGCGTACACCTATCGTTTCAACGTCCGCGCGGTCCTGATTAAGGACCCCAATGGTTTGCGGGGCCATCATCTGGGTCCGAGCTGCCTCTTCATTAAGTCCGGCGCTCGCCGCTATCCCAAGGATCAAATCAGGACGAATATTGCCATGAGCCGCCCAGCGAGGTTGCTCTTCAAGTATGGCCTCCATCACGGGGAAGAAGACACCCTGCATTCGTGCGGCTTCCATGACGCGAATTGCTGTTTCTGATCCTTCCCCATGGAACGGGGTATACCGGATCACGACGCGAACCGCGTCGCCATGTTCCGCCATGATGTCTTTGACGATTGGGTGAAACGCGCGACAGGCCTCGCAAGCCGGGTCGAAAAATTCAACGATCGTGACGGGCGCATCCGCAGGCCCGAGGATGGGCGAGTAGGGGCGGATCATCGCGTCCGCAAGTTCCGGCGCAACAGGCTCGGCTTCGGCCACCGGGCCGGGGCGGTTTGCAAACCAGGTGGCTCCGCCGAAACCGGCGACGCAGAGGGCGAGAACGGACAGGATCAGGCCGCGTCGATTCATGTTCGTGTGTCCTTCAATGAAAGGGCCGACAGCGCCCCGATCAGCGCGAAGGCGGCGAGCGCCATCAGCGGGATAGGGATGCCGAAGACCAGTTGGTTGTCATCGGTGCAAGAGGGGCCGGTGGCCGTGCAGGGCTGGATGCGTTCGGGAACAAGACCGACGTAAAGCCCCATGTGCCACAGGGCGATTGCGCCGCCGCCAAGCGCCAATGCGATGCCGTAGCGCCCCACACGGCCGTCCCGCCACCAAAGGCCGAGCCCGAGGACAATGGCCAAGGGGAACATGAAGGCGCGCTGGAACCAGCACAGCACACAGGGCGTCTGCCCCAGCACCTCGCCGATGAAAAGCACGGCAAGCGAGGCGACGAGCGCGATGATCCACGCCAGCCCGAGGGCTGTTTCTCCGGATATGCGGTTCATTTCGGTCAGATCCTCTCTTCCAGATCGGCGAGGATCTCTTCGGCGGAGGTGCCATAGGGCCAGGAGTCGGCGAAGCCCGCGTCGGGATCGAAGAGGAACAGATGCGACGTGTGGCCCATGGTGTACCCATCCGGTGCTGCGGCCTCTTCGACGCGCTCAAAGAAGATTGGAAACGTCTCGGACGTGGCGGCGATCTGTTCCGGCGTGCCCGTCAGCCCGATGATGCCCGCATCGAACAGCGGGACGTATTCGGCGAGTGCTGGGGGCGTGTCTCGTTCAGGGTCGATTGTTATGAAAATCGGCTGGACCTTGGCGGCATCGTCGCCCAGACCGTCCATCACCGCCGCGACCTCAGATAGGGTCGTCGGGCAGACGTCGGGGCAGTTGGTAAAGCCGAAAAAAACCAGCATCCAGCGCCCCGCAAAGTCCTCCTCGGTTTGAACCATACCCCGGTGGTCCGTCAGTTCGAACTCAGCGAAAAAAGGCGGCTCGGCGTCAGTTCGGGCGCTGTCGGCACGATAGTCAGACCAGAGCAAAAGCCATACGAAGGCAAGCGCTGCCACGCCTGCCAAAACCCAAAGAAACTTCTGTGCCGATGTAAGGGACAATCCTGTTCGCCTGTTTTTGATTCTTATTGCATGTGCGGATACATCCTCTAGCCGCTAGAGGTTCAAGCACGAAATCATGGTATAGCTTCAACTCACGCGTCTGTGAATCCGACACTTGTTTATTCCGACGGCAAAACCTACACAAACTGTATCTTTTTCATGGAGGCGAAAATGCTTACGATCGGTACTCTGTCAAAGAAGACTGGCACAAAAGTGCAGACCATCCGGTACTACGAACAGATTGGGCTGATGCCCGAACCTGGCAGGACCGAAGGCGGACAGAGGCGCTACGACAATGCACAGCTCGACCGACTGTCCTTCATCCGCCACTCGCGGCAACTCGGTTTCTCGCTCGATGCGATCCGCGAGCTGCTCGACCTCAGCGACCATCCCAACCGCCCCTGCGACGAGGCTGATGCCATCGCGCGTCGCCAGCTCAAACAGGTGGAGCAGCGCATGGCCCGCCTGAAGGCGCTGCGCACCGAACTGAAACGCATGGTTCACGAATGCAGCGGCGGGCGGACCGGAGACTGCAAGGTGCTTGAGGTGTTGCGGGACCATTCGGAATGCCTGACCGAGCACGAGGAAATCGGGGCATAAGTCGAGATTTGGGGCAAACCTAAAAATCTTTGAGCAAAGGGTTGAAGCTATAGTGACTATAGCAATTAGGCTTTTTCCAAGACGATTCGAGGAGCGACTCCGTTGCAGATGACCGACCCCCTACTTGCACCCACCAGACTACTGGATTTTGATGCCGCGCCTCTTGCGAATCTAATTGAAAATCGCGGCTGGCGCGACTTATCCGAATACGATCGGATCGGAGCTGCCTATGATTTCGTTCGGAATGAAATCGCGTTCGGATACAATCGTGCTGACGACATCCCCGCCTCGGATGTGCTTTCCGACGGCTATGGGCAGTGCAATACCAAAGGGACGCTCTTGATGGCGCTGCTGCGTGGTGTTGGCATTCGTTGCCGGTTGCATGGGTTTACGATCCACAAAGGCTTGCAGCGCGGTGTTGTACCTGAGCTGGTGTATCCGCTTGCTCCGCAAGAAATTCTCCACTCATGGGTGGAGATCGAATATCAAGGTGCCTGGATCAACCTTGAAGGCTTCATCCTGGATGACGCTTTCCTCGATGTCCTGCAAACGTCATTCTCGGACACAGAAAGTCTCTGCGGTTATGGCGCGGGCACGGATTGCCTTGGCGCGCCTCCCGTCGCGTGGAAGGGAGAAGATACCTACATTCAGAAAACCGGCATCGTGAAGGATTTCGGCGTGTTTGATACGCCGGACACCTTCTATCTGTCCCATGAGCAATCCTTTGGATGGCTGCGCGGTGCCTTGTACCGGCATTTCATACGCCACTGGATGAATGCGCGCGTACGTGCTCTCCGCAACGGTCGCCTGATGACTGACCAACGCGCGACACACGCGCATGAGGAGCCTGCCAATGCCACATGACCACGGGCATGCGCATATCGATCCGAATTCTGGGGATCGGCGGGTTGCCATCGCGATCTGGGCGAACGCGCTTCTAACCGTTGCGCAAATCGTCGGGGGCATATTCTCGGGCAGTCTGGCACTGATCGCCGATGCGCTGCACAACTTTTCCGATATGGCCTCGCTTGTCATTGCCTTCGCCGCACGCAGGATCGCGCGCCGCCCGGCCGATGAGCGCATGACCTTCGGCTATGGCCGGGTCGAAATCGTCGCGGCCCTGATCAACTACACCACCCTGATCGTGATCGGCTTCTATCTGATCTACGAGGGTAGCATGCGCATGATCGATCCGCCCGAAGTCATGGGTTGGACCGTTGTCATTCTTGGTGGAATTGCGCTTGTGGTCGACACGCTGACCGCAATACTGACCTATTCGATGCAGAAGGGCAGCGTGAACATTCGGGCGCTATTCCTTCACAACTTGTCGGACGCACTCGCCTCCCTAGCTGTCATCATCGGTGGGTCTCTGATCATCCTTTACGACATGCGTTGGGTTGATCCGGCCATCACAATCGGCATCGCGCTCTACATCCTGTATCTGTCTTTCACTGAAATAGGCGGCCCAATCCGAACCCTGATGCTCGGGAGCCCGCCGGATGCGGATGGAAACGACGTGGTCAGAGCGATCCAAGGCGTCGAAGGCGTGGTCGACGTACATCATGTCCACCTTTGGCAAATGCAGGAGCACGCTGCGGCATTGGACTGCCATATTGTCGTCGAACGCGAACGGATGGGTGAGGCCGACAAGATTAAAGAAAACGTCAAATCGGTGCTGCATGAACGTTTCTCAATCGAGCATTCCACGCTTGAGTTCGAAGCAAGCGACAATGCGCATAAGGAGGCGCAGGTGTTCGGACACGGCCCATGATGGTGGTTCAAAGCATCTAGTGGTCGTTGGCCTCCTGTCCGGTCTGGTTTTGATTAGCGCGCTTCTTTGCTCATTTTTCCGCCCATCTAGGCACATTTGCTCTCCGAACAGCGAAAAATCAGTCATTCCAAACTTCGCATGCGGGCTCACATTGGCCGTGTTTGGAGCGGTGATCGCTTTGGGCATCAGTCGCGTACCCGTCAATCGCAACCTCGCTTGGATGGAAGCCAGAGGCCCACTTCGCGAAATATCCGGGCAAAGACTAATTCGGATGTGGTGCAACGCAATCCATGGTGATCGGAAGGCGTCTGAATATGGTCTGGTTTCACGCGGCGCGACTAAGTCAAAAAGTTCATATTATTCAGCCTAGCGTCAGCACCATGTTGTCGGACAAGGCCAGGGGTGGGATGTGCAAGTTCTCCGGCGCAGGCCCTTTGCGAATGCGTCCGGCGGTATCGTAATGCGACCCGTGGCAGGGACAGAACCACCCTCCGAAATCGCCCGCGCCATCGCCAAGCGGGACACATCCCAAATGCGTGCAGACACCGATCATCACCAGATAGGCGTCATGGCCCGGAATGGCGCGGTTCTCATCCTGCGCTGCGGCCTCACCGGGAATGTTGGGGTTGCGCGCATCGGTGTCTGGCAACGCAGAGACCGCCTGTTCACGCGCCTGGGCCATCTCGGCTTGCGTCCGGTGGCGGATGAAGACGGGCTTTCCGCGCCAATTGACGGTCAGTTGCGTACCTTCCGCGAGCCCGGAGATATCCACCGAGATTGTCGCCAGGGCGCGCACATCCGCCGAGGGGTTCATCTGATTGATCAGCGGCCAGAGCGCCGCACCCGAGGCGACCACGCCCGCGCCAGCGGTGGCATAATACAGGAAATCCCTGCGTTCAGCGTTGTCAGTCGCATTCATATCGAATTTAGCTTGCAACCTTACCGCGCTGGAACGTCAACGCGGGTTTTGTAACGGTTTGTCTGCAACCCGGGAGCCGACGGGGAAAACTGTGGCCGATCATCGGCTCAGTGGTGGGGTGGTGCGCCTTTTGCTATCATGAGGTGATGCTCCTGGTGATGCGCACCGATGGTCATCAGACCGAAGCACCCGAGACCCTGTATCTGGTCGGAATCGCCATCGACGAGGAGGGCGACACCGTCCCCAAAATCCTCTGTTGTGACTTCCCAACCCGTCTCGGCCGCCAGGAACGGCGCATGGGCAGGTACCATGGCGCGAATAGCCTCGAGGACGCGCGGTGCTCCCTGGATTTCGAACCGGATACCGGCGGGCCGCACACTGTGGATGACGTCGGCCTCCGTCGTCACAAGTTCCATGTCCACGAGGTGTCGCCTCAGAGCTGTGATATCGGCATTTGCCCAATCGGTATCGGGGTCGGCGCGCAAAAGTTCTACGATCTCGGCCATGGCGGCAAAGGCCGATTGCCCGGTGTCGCGTAGCCCTTAATTGTGAGATGAGAAATCCAACGAAATCAACGGCTGCGCTTTGCCCTTAAATGTGAGATTTTGCCTTTAATTCCGATATTCTTGCCCTTAAACCTGAGACAGGGTTCACAGACTTGTGCGGCAAATATCGATGGATGGTGATAGCGAAGACTGCGTGGTCATTGGTGCTGAGGAGGCGCGCAGGGCGGCCGTTCTGCGGCCGCTTGTTCAGGCATACCTCAACGGCACTGGCAGTCTGGAAAATTGCATCAATGATGCCGTTTGGGAACTTGGTGTCAGCAGGGCGACGGTCTGGCGTTGGATAAAGCGATTGGCGGAAGAGGGTGGACGCACCAGCGCGCTGGCTCCGCGAAAACGAGGCCGTCCGGCCGGTACGACATTGATATCCAGCAAGGTCGAAGCGGTGATTGAAGAACACCTTCGCCGTCATTTCCTGCGCCGAGAACGTCCGAGCCTGTCACGCGTCGTGACAGAAATCCGCAGCGCGTGCTGGCAGCAGGGCTTGCAACCGCCGACACGGCGGACGGTTCAGCGTCGTCTGGATGCAATGGATGCCCGTGAAGTTGCAAAGGCACGAGAGGGGGCAAAGGCTGCCCGCCAGAAATTTGCGTCTGTCACAGGCGAGAACAAGGCCAGTCAGCCTCTGGAGATGGTGCAAATTGATCATACGCCCGCGGACATCATTCTTGTCGACAGTTTTGAGCGCCAACCAATTGGCCGGCCGTGGGTCACGCTGGCTATCGACATCGCAACGCGAATGGTAACCGGATATTACGCCACTCTCGAGGCGCCTTCGCGTCTGTCAGTGGCGCTTTGCCTGGCACAGGCGGTGGCCCCCAAGGCGGAACTTCTGTCGGAATTGGCGTGCAATATTCCTTGGCCCGCACAAGGCAAACCGCAGAGCATCCATGTCGACAATGGCCGCGATTTCCGGTCGCGGGCCTTTCGGTCGGCATGTGCGGAATGGGGGATCGATCTGATCTATCGGCCGCCGGGAAGACCTCACTTCGGGGGTCACATCGAGCGGTTGATCGGCACGATGATGGGGGCCGTTCACCTTTTGCCGGGAACAACGCAATCCTCGATCGCGGTCAAGGGCGACTATGACGCCGAAGGCATGGCCACGATGACCTTGAGCGAATTCGATCGCTGGTTTGCTCTGGAAATCTGCCGATACAACAACAGCATTCATTCAAGTCTTGGCTGCACGCCCGTTGCCAAATGGGAGGCGCTCTCAGCGGAGATGACGGGCGACATCCCCTTCGAGATGGAAGCCTTTCGGGTGAGCTTTCTGCCAAGTGAACTGCGCAAGGTCAGACGCGGCGGCATCCATCTGTTCCAGATACGGTATTGGTCGGATGCCCTCGCAGGCCGCATTGGGCGCGGGGACGGAAAGGTCATCGTTCGCTACGATCCTCGCGATATCTCAATGATCTGGGTCGAACTCGACGATGGCCGATATGTTGAGGCGCGGTACAGAAACCTGGAAATTCCGCCCGTGTCACTATGGGAATATCGCGATGCTATGAGGAAGGCGCGTGCCCTTGGCAAGTCCGGGTCCAACGAGCTGGTGCTGGCTGAGCTGATCCGACAGCAACGCCAGATCGAGACCGAAAGCCGGGGCCTGACGAAGGCCGAACGCCGATCCCGTGAAAGAAAAGGGACATTGGAGGGCGCCAATTCGGCTGTCTCGACAACCGAAGGGCTGCGCCCGATCGACACGGGTGATACATCGCGCCCATTGTTCAAGGTGGAGAGATGGTGAATTGAGGGCAGGGACAACTGAAGAAGACGGCCGGATCGCCCTCATTCAATCGGATATCTGGATCGGCTTTCCACGGGCGGAACAGGTGTTGGACCGCTTGCAGGGCATGATCGAAGCGCCACGACAAACCCGTATGCCTGGGCTTCTTGTGCATGGCGCCTCCGGGATTGGAAAGACGATGATTGCCCGAAACCTGTCGCGCAAGTACGCACCAGAATACGATCCGGCATCAGGCATCACCCGCACACCGCTTCTGCTGTTGCAAGCGCCGCCCGCACCTGATGAACGGCGGTTTTACCTGCATATCCTGGCCGCCGTTGGCGCCCCGGCGACGGCACTGAGCGCCCGCGCTCAAAATGTGGCTTCCCTCGAAGTCCGTGTCATCGCGCTACTGCGTGACCTTGGCCTGCGGATGATCATGATCGACGAGGTTCACAACCTTTTGGCCGGGACCCACCGCGAACAGCGACGCTTTCTCAATGTTCTGCGGTATCTCAGCAATGAACTCGAAGTGTCGCTGGTCTGCCTCGGGGTCAGCGAGGCTGTCGATGCCATCCGTGGTGATATCCAACTTGCCAGGCGGCTGGACGAACATCACCTGCCAAACTGGCGCGATGATGCCGAGTTCTCGGATATGATCCAGACACTCATCGCGGCAATGCCCCTCAACAAAAAATCCAATCTGAAGGTCAAGTCGCTCAAGCAGATACTTGCACTGACCGGTGGGGTGACCTCGCGCATTTTCGCCCTAGTCAAGGATCTTTCCATCGAGGCCATTGTCACCGGTGAGGAATGCATCACCGATGACGCAATCGCAAAATGGACGCCGGTTTGGTCGCGCCATGCGAACGCCCATCGGCGGCTCGAGAAGACCGGCGTGTGACGCTGCGACCGCTGCCAAAGACTGTCGCACCGCTTCCAGACGAGTTGTTGTCAGGTTGGTTGTCTCGGTTGGCTGCGGCCAACTACTGTAATGACGCGGAACTGCTGGCTCATATCGAAATCGATACCACGCATGGCACCGCCTTGGACTTGAGCATCGACGCGGCTGCGGCAGAGAAGATTGCCAATGCCGCACGGGTCGCCCCAGATGTCGTGCGATCTTTGACCTTTCCGGCAATGACGCCACGAGAAGCATCGCTGACGGCCCAGATGCCATTCCAGCATTGTCTGCAATGCTCCCGAGAGGGCCTTTCGCTCAGGCATTGGAGGCGGGCCTGGGCATTCGACTGTCGGGTTTGCGGGACGAGACTTGTGCAGACCCTCGGCAAAGCCGGTGACGAACCAATATCCGACAAACTGATATACCGAGCGCGCCGCGGGGCAGGGATGCTTGAATGCGCCGCGCGATCGCAAGGCCCCAGGCAACTTCGGCGCGCAATGCGCGCAGTCACCTTTGCCATGTCACTTAAGGGCTGCCACGGGGAGCCCTTGTTCGCTCTTCAGAGCCACAGACCGGAAGTGAGGCTGTTGTGCCTTGCCGCAATCGCCGCCGCGCGATCTCATCCTTGGCTAAGGCAGCCATCGTCAGCTCCGCCATAGACGACTTTGCCAAGGTTGCTCTCTTGCGCGCCTTCGAGAAGGAGCATCGATTGCTAGCCGCGGTCGATCACATCGCGCAAAGGCACGCGAGAAGCAAAGGCCCCATGACAGCCGAATCTCGCAATTAAAGGCAAAACTCAATGCCGAAAGCGTCTCGTCTCAGATTTAAGGGAAACGCGACATCGGCCTTGCGAATATGAGGCATCCGGGTGAGCGAAGCGGCAGGCTGCTGGTGCGCGGCGATCCACGATATCGCCTGGAACAGCCAGCCATCACGGTGCCAAGGATCGTCACCCTCCGCCAACGTCAGTTGTTTGATCGCTGCAGTCGCCTGCTCGGCATTGGCAGCAGGTCCCGGCACCCCCGCACCGCTCAGGATCTTGGCGACGTGGCGATATTGGCCGAGAACTATACGTGCAACCTGTTCGGCGAGTGCGTCCTCATCATCGATGGACCACGCCCAGCCGTGGCAGAGTTCGCCATGATCTATTGGAACGAGTTTGAGAGTCATGGGCACGCCGAGCCATTGCCCGAACTTGTAGGGGAGCAACCCAGCCACGATTGACATTCATGGTCGAATGGCAATTGTCATCGCACCTTTCTCTAGGCAGTGGTGGGTAGCGGATCGGTACCCTCGCTGAGGATGGTCAGATAGGCGCGATAGCTGAAAACACGCCCCCGCTTCCTCCCAGTAATCTCCTCAAGAATTCCGAAGCGTTGGAGGTCGGCGAGGGCCGCGTTCACCGTCGGAGCCGACAGACCGGTGTACTCGACCAGTTGGTTCGCGGTCAGGAAGGGGTGCTGCTGGAACAGTTCATGGATACGCAGTGACGAACCGGCGCGATCGCTTTGCGCTGAAATGCGCTCGCGATCCTCCTTAAACAGGTCAACAATCCGCGTGGCGGCATCAAATGCCTGGTTTGCCGTATCCGCCACGCCAGCGAGGAAGAAGTCAAGCCAAGCCTCCCACTGACCATGCTCACGAACCTCCTGGAGCAGGCGATAGTAATCAGCGCGATGCGTCTTAAGAAACAAGCTCAGATAGAGGAGAGGCTTTTGCAGCACCCCATTGACGCAGAGGTACAATGTTACCAGCAACCTGCCGATGCGGCCATTGCCGTCGAGAAAAGGGTGGATGGTTTCAAACTGGACGTGCAGCAGTCCTGCCTTGATGAGAGCAGGAAGGCGGGACTGGTCGTCGTGCATGAAGCGTTCAAACGCGCCGAGGCAATTGTCCAGTTCCGTGACGGGGGGTGGAACGTACAGCGCATTACCGGGACGTGTCCCTCCGATCCAGTTCTGGGAGCGCCTAAACTCCCCGGGGTCCTTGGTGCCGCCACGTCCGCTTTGCAGCAAACGCGCATGCATCTCGCGGATTAGCCTCAGGGACAGTGGCAAGTCTTCGAGGCGCTCCAACCCGTACATCATGGCATCGACGTAGTTCGAGACCTCGCGGATGTCATCGATTGGCTGGCCCGCCTGTGCTTCGGTCTCGAAACGCAGCAGGTCTGTCAGCGTCGATTGCGTTCCTTCGATCTGTGAGGAAAGTACGGCCTCCTTGCGGACATACATATAGAGGAACAGTTCCTGGCGCGGCAGAAGCATCGTGATGCCATCCAGCCGCCCTAAGGCGCGCTCCGCGAGGCTGAGTCGGTCGAGAAGCCCCAGTACGTCGATTGTTGGGACTGGAGGCAGGGGAGGTGGTACGAAGGCGCGGACCGTCTCTCCTGCAACGGGGGTTTCGACAAAGCGGCCAAGGCGTTGGTTGGGGTCTGAATCGGTCATAGCTCACTATGATGCCCCTCTTTTATTTAAGCAATACGGGCTTCGCTTAAATAGTGGGTAGGCTAAGATAAGCGGGTTTAATTAACGTGGTGAGAGTAGGTCAGTGGCAATATGAGCGGGTTCATGGCAGCTTCCTACTGCTCTCGGTTGCAGGAATCCTTCCCGATGCCTGTGCGGAATAGCCTCTTCCAGAGAACACCATCGATCACGAGTCGCCAATCGAGACCTTTCGGCTCATTGGCCCGCATTACGGGCGTCCTACGCGATATGGCAGCTACGCGCACGACAACTCGGATGGCTGAAGAAGGCCAAAGGTCGTATCTGTTACATTCCGAGTCGGGGTTAGTTTCATCAAATCGGCGAACGGAATTCGTGGGTGCTTGTTGTCCATAAATCATCCTGCCCTTTGGTCAGGACCGCGCCCTACTCGGTCGGCTGCATGCAGCCGCCCTCCCCGAGCTGAAACGCTGCCTCTCCCTGCGACGTACCGCTGGCCGTGCCGTCTCCTCCGGAGCCAGCCCGACCAGCCGTCGCATGGTCGTGGCAACGCTTCATCTCGGCCATTCGGTAACGGTCGCTGGGGCGGGGCGGGTCGCTTCAATAGTCTCGTTTTTCCCGTGTCAGCCGGTGTTAGTCCTCGCTTTGCCGGACATGCTGTTCTGCCATCATTGACCGCAAAGGAGTTTCGACAACCGCCGGATCGCTCTGGCCAAAGCTGGCAGAGGGTCGGTGTTGGACGCGATGTAAAAAATCGCAAACTATTGGGATGCCGAAGAGGGTTGGTCCGAAATCGGGATGACCCGCGCCCGGTGCAGATGCCACGGCGGTCTGCTTGAAATCGCTCAGCCAGATGGCACCTCACTCGACCAACTTACCACGGGCAAGCGGTCGCGCCACGTTAGGCAAGGCTCGGCAAAGCGCGAACCCGTCCGGCTGCGGCTCGGGGTGAGAGGGCAGAAAGGACACCGCCCCCGGCAGTTTCATCGGCTGTTCACCTGGGTGTCCTTCGCGGCCACCGCACTTCTCCCGATGTGTTGCTCTGCATGACATGCTGGTCGCAGCTGTCGTCCCGTCCACAAAGGTTGTCGCCGATCTTTTTCCCCTGACCCTACGGGTCATTCCTCGCGCGCCAAAAAGACCGGCGCCTGCCCCTCTCCGCTACGCTTCGCCTTCGGTGTGGCCGGGCCTTGGCCAGCTGCAAGGTGACCATCATTGCAATGCAAACAAGGAGAAGAGCAATGACCACGAACTGCATTAAATTCACCAGCACCGACATCGAAACCGCCAAGGGCGTCGGCTCCATCTCGACCCTGACCTTCGACCTCGACATCACGGTCGAACCCGTC
>NZ_JAXGFS010000019.1:0-60062 GCF_041008745.1 Pseudophaeobacter sp. 1A09344
CATTGGCAACTCCATTCTGGCTCAGCCTCAACTTGGCCACGCACTTAACACCGCAACGCTTTACAAGCAATGAAACCGCCCAGAGTGTCAGTTTTCGGAACCGGCTTCGACGACTGTGAAGCGGGGCCAACACAGATCGTCAGGGCACCCCATAGGGGTCTGGGCGTTCCGTCGAAGATGGTCGGCGATTCGTGACTGCGGCAGTGAAAACGTCGCGCGCCGATATTCTCCTCACCGACAGGTGGGCGGGGTTTCTGGGGTGACTTAAGTTTCGGGTGCAAAAATTATTGAGACCGTTGCGGTCCTTTCATTCTATTTACGGTGATATGCGCTGATGGCTTTGAGTTGGGCAAAATTGTGCCCACCTCAGACTTGACTATAATTCCTGCACAGGTGTTGTTCTGCGTTCTTGAGAATTACGCTAGGCAATTGATTTATAATGAAAATCCTTTTGGGATTAGTTGCTTTCCCTGAGGCGTGGCTTTATTTACTGGGCTGTTTTCCGTATATTTAGAAAATTGGTCGTTAATTCTAGATAACTTGTATGTTTTAACGTCTTGGGGTGTGTTAAGGTTAACAACCTGAGCGGGTGTGATCTGTCGTATTCCGCCAGATGTGACCTTTTGGGCTGAATCTGAATGCGGATTCTCAGCGTGTCTTCCTTGCGTCGTAAATCCGCATTTTCAGATCGCAGCCGATCCCAGACAGGCTCTGGGGGTGTTGGTACGTTTGTGGGTAGAAACCCGGCCTTTGGGAGGGTGTTGTTATGTCTGCTTTGAGATCCGAAACCATTGAAACCCGCGCCATCCCGGCGCTGTCGGTCCTGGCCGTTGACGATGATCCCTGGGTGCGCCTTCGTCTGGAGGAATTCCTGCGCGAAGCGGGCGTGCCTTTTGAACTGTGCGCGGATCCTCATGAGGCGTTTCGGCGCTGCGCGGCGCGGCGGACGGCGTATGGTCTGGTGCTGATGGATATCCGGTTTCCCGCTGGCAATCTGGTGGGAGAGATTTCCCGGAAGATTGCCGCGCTTGGGGGTGGTTCGGCGGGCCCTGCGATCATTGGGATGTCGGATTGCGCCAACCTGGAGAAATTCCAGCGTGGCACCGAATGGGGGATGATCGATATCCTGCCCAAGCCTCTGTTCAAATGGCTGATTATCAATCTTGCGCATGAATTTTGCGGCGGCGAGGAGGTCCAAGAGGACTAAGGCGCCGAAGGGCATCAGGCTGGTGTGGCGATCTGATCAACGGAGCAGGCCGCATGCCTGCTCCGTTGCGGTGTATGTCAGAGTGTCCGAGGCTTCGGGTCGGACCTTAGCTGTTGCGCGATAGCAGGCTGCCGGGGCGCGCCCGCGCCAGTCCGGCGGTCAGCAGCCCGGCAACCACGGCCTTCAGGATGTCGCCCGGAATGAAGATCAGGACCAGGGCTGCAGCGTCGGTAAAGGACTTGTCGAGGGTGATGGCCATTCCGGCCACACCAAACAGATAGAGCACGACGATCCCGCCCAGCATCGCGGCGATGATCGCCGTCGCCACCAGCGGAATACCCCGCATCCGCTCCATGATCAGGCCGGTGACAAAGGCCGCAATCGGGAAGCCAACAAGGAAGCCAGCCGTGGGCGAGGAAAAGACGCTGAGCCCACCGCGCCCGCCGGACAGCAGGGGCAGGCCAAGGGCGACAAGAAGCAGGAACAGGAGGACGGCCAGCAATCCGCGCCGGGCGCCCAGTACCGTGCCGCAGAGCATGATACCGAGGCTCTGGGCCGAAACGGGCACGCCAAAGGCAAGGGTGATCTGCGGGATCAGCCCCAATGCGGCGATCAGCGCCGCAAAGAGAGCGATGTAAGCGATAGAACGTTCCATGTGATTTCGATCCTTGTGCATGCCCCGCTGCGCAGCCGGGCGTGAGATTATTGAACGCCGCCGCGCGCCTTCAGCGCTTCGGCAACGTGGTCGGCGTCATCCAGCGCCAGAATGGTCATCGGCAGGGCAATACGCCACGACGGGCGGCGCGGTGATCTTGCGCGCCAGGCCTCGGCCAAATCCGCGCCGCGATGTGCCAGCAGCGGGCCAAAGCGGATCACCAGCGCGATTGCGGTTTCAAGCGCCCGGGTGCTGAGGCCAATCCGGCGAAACGGCGTCAGCAGCCATGCGGCAACCCCGACCATATCAGTGAGCCGGGTGGTCATGGTGACAAAATTCGCCAGTGCCACTGCGGTGGTCAGCCGCAGCGCGATGGTCATCCCGGTTGCCGGGGTGCCTTCGATCAGATGCCACAGTGCGATGACCACGAAGAAGGGCCAGAGAATGCGCAGGCTCCGCACGCCGCTGCGCGCAAAGACGGGCCCGGCGCTGAGATAGAGACCCAGCGTCAGCGCCAGCGCGCCACCCTGCGCCGCTGGTGTTTTCAGGGAGAACAGAACCACCGTGGTGGCGCAGAGGATGGCCAGCTTTAGCCCCGCGGGCCAACGGTGCGCCCAGGTTTCAACTGGCGAGGTCAGAGAGATCATCGCTTGCCCCCCATTCGGTCATCTGTCTGGTGAACTCCGGCAAGACGTCAGCGGGTGACCCATCGGCCCGCAGCTGGCCTGCCTCGATCCACAGGATACGGTCATAGTGTTCCAGGTGTTGCGGGTCGTGCGAGACGTGGAAAAGCTGTGCTTCGGCCTGATCCAGCGCGCGCTGCAACTGCATGCGGGTTGGGATATCCAGCCCGGCAAAGGGTTCATCCAGCAGGATGATTCGCGGTTTCATGGCGAGAATAGCCATCAGGCACAGCAGTTGTTTTTGCCCCTGCGACAGAAGATGTGTCGGCGCCTTTGCCCATTGCGATTTTCCGAAACGGGCCAGGGTTTGCGCCACCTCTGCGGCGGTGTCGAATTTGCTCAGACCCATCTGGCGCAGCCCGAAACCGATCTCTTCTTCCACCGTGGGGAAAATGATCTGCCGGTCTGGGTTCTGGAACAGCACGCCCACCAGCTCCAGCGCCGCCTTGCGGTCGCGCGACAGGTCGATACCGTCGACCCGGGCCTCTCCCTGATCTGGCGCGATCAGGCCGGCCAGGACGCGCGACAGAGTGGTTTTTCCTGATCCATTGCGCCCGACGATTCCAACCCGCGCTTCATCGGCGCGAAATGAGATGTCCTGCAACAGCGTCTTTTCGCCTGCGATCACATGCACCGCCTGCAGATCCACCACGGCAGCCCGGGCAGAGTCGGCAGTGGGCGCGCCTGCGCTGTCCAGCCTCTGGTCCGGTGCAGCAGGTTTCAAAACGCGGGGCTCCTTTGTGGCGATGATGGCGTGGCGAAATCGGTTCGGCAGGTGATACCGGTTTTTTTGCTTCAGGCAACGTTTTCCGCAAGAAAATCAGCCAAATCGAGGCCGGGAGGGGGCTGATGGCTGGTCAAAAGCCTGCGCCGTGTCAAAGCAATAGCAGAACCGGCGTGCCGGGCTGCGGAAGCGCCAGTGAGATTGAGACAGGAATAACCAACCCGTGACCGAGGTTTTGCTACGAATTTTGGTGCGCGCTTGTCAGTTGGACATTTGCAGGTGCAGACCGGCGCCAGGGAAGAGACGAGCGGTCGCAGCACGTTCGGCCATGGGCGGACCATCAAAATAGCCTTGCAGATAGTCGACCTTGCATTCCCGAAGCAGTTGCCGGTGCAGTTCGGTCTCAGCGCCTTCGCCGGTGACATGCATGCCAAGGGCATGCCCCAGTTCCGCGATGGCCACGACGATGGCCCGGGTTTCGGCGGAATCAGGCAGTTTGGAGACAAAGGCCGCGTCGACCTTGATCTTGTTCACCGGGAATTTCTGCAGGTAGCTGAGCGAGGAATAGCCCATGCCAAAATCGTCAAGTGCCACGGTCACGCCCAGCCGTTGCAGGGCTTCGATCTCTTTCAGCGCAGACTGGCCGCTCGACAGGACAACTGTTTCGGTGATTTCGGCCTCGACCGCGCTGGCGGGGCAGCCGGTTTCATACAGGCAGTCATTGACGAATTCATCGACTTGCGAGCCAAACAGCTTGGGTGAGAGATTAACTGCCACCCGGCCGGTCCAGCCCATGTCATGCCAGCGTGCCGCGGCGCGGAAGGCATGGGTCATGATCTGGTAGGTTAGCTCGCGGATCAGCCCGCTGTCTTCGGCGACAGGGATGAATTCCGCCGGAGAGATGCTGCCCAGATGCCGGTGATGCCAGCGTGCAAGGGTTTCAAATCCGATGATCTGACCTGTCTTGAGGTCGGTCTGGACCTGAAAGACGGGGCGGATGCTGCCTTCGTTGAGGGCGCCGCGCAATTCCCGCTCCAGAAGGGTTTTGCGTTTGATGACGGTTTCCAGATCCTTGTGGAAAATCTCGACCCGGCCACGGCCGCCCTTTTTCGCCTCATAAAGCGCCAGATCAGCGCAGCGGATGCCATCGGTGGATCCGGCCTCAGAACCAGACAGGGTTGCGATTCCCGCACTCATGCCGGTGTGCAGGACGTTGCCGTCGATGGTCAGCGGTTTCGACAGATCATAGACCAGCGAGTTGGCAATGCTGTTCAGGCGTTCCTCGCTTGCGGCGCCTTTGACGAGGATCGCAAACTCGTCGCCGCCAAGCCGCGCTGCCAAGGCGTTTTTCCCGCAGTTGCCCAGGAATTTTTCACCCACGACCTTTAGCAGGGCGTCACCGGTGGGATGGCCAAGCGTGTCGTTGATCATCTTGAAATGATCCAGATCCGCCAGCAGGATCGATACCTGTTCCCCCTGATTGAGCCAGTTGCCGAGGGTGTGCTCTAGCAGGCGCCGGTTCGGCAGGCCGGTCAGGCTGTCATGTTCCGCCATGAATTTGACGCGCGCGGCCTGACGTGCCTGATCGCTGTGATCGGTGGCCAGCAGCAGTGTGCCCAAATACAGGCCCTCTTCGTCCCGGATCGGACCGCCCCGCACCAACAGGTTCAGCTCTTCACCGCTGTTGAAATGGGTGACGCTTGCCTCGGCGGCAAAATCCTGATTGGCGGCGACGCGTTCTTCGATCTGTTCGGCCACGTCCTGCGGCAACCAGGAGCGGAAGTTCAGTTTTTCCCCGTCCCGCGCATCGGCAAAGAAGATGCTGGCGTTGGCGTTGGAGAACACCACGTGACCCGTTTCATCCGTCAGGATCACGCCATCGCGGGTGGATTTCAGGGCGCGGTAAATACGTTTTCTTTCGCGCCTGCTTGCTTCGGTCGTGTGGGCGCGCAGGTCTGCCATTTCGACCTCATTGCGGCGCATCTGCTCCAGCGTCTGTGCCAGCATGCCGATCTCATCAGTACGGGACTGATAGGGAACCACCGTGTCAAACCGACCATTGTAAATATCGTCGATCGCTGTGCCGATCTTGGTCAGCGGCTGCGAAATCCGCGTCAGGACAAGAAACACGCTGACGGCCAGCAGAGCAAAGATAAGTACCGAGACCGCAGCATGCTGAACCGTCGTGTCCATCAAGGGACCAGTGACGTGTTCCACTGGGAGAGTCAGCCGTAATTCTCCCAGCTCTTCGTGTTGGTCACCCAGAACATACTCGATCACATGTGTGGTGATGAAATCCCCTTCACTCGGGGTGAACCCCGGTGCGGTAGCGGCCGCGATCTGCTCGCCAGCCAGACCAATAATTTCAACACTTGCGACCTGGCCAAGGGCCACGATCTGTTGCAGCGATTGTTCCACCTGAACAATGTCGAAATCCCACAGAGCCTGCGTCACGGTCGTTGCCGTCAATCGGGCGACCATGTCCCCTTGCTGGTGCTGACCCTCTATCAGATGCGCTCTGTGATCATAGGATTCGTAGGTCAGACCTGCCGCCAGGATTAGAAAAACTGGGATCAGGACGCCCAACAGAATGCGGGTGCGAAGGGTTTTGGGGCCGACAACATTCATGGCAGAATTACTCAGTCAGTCCATAGCGTTTCAGGATCTCACCGTAGCGCCCAGATGCCTTGAGCTGCGCTACCCCTTCTGTCAGCTGCTGCGCATAAAGCGCAGATGCCTCCAGCGCCGGGGAGAAACCGATGTGAAGCTCGGTCGCCTCGCCATAGTTCGCGACTTGCAGATCGTCCTGCAATCCCAGCTGATCGATCATGTAGGTCACAACCGAACGTTCATCGATTGCCATGTCGATCCGCCCGGCCTTCAGCTTTTGCAGATTTCGTTTCAGTGCATCATCGCCGCCGATCATCTGAACCCGCTCGGGGTTTCTGGCGTTCTCTGCAACATAGGCGGCGATCACGGTGTTGTACTCATAGTCCAAGATCGCCCCGATCCGGATACCTTCCAGATCTTCGGCGGTCGCGATTGACCGGGCTTCCCCGGCGCGGAACACGACAGCCTCCTGATAGTTGCCCATGGGCGGGCCAAGGATCAGATCAGGCGATTCTTCCTGATCGGTGCCGATGACACCGGTAATGTCGCCGCTGAGAGCCTGCGACAGGCTGCGGCTCCAGGTCATCGACGTATAACGTACCTCGTGCCCAAAAAGCGCCAGCGCCTCTTGCGCCACTTCCACCATATACCCCGGCTGGTCGCTGGCCGGATCGCAGTTGAATGGACACCAGGCGTCAGCGCGCAGGTCAATGACATCCGCGCTGACAGGCGTCCCTAGCAACAACAGTGCAGCCAGAACATTCATCGCTGATCTGGCACGGATGGGACGGACACTCCGCATGCGACTGTTACCTCCTAAAAACAAGTAACAGTCAGACTGCGCGAGACGGGTTAAATGAATCTCAGTACCTGCCCGACAAAACGCAAAACCACCGTGATTTTCGGTCGTTTTATAGAGAGAAATTTAATAAACACCGCGCGCGATCTTGCCCTCAGGCAGGCGGGCAATGCGCCTTAGCGTGCGGGAACTGGTCCAATAAGGTTTGGGCCAGTGGTGTTTCGCCTAGTGAGCGTTGGCAAAGGGCGCTGCATCCCCCCACAGCTGCCGCACACGGGCATCGCGGCCGCAGGCTTCACGGTAGCGTTTATAGGCGCTGGACTGTCTCTTGGGGCCAAAGCGGGTAAAGACCAGATTGTCGCCCTTGTAATAATCCTGATGGTAATCCTCGGCCCGGTAAAAGGGACCGGCTGGCAGGACTGGCGTGACGATGGTCTGCCCCAGCTCTGCCTGCGCCTTGGCCTTTGCCTGGTCTGCGGTTGTTTTTTCCGCGTCGGAGGACACGAAAACGGCGGTACGGTAGCTTTCGCCGCGATCGCAGAATTGGCCGCCCGGATCGGTAGGGTCGACGGAGCGAAAAAACAGATCCAGCAGATGCGCGCGACTTACCTTGGCCGGGTCAAAGGTGATCTGCACCGCCTCGTAATGACCGGTGCCGCCACGGCCGACCTCCTTGTAGGTGGGGTTCTTGGTGGTGCCGCCGGTGTAGCCAGAAACGGCCTCGGAGACGCCGGGAACCGATTCAAAATCGCTCTCGACGCACCAGAAACAGCCGCCCGCTACGGTCAGCGTTTCCTGCTCGGCCGCATGGGCTTCATATCCGCGCAACAGGCCCGCAGCCAGGATCAGGATGGCCAGGGAAACCTGTTTGATGTGATGCAATGTCTTCATCATCGCCTCCGTTTTTTGAAACCCTGCCGCCGGGCGCGCCTGCGCTCAACCCATGTCATCAAATGTCACGCACTGGTGAGCGCAAGTTATCGCTTGGAAATTGGATCCAATCTGGCTAGCGTGCCGCAAAAGGAGGGTCCTATGACTGAAAAAATGAGTACCCATCAGGCTGAAGAAGATCAGCGCAACGAAGAGATCCTCATCTATCTGAACGGGAAGATCGTGCCCAAGGCCGAGGCCACCGTCAGCGTCTATGACAGCGGTTTCATGCTGGGTGACGGCGTCTGGGAAGGGCTGCGCCTTTACAACGGCACCTGGGCCTTCATCGACGAACACCTGAACCGTCTGTTCGAGGCAGCAAAGGCCATAGATCTGGACATCGGCCTGACCCCGGAGGGGGTGAAACAGGCGGTGCTGGACACGCAGAAGGCCAACGGCATGACCACGGATGCCCACGCCCGGCTGATGGTGACGCGCGGCCCGAAAACGCGGCCCTTCCAGCACCCCAGCCTGTCGCAGCAGGGGCCGACCATGGTCATCATCATGGAGCATTCCCGCCCGCATCTGCCGCGCCCGATCCGGCTCGCGACCGTGCCCCATATTCGCGGCCTGCCGATGAGCCAGGACCCCAAGCTGAACTCCCATTCCAAACTAAACTGTATCCTGGCCTGCATCGCCGCCGAAAAGGCGGGCGCGGACGAAGGGCTGATGCTGGATGTGAACGGCTTTGTGAACACCACCAACGCCTGCAACTTCTTCATCGTGCGCGGTGGCGAGGTTTGGACCTCGACCGGGGATTACTGCATGAACGGCATCACCCGGCAAAAGGTGATCGATCTGTGTCGCGCCAATGACATCCCCGTGCATGAACGCAACTATTCGCTGGTCGACACCTATGGCGCCGACGAGGCGTTTCTGACCGGCACCTTCGGCGCGCAAACCCCGGTGGGCGATATCGACGGACGCCAGATCGGCACGGGCGAAATGGGTCCGGTGACCAAACGGATCAGGGCGCTCTACAAGGGTCTGATCGAGCAGGAGTGCGCCTGATGCGGATTGCAATGTGGTCGGGGCCGCGGAACCTCTCGACGGCGATGATGTATTCCTTTGGCAACCGTGGCGATTGCGCGGTGGTCGATGAGCCCTTTTACGCCGCCTATCTGAAGATGACCGGCCTCGACCATCCCATGCGCGAAGAGATCATGGACAGCCAGAGCCAGGATCCCAAAGTGGTGGCCGATATGCTGATCGGAGATATTCCGGCTGCAAAACCGGTTTATTATCAAAAGCATATGAGTCAGCACATGATCCCCGGCATGCCGCGCGACTGGATGCGGGAGGTGACGAATGTCTTCCTGATCCGTCACCCAGCGCGGGTCATCGCCTCTTATGCGGCGAAACGCGAGAATCCCAACCTGGACGATATCGGCTTTCGTCAGCAGGCTGAACTCTATGAGCTTTGCCGCAGCTGGGGGCAGGAGCCGGTAGTGGTGGACAGCTATGACATCCGCCAGGACCCCGCAGCCAAGCTGGAACAGATGTGCGATGCCATCGGCCTTGCCTATTCGCCCAAGATGCTGAGCTGGCCCAAGGGCGGCCACAAGGACGATGGCGTCTGGGCCGAGGTCTGGTATGGCGCGGTCTGGACCTCTACCGGTTTTGCCGGTGCCGAAGGCGATCTGCCCGAGGTGCCCGAACACCTGCAACCGGTGCTGGAGGAGGCGATGCCCTATTACGAGCAGTTGAAGGCGGTGAAGATCTAAGGCCGCTTCACGGGCAGGCTGGTCAGCCGATCAGCTTGCCCAGTTTCATCGCCACGCCCATGTCGCCGGTGATCTTGATCTTGCCCATCATCACGGCGGTCATCGGGTTCAGCTTGCCGGTCAGCAGCTTTTTCAGATTTTCTTCCGACAGGCGCAGGGTGCAGTCGGTGTCGCTGTCTTCAGTGGTCGCGGTGCCGTCGGCCAGGACGATGACGCCCTCCTCGCCGCAGTCGAATTTCAGCGAGCCGTCAAAGCTTTTTCCGGATAGGCCGGACTGGATACCGGCGGCGATGTCGTGAAGTGCCATCAGGGAATCTCCTCTTGCCTGACGTGAGCGTTAGGCAAGGGATTTGCGCTGGGCAAGCATGACCAAGCGGGAGGCGAGCCTCAGGCGCTTGCCAGTGCCTCGATCGTCAGCGGACAGGGGCTGCCGCTGTAAAATTCATCAAGGACCTGTTTGAATTCGCCCGGTGCATCCGGCACGGCGGCAAACAGCGTCATGGAAGAGCGCAGTTTCTTGGCGTCGACCTTGCCGAGGATCTCGGCGGCGTCCTGATCCGCGTGCGACAGCATCAGGCGGGCGACTTCGACTAGGCGAGCGCTGAGGACCTCGTGGCCAAGATAGGCCTTGGCCTCGGCCAGATCCTCGATCCCGTAAAGCTGTGCCATGTGGGATTTGCCAAGCTCGGCCAGTTGCGGGAAGACGAACCACATCCAGTGGCTCGTCTTTTTACCCACAGAAAGTTCGCTCAGGACATCGGACCAGACCGTGTCCTGGGCTTCGACGAACATTTCCAGCTCTTCTTCGAAATCGTCCTCGAAATCGCCGTCTATGTCGTAGTCGTCACTCATTTTTTCAGCCGACGGTCGCGTGCGGCCAGCAGTTTCAGGCGCAGGGCGTTCAGCTGGATAAAGCCTGCCGCGTCTTCCTGATTGTAGGCGCCGGCGTCTTCTTCAAAGGTCACGTGGGCCTCGGAGTAGAGCGAATGCTCGGAATCACGTGCCACCACAAAGACCGACCCTTTGTAGAGTTTCAGGGTCACGGTACCGGTGACGTGTTCTTGGCTCTTGTCGATCAGGGCCTGCAGCATTTCACGCTCGGGGCTGTACCAGAAACCGTTGTAGATCAGCTCGGCATAGCGGGGCATGATCGAATCCTTCAGGTGGCCTGCGCCACTGTCGAGAGTGATCTGCTCGATACCGCGGTGCGCCTGCAGCAGGATGGTACCGCCGGGGGTCTCGTAGATGCCGCGGGATTTCATGCCGACAAAGCGGTTTTCCACGAAATCCAGACGGCCAATGCCATGCTTGCGGCCATAGTCGTTCAGCGCGGTCAGGATGGTGGCCGGGCTCATCGCCTCGCCGTTGATCGAAACCGCATCGCCCTGCTCGAAACCGATGGTGATGATTTCCGGCGTATCCGGTGCATCCTCGGGGTTCACGGTGCGCTGGTAGACGTAATCGGGGGCCTGTTCGGCGGGATCTTCCAGCACTTTGCCCTCGGAAGAGGTGTGCAGCAGGTTCGCATCGACCGAGAAAGGCGCTTCGCCGCGCTTGTCCTTGGCGATCGGGATCTGGTTCTTCTCGGCGAATTCCAAGAGGCGCGTGCGCGAGGTCAGGTCCCATTCGCGCCAGGGGGCGATCACCTTGATGTCGGGGTTCAGCGCATAGGCCGCCAGTTCGAAACGCACCTGGTCGTTGCCCTTGCCGGTGGCGCCGTGGGCCACGGCATCGGCGCCGGTTTCAGCGGCGATTTCCACGAGGCGCTTGGAGATCAGCGGGCGCGCAATCGAGGTGCCCAAGAGGTACTCGCCCTCATAGAGCGCATTGCCACGGAACATCGGGAAGACGAAGTCTTTCACGAACTCTTCGCGGACGTCTTCGATGTAGATGTTTTCCGGCTTGATGCCCAGCATCTCGGCCTTCTTGCGGGCGGGCTCCAGCTCTTCGCCCTGGCCCAGATCGGCGGTAAAGGTCACCACCTCGCAGCCATATTCGGTCTGCAGCCATTTCAGGATGATCGACGTATCAAGGCCGCCAGAGTAGGCCAGCACAACTTTTTTGGGCGCGGACATGGGTTTTCCTCTTGATCAGAACGTTTGCGGGGTAGCGGGTTTTGCAGAGAAGGGCAAGGTTCGCCGGGTTTTCCTTGTCTTGCTGCGCGCAATACGTGCAAGAAGAAAGGAAAGTTGTTTTTCAGGAGACATTTCCCGTGATCAGTTGGAAGATATTTTCGCATTCCCTCAACATGGTGCTGCGCAACTGGCGCGACGCCCTCCGCATCGCTCTTGTGCCCGTTTTGATCGGAGTTGTGCTGTTTGTGGCCTTCCTTGGTGGGCTGATGTCAGAAGCCATGCATATGGACGCAAACGGCGTTCCGACCGTGGATCCTGCCCTTGCCGGTCCGCTGTTTCTGGCTGCCGTGGTTTTCATCATCCTGGAGCTCTGGGTGTTTGTGAACTGGCACCGTTTCGTGTTGCTTGAGGAATATCCCCAAGGCTGGATCCCGCCTTTTCGTGGCGGGCGCATCCTGGCCTACATCGGTGTGTCTCTGATCCTTGCGCTTGTGATGGGGCTTGTTTCCGCTGTTGTCATCGGAATGGTCGTGATGATGTCTGCTGCGGTCTTTCCGCCCGTTATCGCGATGATCCTGGCCATTGCGGCCTTTGTTTTTGTGGGCGTTTTTCTGTTCCGGCTGTTGCCCATGTTGCCGGCGGCGGCCATCGGCGAACGGCTCAGCATGAGCCAGTCTCTACAGGCGACGCGCGGGACGGCGGGAACGGCGATCATGCTGTTCGTGGTTCTGATCCTCGTGCAGTTGTTGCTGCAGTTCATCGTCGGGGCCTCGATGATGGTCTTTGCGCCGCTTGGCTTCATCTTCTCGCTTGGCGCGGCGTTGGTGATGACGCTGGTTAATGTGAGTATCCTGACCACCCTTTATGGCCATTACGTGCAGGGGCGCCCGATCTGACGACGACCCGCTCACCGGTATTCTTTTGCATGCTTTGCGCCTGCCCCTTGCCTTGGGGGCGGGCTTGCGCCACTGAAAGGGTATGAGCGATTTTCAGACCCGGTTCACAGATGCCGCCCGCGCCGCCGAGGCGGCCATGCGCGAGGTGTTTCCCGCAACGCCTTTGCAGCGCAATGTCCACCTTTCCGAACGCTTCGGGGCGGATATCTACCTCAAGCGCGAGGATCTGAGCCCGGTCCGCTCCTACAAGATTCGCGGCGCGCTTAACGCCATGCGCAAGCAGCCCGATCAGGATCTCTTTGTCTGCGCCTCAGCCGGCAACCACGCGCAGGGCGTTGCCTTCATGTGCAAGCATCTGGGCAAGCGCGGGGTGATCTTCATGCCGGTGACAACGCCGCAGCAGAAGATCCAGAAGACCCGCATGTTCGGCGGTGACAATATCGAGGTGCACCTGATCGGCGACTATTTCGACGACACGCTGTCTGCTGCACAAGAGTGGTGCGCGCGCGAAGGGGGCCATTTCCTGTCGCCCTTTGACGACAGCGATGTGATCGAAGGTCAGGCCTCGATCGCGGTGGAAATCGAAGAGCAGCTTGGCGGGATCCCCGACCATGTGATTTTGCCGGTGGGCGGGGGGGGCATGTCCTCGGGCGTTGCGACCTTTTTTGGCGATGCGGTGCATTGCCTCTTTGCCGAACCCACAGGCGGGGCCTGCCTGCGCGCGGCGCTGACGGCGGGGCATCCGGTGGCGCTGGACAAGGTTGATACCTTTGTCGATGGCGCCGCGGTGGGCACCATCGGCGCGCAGCCCTTTGACCTTCTGAAACACATCCCGCTGCCGGATGTGATCGCCATTTCAGAGGACCGGATCTGCACCACCATCATCGAGATGCTGAATGTCGAAGGCATCGTGCTGGAACCCGCTGGCGCGCTGTCGGTCGAGGCGCTGAACGATGTGCGCTCCTGGATTCGCGGCAAAAGCGTGGTCTGTGTCACCTCTGGCGGAAATTTCGATTTCGAACGTCTGCCAGAGGTCAAGGAACGGGCGCTGCGCTATTCGGGCATCAAGAAATACTTCCTGCTGCGTCTGCCGCAACGGCCCGGCGCGCTGAAGGAGTTCCTCAACATCCTTGGCCCCGAGGATGATATTGCGCGGTTTGAGTACCTGAAGAAGTCGGCGCGCAACTTCGGCTCGGTTCTGATCGGGATCGAAACCAAGCGCCCGGAGAATTTCGCCGCGCTTTTTGCCCGCCTGGATGAGGCAGGCATGACCTATACCGATATCACCAATGACGAAACGCTGGCGCAGTTTCTGATCTGAAAGGTTCTTCTCAGGCAGAGGGGGTACGCTCAGACCGGTAGCTGAGGCCGACAGTCGGTCAACTCAGGTTGGGCAGCTCTGCCAGAAACTGCGTCTTGGATTTTTCATAGGCAGAGATCACCGCGTCCAGATCGACCGATCCGGCGGCGCCGCTTGCCGACTGGCGCTCCCCGGCAAGACAGAGGTCAGAGAAGGCATCAAAACCCAGATTCATTGCGCTGCCTTTGAGGAAATGAAGGTCTTGCTCCAAGGCGCCGCGATCTCCAGTGCGAAGTTTGCTGATGACGCCCTCTACCTCCTCCAGGAAGAGCTCCACAACCTCATCGAAGTCCTCTTCCCCTACTTCCTGGCGAAGTTCCTTGACGCGAGGCCAGTTAATCATAATCCAAGTCCTGCTTCTTGTTTCCCGGTAAGTATTTCATAACGTCCCACGGGTAAATTTAAAGTGAAAGCAGGTGGTGAGTTCAATCTTTCCGCTTCATAACCTGTTAAAGAACTGGCTGGATAATGCCCGCTATTGTGGGCAAATTCCTTGCTAGTGTATTGAGGTGTCGTTAGTTGCTGCCAGACAGTCCCGTGGACCATGAGGAAGACGCTATGAGCGGATCGATCAACCGTGTGCTGGTTGTCGATGATAGTCGGCTGCAGCGCCGGATTCTTGTCGCGTCTCTGAAGAAATGGGGTTTTGACGTTCTGGAAGCCGAGGGCGGCGAACAGGCGATGGAAATCTGCCGGAACGATCCGCCGGATCTTATCCTCAGCGACTGGATGATGCCTGGCATGAACGGTATCGAGTTCTGCCGTGAATTCCGGGCTCAGGGCACTGATAAATATAGCTATTTTATTCTTCTAACCTCCAAGAGCGAAAAGAACGAAGTCGCCGAAGGCCTGGATGCAGGGGCTGATGATTTCCTCACCAAACCGGTCAGCTCGGATGAGCTGCGGGCGCGGATTTCGGCCGGAGAACGGATCCTGCGGATGCAGCGGGAACTGTCGGAAAAGAACCGGATCGTCTCGGAAACCCTGGGTGAGCTGCAGCGGGTTTATGATGCGATCGACAAGGATCTGATTCAGGCGCGCAAGATTCAGGAATCACTGGTGCCGGAGCTGTCCAAGTCGTTTGGCTCCTCGACCGTCAGCCTGCTTTTGAAGCCTTGTGGCCATATCGGTGGCGATTTGGTGGGCATGTTTTGTCCGGGCGTCAACCGAATCGGCTTCTATTCCATCGACGTATCGGGCCACGGTATCACCTCGGCGATGATGACCGCACGACTGGGTGGCTACCTGTCCTCGACCTATTTCGACCAGAACGTCGGCATGGAAAAGCGGTTCAACCGATTCTATGCGCTGCGGCAGCCGGAAGAGGTGGCCAGCATGCTGAACGCCCGCCTGATCGCGGATACCGGCATCGAAGAATACTTCACCATGGCCTATTGCATCGTCGATCTGCGCAGCGGCGTGCTGAAGATGGTGCAGGCCGGGCATCCGCACCCCTTGCTGCTGCGCAAGGATGGAACCGCTGAATTCATCGGCAAAGGCGGGGTCCCCGTCGGTCTGGTGCCGGATATCGGCTACAGCCAGGAAGAGCTGGTGATGGAAAAGGGCGACCGGCTGCTGCTTTACTCCGATGGTTTTACCGAAGCGCGCCTGGAATCCGGTGAGATGCTGGAGGCCGAGGGGCTGCTCGAACTGATCCGCAAATGCGACAGCAGCCAGTCCGGCAAGGAGTTCCTGGACGATCTCTACTGGAACCTGACCCAGATCCTGTCGCCAGAGCACGGGCTGGAGGATGACGTTTCCGCCACCCTGTTCGAATACGAAGGACCGTAATCCGGACCGTATCCCTGCACCGGGATCGCCTCGGCAGGGCTCTCCCGCCAATCGCCTGATGATCAACGATCATCGGCTCTTGTTGGGTCGGGCTGCACGCCAGGGCGTGCAGCGGTCACGCTTCTAACGCCACTCATATACACAACCAACCCTATGGAATCCCACCGCAGCGCGCTTGCGCGCTGCCATGCCCAAGGGGGACCGAAGGCCCAGTGGGCCGTTCAAGTCACGCGCGGGAGTGCCCCCGGGGCTATGTTGTGTGGTGGACGGTCCTCATTTTCCCTACGGGCAGAACCGGGCGGCAAAATGGCGATCCCCGGGGTTGCCGAGGTGCGTAACGGCTTCATCAGCGGGCATCCACAGCGCCTCGTGGCCGGGCTCCAGCGGAGGGCCCAAGCGCTGCAGCGGACGGGCCATATAGATATGGCAGAGTTTCTCCGCCCAGAGATCGTATTCCGGCATGAAGACGAACCGCCGGAACGCACCAAGGCGACGTGGCGCGGCGATACTCCATCCGGTTTCCTCATAAACCTCCCGATGCAGCGCGGGCAGGGGCGATTCGCCGGGGTCGATGCCGCCTCCGGGCAGCTGGATGTCCGGCCCCGGATCCAGCTGGCAGGTCAGCAGCAATTGCCCGTCGCGCGGAAGCAGCGCATAGATTCCGGGCCGCAGCCTGTAGCTTCGCCCCGCTTCGGGCGGCTTTCCAAAACGTCTGATCACATGCGCCCCCTTCACTCCGAATGGCAAAACCCTATATAGGCTCGATATGCCAACCTCCGGCGTGTAAGGAAACCCCATGACACTTGGTTCGAAAATCGCGTGGGACGATACGGTCCTGCCCTTCCAGCTTGATGCCTCGGACATGCGCGGCCGCGTCGCGCGTCTTGACGGCGTTCTGGATGGTATTCTGAAACAGCACGACTATCCGCCCCAGGTGGAGGCGCTGGTGGCCGAAATGGCCCTGCTGACTGCTCTGATCGGCCAGACCATCAAACTGCGCTGGAAACTGTCGCTGCAGGTGCAGTCCAAGGGCGCCGCCGTGCGGATGATCGCCACCGATTACTACGCCCCTGAAAAAGAAGGCGATCCGGCCCGGATCCGCGCCTATGCCAGCTATGATCCCTCCCGGCTGGAGCCCGGCCTGCCCTTTGATCAGGTGGGCGAGGGGTATTTTGCCATCATGATCGACCAGGGCCACGATATGCAGCCCTATCAAGGGATCACACCGCTGGCGGGCGGCTCGCTTTCGGCCTGCGCCGAGGCCTATTTCGCCCAGTCCGAGCAGCTGCCCACGCGGTTCAGCCTCAGCTTTGGGAAATCTTCCGAGCCGGGCGTTTCCGAACGCTGGCGCGCGGGTGGCATGATGCTGCAACACATGCCCAAGGCGTCGCCCTTTGCGGCAGAACTGCAGGGCACCGGGGATATCCTCAATGCGGCGGATCTGATCCCGGAAGAGACCGCGGAAAACTGGAACCGGGTCAATATGCTGCTGGCCACGGTTGAGGATCTGGAACTGATCGGCCCAACGGTCTCGCCGACCGATCTTCTGGTCCGACTGTTCCACGAGGAACAGCCGCGCGTCTATGATGCGCAGGCGGTGCAGTTTGGCTGTACCTGCTCGGAAGAGCGGGTGCGCAACAGCCTGTCGATCTACTCGGCCAAGGATCTGGAGACGATGACCACAGAGGACGGCCGGGTGACCGCCGATTGCCAGTTCTGCGGCGCCCATTACGATCTGGACCCGAAGACGCTGGGCTTTGAGGCCGAAAATCCGCCGTCCTGACCAAAGCGAGCTGAGCGACCGACAATATGTATGACACTCCCGAGGACCTGAAACTGCGCCTTTCCATGGCCGTGCAAAGCCGCCCGGATGCGGGGTCCTCGGATTTTGACCTCAATCCGGAGATGTCCCTGCCGCAGGCGCGCAAGCTGCGCCCGGCCGGCGTTCTGGTGCCGATCTCGTTGGCCTCAGGTGCCCCGCGGGTCATCCTGACAAAACGGTCTTCTGCGCTCAAACACCACCCGGGGCAGATCGCCTTTCCGGGCGGCAAGGTGGACGAGGGCGACCGGGATGTCACCCATACCGCCCTGCGCGAAGCCTGGGAGGAGATCGGTCTGCCGCAGGATCTGCCCGAGGTTCTGGGCGCGCTGCCGACCCATGAAACGGTCACCAGTTTCACCGTCACGCCGGTGGTGGCACTGCTGAGGTCAGAGTTTGACATCCGCCCCGAGGCGGGCGAGGTGGCCGAGGTCTTTTCTGTGCCGCTCTCTCATGTTCTGGATCCGGCCAATTACATCATCGAATCGCGCCGCTGGCGGGGTACGCGGCGGCGGTATTACACTGTGCCCTATGGTCCCTATTACATCTGGGGGGCCACCGCGCGGATGTTGCGCCAGTTTGCAGACCGGATGCAGAGCTGATGCGGATCGACCAACCCTGGCTGCATGCGCCCGAGACGCAGGCCGTCTGCGCCGCGCTGACAGAGGCGGGCGCGCAAGTGCTGTTCGTGGGCGGATGCGTGCGCAATGCACTGCTGGGGGTGCCAGTTTCCGATCTTGATATCGCCACGGATGTGCCGCCGGACACCGTGCTGGCGCTGGCCGAACAGGCCGGGATCCGCGCCGTTCCGACCGGCATCGACCATGGCACCGTGACGCTGATCAAGGCCGGTATCCCGCATGAGATCACCACCTTTCGCAAGGATGTGGACACCGATGGCCGCCGCGCCGTCGTTGCCTTTTCCACCGATATCGCCGAGGACGCCGCGCGCCGGGATTTTACCGTGAACGCGCTTTATGCGCGCCCAGACGGCAGCATTGTCGATCCTTTGGGCGGGATGCCCGACCTTCAGGCCCGGCGCATCCGGTTTATCGGCACAGCAGACCACCGCATCCGCGAGGATTACCTGCGCTCGCTACGCTATTTCCGATTCCATGCCTGGTATGGCGATCAGGCTGCAGGTTTCGATCCCGATGCGCTTGCTGCGATTGCGGCTAACCTCGACGGGCTGGGAAAATTGTCGCGCGAACGGGTGGGGGCAGAACTGTTGAAGCTGCTCGGCGCGCCGGATCCGGCGCCTGAGGTGGCGGTGATGCGCCAGACCGGGGTTCTGGGACAGATCCTGCCGGGTGCGGATGACCGCGCTCTGGCGCCGCTTGTCCATCTTGAGGGCGAGGCTGGGATGCCTGCCGATCCGATCCGGCGGCTGGCTGCGATCAGTGGCGGCGCAGACCTGCAGGAATCGCTCCGGCTCAGCAAGGAACAGGCGCGCAGGCTGGAACGCCTTTATGAGGCTGCAACCGGCACCCTGGGCGCGGGTGAGCTGGGGTATCGGCTGGGCGCGGATCAGGGGCGCGATGCGCTGCTCCTGCGGGCGGCACTGCTCGAGCAACCCCTGGCGCCGGACGCGCTTGCGGCAGCAACTCATGGCAGCAGCCAGACCTGCCCGGTGGCGGCGCGGGACCTGATGCCAGACCTTAGTGGTGCGGCGCTGGGCGCGGCGCTGAAACAGCTGGAATCGGATTGGATCGCCTCGGGGTTTTCCCTTGATCGCGCGGCACTGCTGGCGCGCCTGAACGGCTGAACCTCCGCGAAGTCGCAAGCTGAGACAAAACGGGGTGACAAAAGCGGGTTGGGTGTCTATCCATTGGGCTGTCATGAACGACAGGCACCGGGAGGAATGCTCATGTATTACGGGATCTGGTACAGCTAACGCCGATACCACCCGTTTGTCAGGGGGCCTTGACGGCACCCATCTGACGCATGTCCGCATTCCATAATTTGCTCAAGTGATTGGAGCACCCGCCCATGTTTCGTTTCTTTGAAAACCTCATTGATCCCTATTGTGACTATCCCGAAAAAGACGTGCCCCCGACGCAGCTCTGGCCGTTTCTGCGCGACTATGCCCAGCCCTTCAAACGCGTCTTTGTGTTGACGGCGATGATGTCGGTGGTGGTGGCTGCCATCGAGATCGGGCTGATCTATTACATGGGCAGGGTGGTTGATCTGCTGGGGGGAACGCCCGCTCAGGTCTGGCAGGATCACGGCACCGAGCTGATCGTCGTCGCCCTTTTGATCCTGTTCCTGCGGCCCGCCCTGCAGCTGGTGGATGTGCTGCTGCTGAACAATGCGATCCTGCCCAATTTCGGCACGCTCATCCGCTGGCGGGCACATCGGCATGTGCTGCGCCAATCGGTCAGCTGGTTCGAAAACGATTTTGCCGGCCGCATTGCCAACCGGATCATGCAGACGCCCCCGGCTGCCGGAGAGGTGGTGTTTCAGGTCTTTGACGCCATCACCTTTTCACTGGCCTATCTGGTGGGGGCTGCGGTGCTGCTCTTTGCCGCCGACGCGCGGCTGATGCTGCCGCTGGCGATCTGGTTCGCGCTTTATGCGCTGCTGGTGCGCTGGACCGTGCGGCGCGTGGGCCCGGCCAGCGAAGCGGCCTCCGATGCGCGCTCCACCGTGACGGGGCGGGTGGTGGACAGCTATTCCAATATCCATTCGGTCAAGATGTTCGCCCATGACGATCGTGAGCTTTCCTATGCCAAAGAGGCGATCGAGGATGCGCGCACGACCTTTCAGGAAGAGATGCGGATCTTCACCGTCATGGATGGGGTGCTGGTCATGCTGAACGGGCTGCTGATCGTTGGCGTTGTCGGCTGGGCCTTCCTGTTGTGGATGCAGGGTGCGGCCTCGGTCGGGGTGGTGGCGGCGGCCACCGCACTGACGCTGCGGCTCAACGCGATGACCGGCTGGATCATGTGGGCGCTGACATCGTTTTTCCGCCAGCTGGGCGTGGTGGCCGAGGGGATGCGTACGATTGCCCAGCCAATCACGCTGGTCGATCAGCCTGAAGCGCAGCCTTTGCAACTGAGCGCGGGAGAGATCGAACTGCGGGATCTGTCGCACCATTATGGCCGCGAGGCAGGCGGGCTGGACAGCATCAGCCTGACCATCAAACCAGGTGAGAAGATCGGCCTGATCGGGCGCTCTGGTGCGGGCAAATCGACGCTCGTGAAGCTTTTGCTTCGGTTCTACGATCCGGACCGGGGGCAAATTCTGATCGATGGGCAGGACATCCGGCAGGTGACGCAAGACAGCCTGCGCCAGAATATCGGCATGGTGCAGCAGGACAGCGCGTTGCTGCATCGGTCGGTGCGGGACAATCTGCTCTATGGTCGCCCGGATGCCAGTGAGGAAGAGATGCTCGCCGCCGCCCGGCAGGCCCAGGCGCAGGAGTTCATTCTGGATCTGGAGGACCCGCAGGGGCGCACAGGATATGACGCCCATGTGGGGGAGCGCGGCGTGAAACTCTCTGGCGGGCAGCGTCAGCGGATCACCCTGGCGCGGGTCATTCTGAAGGACGCACCGATTCTGCTCTTGGACGAGGCAACCTCGGCGCTCGATTCTGAGGTCGAAGCCGCCATTCAGGAGACTCTTTATGGCATGATGGAGGGCAAGACGGTGATTGCCATCGCCCACCGCCTGTCCACCATCGCTCAGATGGACCGCATTCTGGTGCTGGATCAGGGACGGATTGCCGAACAGGGCAGCCATGACGCGCTTTTGCAGCAGGGCGGCCTATATGCACAATTCTGGGCGCGCCAATCGGGTGGCTTTCTGAACGCAGAGGCAGAAGAACAATGCTGAAATCCTTTCTCGACCGGCGTCTCAATCCGTTCCGGCCTGCCGCAGGGCCGCCGCCGGAAACGCTTGTGGCCTTTGCGCGCTGGGCGCTGGCGGGGGCCTGGCCGGTGTTGGGGCTGTTCACGATCCTGTCGGTGATGGCCGGCGGTATGGATACGCTCAATGCCTTTCTTCTGGGGTTCATCATCGATACCGCAGTGGATGCCGGGCCGCAGGCCTTCTTTGCCGAACATATGCTGGTGGTGGTGGCCTTTGCGGCCTTCTTCCTGCTGTTTCGCCCGGCGATTCTGGGGCTCGGCGCCTTTGCCAATGCGGTGCTGGTGCAGCCTTTCATTTCGCCGCTGATCCTGTCGCGGATCAACACCTGGGTGCTGGGCCAGTCGGTTAGCTATTTCGACGATGATTTTGCCGGGCGCATCGCGCAAAAGCAGATGCAGACCGCCAATGCCATGACGCAGGTCGCGGTCGAGGGGATCAATGTGGTGATCTTTGGCCTTGCGGCGCTGATCAGTACCTTTGCCCTTCTGGGGTCGATCGATTGGCGGATTACCGGGCTGTTTGCGATCTGGCTCATCGGCTATTTCAGCCTGATCCGCTGGTTCCTACCGCGCGTCCGCGAACGCTCGGGTAAGATGGCCGGGGCGCGGGCCATGGTGTCGGGGCAGGTGGTCGACACGATCACCAATATCAAGACGGTGAAGCTTTTCGCTCATGCCGGTAACGAGGAAGAAAGCGCCAAGGATGCCATGGCGGGCTACCGCGATGCGAGGCTGCATCTTGGCACCCTGTCGGCGAGCTTCCGCTTCTGCCTGATGGGCTGTGCCGGTGTTCTGCCGGTGATGATGATCGGTGCATCGTTGCTCCTGTGGCAGGGAGGGCAGGCCAGCGAAGGCGATATCGTGGCGGCGGGCACCATCGCGATCCGGCTGGCACAGATGACTGGCTGGCTCAGCTTTGCGCTGATGGGGATTTACGCCAACGTGGGTGAGGTGGAGAACGGCATCAAGACGCTGGCCCGGTTCGACCGCATCACCGATTCCGAAGATGCCCGCGATCTGGTGGTGCGCGAGGGACAGGTGCATTTCGATCACGTCAGTTTCTCCTATGGCCGCAATATCGGCGGCGTGCGCAGCATCGACCTGACCATCAAACCGGGGGAGAAACTGGGCATTGTCGGGGCTTCGGGCGCCGGGAAGTCGACATTGGTGTCGCTGCTCTTGCGGCTTTACGATGCCGAAGAGGGGCGCGTTCTGATCGATGGGCAGGACATCACTGGCGTCACACAGGACAGCCTGCGGCGGCAGATCGGCATGGTCACGCAGGAAACTGCCATGTTCAATCGCTCCGCCCGCGACAATATCCTGTATGGTCGCCCCGATGCCAGCGAGGCAGAGCTGATCGCCGCCGCACAGAAGGCCGAGGCGCATGAATTCATTCAGGATCTTGCGGACGGTCAGGGGCGCGAGGGCTATGAGGCGCATCTGGGCGAGCGTGGCGTCAAACTGTCCGGCGGTCAGCGTCAGCGGATCGCCCTGGCCCGCGCGATCCTGAAGGATGCGCCTATCTTGGTTCTGGACGAGGCAACCTCGGCGCTGGATTCCGAGGTCGAAGCCTCAATCCAGACCGCGCTGGAACGGGTGATGGAGGGCAAGACGGTTCTGGCCATCGCCCACCGCCTGTCCACGCTCAGCGAAATGGACCGGATCATTGTGATGGATCAGGGCCAGATGGTTGAGGTGGGCAGCCACGAGGATCTTCTGGCGCAGGGCGGGCGCTATGCGCAGTTCTGGGCACGTCAGTCCGGCGGATTTATCTGCACCGACGAGGACACGACCGAAGCTGCCGAATAGCAACCGGCGCAGGAGGGTTTGTCTGCCCCGTGCCGTTTGGCTCTTTTGCGCCGGGTCTGCGCAGGCTATCTACGCTGCATGACAGATGCAGCCAGAACCACAGCTACGATCACCCGTCTTGGCCAACAGGGCGACGGGGTCGCCGAAGGCCCGTTGTTCGCCCCCCGCACCCTGCCGGGAGAGGTGGTCAGCGGCGTAGTAAGCGGCAGCCAGCTGACCGAAGTGCGGATCGAAACGCCCTCCGAAACCCGCGTGCAGGCGCCGTGCCGACACTATAAATCCTGTGGTGGCTGCCAGTTGCAGCACGCCAGCGATGCCTTTGTCGCCGATTGGAAGGTCGAGGTGGTGAAAACCGCGCTGCGGGCGCAGGGGCTTGAGACCGAATTCCGCCCCATCCATACCTCGCCGTCGCGCAGCCGCCGCCGCGCCACCCTGACCGTGCGCCGCACCAAGAAGGGCGCGATGGCCGGGTTTCACGGGCGTGCATCGGATGTGATCACCCCGATTCCGGATTGCCAGCTGCTGGATCGGGCGTTGATCCGGGCCATCCCGCTGGCCGAGGAACTCGCCATGGCCGGGGCCAGCCGCAAGGCGCCCCTTTCTGTCACGCTGACCACATCCGAGGTCGGGCTGGACGTGATGGTGCGCGAGGGCAAGCCCCTGGATGGCTCCCTGCGGCTGGAACTGGCGCGCATCGCCGGTCAGAACGGCGTGGCCCGACTGACCTGGGGGGATGAGCAGGTGCTGATGGAGCAGCCCCCGGTGCAGGCTTTTGGTCCCGCCCGCGTCTGCCCGCCGCCGGGATCGTTTCTGCAAGCCACCAAGGATGGCGAGGCGGCGCTGCTGTCTGCCGTTCAGGAAATCACCAAAGGCGCAAAACGCCTTGTCGACCTTTTTGCGGGATGCGGCACTTTCGCCCTGCCACTAGCGCAGGATGCCGAAGTTCACGCAGTCGAGGGCGAGCGGGACATGATTGCCGCCCTCGATGCGGGCTGGCGCCGGGCGCAGGGGCTGAAAAAGGTCACCTCTGAAGTCCGCGATCTGTTCCGCAATCCGTTGCTGCCTGAGGATCTGAACCCCTTTGGCGCCCATTTCGACGCTGCGGTCATCGACCCGCCCCGCGCGGGTGGCGAGGCGCAGATTGCCCAGCTGGCACAGGCCCGCACGCCGGTCATTGCCTATGTTTCCTGCAACCCGGTGACCTTTGCCCGCGACGCAAAGACGCTGGTCGCCGCGGGCTATCGTCTGAACTGGGTCCAGGTGGTTGACCAGTTCCGCTGGTCCGCCCATACGGAACTGGCTGCCAGCTTCACGCTGGACAGCTGACAGCCGCCCAACAGACTGGATTGATGAGCGTGATGCAGACCCTTCGCAAGATCCTGGACAGTCACCGGTTCAGCCGGTTCGTGACGACGGTCATCCTGATCAATGCGGTCACGCTGGGGATGGAGACCTCGGCCGGGATCATGGAGCGGATCGGTCCGATCATCCACTTCATCGACTACCTGTGCCTGTCCATTTTCGTTGCCGAGATTCTGGCCAAGCTTTTGGTGGCGCGGCTGCGGTTCTTTGTCAGCGGCTGGAACGTTTTTGATTTCGTCATCGTCGGTATCGCGCTGGTGCCGGGGGCACAGGGGCTGTCGGTGCTGCGGGCGCTCAGGATCCTGCGGGTTTTGCGGGTCATCTCGGTAGCCCCCCGCCTGCGTCGCGTGGTGGAGGGTTTCATTACCGCGCTGCCGGGGATGGGCTCGGTGTTCCTGCTGATGGCGATCATTTTCTATATTGGCGCGGTGATGGCGACCAAACTGTTCGGTCATAGTTTCCCAGAATGGTTCGGTGATCTTGGCCTCAGCGCCTATTCCCTGTTCCAGATCATGACGCTGGAAAGCTGGTCGATGGGAATCGTGCGCCCGGTGATGGAGGTCTACCCCTATGCCTGGGCCTTCTTCGTGCCGTTTATCATGGTCACGACCTTTGCCGTGGTGAACCTTCTGGTGGGTCTTATTGTGAACTCCATGCAGGATGCCCATTCCGAAGAAGACGACCAGCGCACTGGCGCCTACCGGGACGAGGTTCTGGCGCGGCTGGAGGCCATCGAACGGCGCCTTTCCGACAGCGCGGCGGTGGATCAGCAGACAAAGAAGTGATTTCGAGTTCGGAAATTTTCGGGTATTCTGCGCTCTAGGCAGTCAATAAAAACAGGTTCGAAAATGGACAGGCGGTTATTCGGGCTCGGAGCGGTTTCTTGTGCGATGGTTGCAGGGTGCAGCCAGGCTGAGAGCAAGTTCAAAAGCTATTCAGGCCCCGAGGTGACCTCAATCGTGGTCAACAAGGGCGCGCGTAAAATGTATCTTCTCAACAACGAGGATGTGTTGCGCGAATATGAGGTCGATCTTGGCTTTGCGCCGGACGGGGCCAAGCGTGTCGAAGGCGACGGTAAGACGCCGGAAGGCACCTATCTGATTGACCGTCGCAACCCGAACAGCAGCTTTCACCTGTCGGTGGGCATTTCTTATCCCAACTCGGCGGATGTCGCCCATGCTCAATCCTTGGGGAAAAAGCCGGGTGGAGAGATCTTCATTCACGGAGAGCCGAATGACCACAAGGACCGCAAGCGCGCGGCGCGGGTCAAGGATTGGACAGCAGGCTGTATCGCCGTCAAGAACCACGAGATCGAAGAGGTCTACGCCATGGTTCAGACTGGCACCCTGATTTCCCTGCGCCCCTGAGGGCTTCGAGAATCCGCAGCCTGTCCCGATAGCCTGGGGCAGAGCTGCCCGGTGAGCGGGCTTTTAGTTGCCCATCACCAGCGTCCACCAGATCTTACCGTTGGGTTCCTGGTACCAGGAAAAGCCCATGTTGGTGGCCTTGGGATCCAGAATCACCGCGCGGGTACCGCGGTCTTCCATCCAGGCGGTCAGGGTCTGAAGCTCGTTCTCGTAGGTTTCCGAAATCGCCTCGCCCAGCATGGAGCCGGGGTAGCCAGTGCGGGCGACGCGATCCAGCGGCGAGGACCCGTCTGAGCCGAAGTGCCAGGGACGGTTCTGAACCGACATGTCACGCGAATGGGTGGCGGCAGCGGCGTTCAGCTGGGCATTCAGCTGGACCTGCGGGGCAGAGGCCGCCTGGCGCAGTGCATTAACCGAATCGAGCATACGGATCTGTACTTTGTCGGCATTGCGGATCCTGTAGACTGTTCCGCCGCCCTCACCCGTCTGAGGGACCGGAGTACAGGCCGCAGCAAGGGTAACGAAGGCAGCAGCCAGGATCAGGAAAACACGCGTCATCATGCATCTCGCTCAGTTTCATTGTTCCTGCACTTAGCCTTCCTGAGGCGCAGGTGCAAACCTGCGTCGGCCATTCGGGACCCTTAATCGGCGGTTTGATTTGCGACTGAGGCTTAAGAGCCATAATATACCGCCAGTATTTTGATGTTTACCTGCAGGGAAAGACCATGACCCACAGTCTGTTTGATAAACCGTCCCGGCGCCAATTTCTGGCAGGGTCGGCGGCGCTGCTGTCCTCTCCGGCCCTCGCCGAAGGTGTCGCGCAGGACGAGGATGTTGCCTATGATCCCCTGCGCCCGCCGCCAGAGCCGGAACCGCCGGTCAAACGCAATATCTCGGCCTTCCGCGCCAAAAACTGGAGGCCCTATTTCGATAATCTGCGCAAAGGAGCGATTCTCGTCGATATCGACAGCCGGGCGCTGCATTACTGGTCAGAGGATGAATCGGTCTACAAATTGTTCCCCTCTTCGGTGCCCTTGTCCGACGATCTGACCCGCCGGGGTCGGACTTCGGTCATCCGCAAGGTTGATGGCCCCAGCTGGTCGCCGACGCCGAACATGCTGAAACGGAACCCTGAATGGCCAAAATACATCCCGCCAGGACCGGATAACCCATTGGGATCACATGCTTTGTATCTCAGTTGGAAGTTCTACCGCATCCATGGGACCCACGATACGCGCAAAATTGGGCGGAAATCGTCGAACGGCTGCATCGGGCTTTATAACGAGCACATCGCGCAGCTGTTTCAGCTGACCAAGGTGGGCACGCAAGTGTTGCTAATTTGACGACATTGCCGCACGCGCAAGGCTGCCCTTTTAAACAAGCATTTGCATTCCCGAGGGTTACTTGGTTAGAAAAAAATACGAGATAAGTCTTGGGTGCGTAGGCCATTGTTGTGTCCGACGCGAATTCTGGAGGTTAACATGAAAAAACTCGTTATCGCAGCTGCTCTGACTGCCGCCGCTTCCACCGCTTCTGCCGGCAACCTGGCAGAGCCCGTTATCGAAGCACCGGTAATCGTTGAGCAGGCCGAAAGCTCGTCTTCCGGCATCCTGCTGCCGCTGCTGCTGCTGGTCCTGGTTGGCGCAGCTGTCGCAAGCAACTAATTGCTTCTTGCAAGATTTAAAAAGGCGGTGGTTTTCCACCGCCTTTTTTATTGCCTGCTGGCCGGAAACAGAGTGTCCGGTGGGGCCGCCCTCAGAGGGTGGCGACCTCATCCAGAATAAGATCCAGCGTCTGCACGATCATCTCCACGTCATCGCTGTCGATGGTCAGCGGCGGACGAATCTTCAGGATGTTATCCTTGGGTCCTTCGCTGCCGATCAGGATTCGGTGATCGCGCATGCGGTTCTTGACGTATGAACAGATCCCGGTCGCCTCGCTGCCATCTGCGTTGATCAGCTCCAGCCCCAGAAACAGCCCCATGCCGCGCACATCACCGACGCAGGCATGTTTCGCCTCAAGCTGCCGCAGTCCTGCCATCAGCTGGTCGCCCATGGCCTTGGCGTTCTGTTGCAGCCCTTCGTCATCGACGATGTCCAGCACCTCCTTGCCGATGCGGCAGGACAGGGTCGAGCCGCCGAAGGTCGAGAAGAACTCCGGCCCCTTGGCGAAACTGTCGGCAATGGCGCGGGTGGTGACAAGAACACCCAGCGGGTGGCCGTTACCGATGGGCTTGCCCATCACCACGATATCGGGCAGCGCGCCCTGGTGTTCAAAGCCGAAGTAATAGTCCCCGAGCCGTCCCAGACCGGTCTGCACTTCGTCGGCGATGCAGATGCCCCCGGCGGCGCGGACCTTTTCATAGACCGCCGGCAGGTACCCCTTGGGCGGGATGATCTGCCCGCCGACCGAGGGGAAGGTTTCGGCGATAAACCCGGCCAGCCCGTGTCCCTTGTCCTTCAGCTTGGCAATCGCAGGATCGACGAGGTCCGCGAATTTCTGCGCTCGGTTCGCATCGTCGCGTTTGAAGCTGCCGCGATAGTCGTCCGCGACCTCGACCAGTTCCACCCAGTCCGATTGGCCAACGCCGCCCTTGGCGTTGAATTTGTAGGCGGAGATGTCGATCACGCCGGTGGTGTTGCCGTGATAGCCGTGGTCTGGCGTCACCATGCCCTTGGCGCCGGTATGGGCGCGGGCCAGCCGCAGGGCCAGCTCGTTCGCCTCGGTGCCGGAGTTGACGAAGAAACAGACCTCGAACGGGGCTGGCAGTTTCGACAGCACCTTCTCGGCAAAGGCGACCTGCGCAGGGTGCAGGTAGCGTGTGTTGGAGTTCATCCGCTTCAGCTGATCCGCCGCCACCGCCTGAATGCGCGGATGGGCGTGGCCCACGTGAGGCACGTTGTTATAGGCATCGAGATAGGGCCTGCCCCATTCATCGAACAGGTGGTGTTTCCAGCCCCGCAGCAGCATCACCGGATCGGAGTAGGTGAGGCTGAGATTGCCGCCGAAATGCGCGCGGCGCGCTTGCAAGATCTCGCCCTTGTCGGTGGGCTGATAGCAGGTCTTGTCATCGGGCAGATTCATCAGCGCCGCCGGGTTGGGGCAGATCGCGTGCCACAGGTACATCTCGTCCGGGTCACCGACACCGGGCCAGTCCGCCTCGATCCCGTCGGTGGTCATCGCCAGCTGGAAATGCACATGCGGTGCCCAACCGCCGTTCTGTGTGGGATCGCCCAGGCGGCAGAAGGCTTCGCCCCGCGCCACGGTGTCGCCGGGTTTCAGGCGGTCGCAGCATTCCGGATCCAGATGGCCGTAAAGTGTGTAGAAGGTGTCTCCCGCCGGTGTCTCATGGCGCAGAATGATGGTGCCGCCATAGTCCAGATGATGCGCCCGGTTCTCGACGATAAAGACCTCGCCCGCCAGCGGCGCATATAGGGGGGCACCCGCAGGGGCAAAGCCATCCACGCCCAGATGCACGGTGCGCCGGTTGCTGGCCTTCCAGCGCCCCTTGCGAAAGGCGGGCGCGGTGTAGATCAGCCGCGGTTCGTTGTAATAGCCCAGCCAGATGCCGGTGCCGTATTCCTCGCCGACGCGGGCGGCTTCTTCCAGCGGCATATCGAACGGGTTCTGCGGCCAGGTGGCGTTTTCGACCGAGAGCGACCCCATCGGCACGTCGCTCAGATCCGCGCCCATCAGGGGAGCGAAATTGCCGCGTTCTGCATTTAGCCACGTCAGCACCCGATCGGCGCCTTCGACCACCGGCAGGCCGCAGGCGGCGCGCAGGCGGGCGTTCACCAGCTTGGCGTTCAGGTCAAAGCCTTCGAGGAACCGCCAAGCAGGCGCCTGCGAGATGGTCACGTAAGGATCATCGGGGTTCTCTGCGGCCATCAAGGTGGAGTTCACCACTGAGACCGCAAGCCGCGCCCGCAGCAGCGGCCAGATCATGTCCACCTCGCCCGGGTTCAGCGGACAGGCGGAATGATAGCCCGCCACCAGCGCGGCCAGCGCGGCCTCGGGGTCGGGATGGTCCAGAACGATATAGGCGGCCGCGATCGCCAGATCGCAGACGCGCGGCGCGTTGCACATATCGCCAAGGTCGATGAGGCCGGATACCCGGCGCGGTTCGCTGAGTTCTCCCGATACGATGATATTGTAATCATTGGCATCATTGTGGATTGCCTGCTGTGGCAGCTTGACAAGGTCGGGTGCCAGTTCGGCAAAGGCGCCATGAATATCGGTCAGTAGGGCCCTGCGGGCCGGATCGGCAATGCAATCCAGATCATCGGCAATCCACCTGGCCTGCATTAGGTTCCATTTGAAATCCCGCTCAAGGCCCGGATGCTGAAAATCCGCCAGCGCCGCGTCAGTCTGGCCGAGCACCGCGCCAACCTCGTGGATCAGGCTGTCGGATTTCGGTGCGGCCTTGGCGTAGCAGCGGCCGGGCAGTTGGTTGATGACCCAGACCAGCCGTTCAGCGCCGGTTTCATCGGCAATCGCGCACATTGCGGCGCCGTTTCTGGCCCGAATCACGCGCGGGCAGGGCAGATCCGGCGCCGCCCTGGCTATATGGTCGAGGGCCTGCACCTGCATATCGACCAGATCCTGCGCGCAGCCGGGGCGCATCGCCTTGACGATATAGCCGGAGCCATCCGCCGCCAGCGCCAGAAAGTTAAGATCGTATTCGCCATCAAGGCGGGTTAGCTCCGCCTCGATCCCCCAATGTGCCGCAAATGCGGCCGCCCAATGCGCCTGTGTCATAAACCCCCCCGATCCGCCGCTTCGGCGGCAACCCAATATTGGATCCTATTTGAACCGGGGCGCGGCGTTAGTCCACCCAGCCTTTCAAATTCTGTTCGATGACACCGGCCAGTGCTGCGATGTGATCGTCATCATCGTTGAGGCAGGGGATATAGAGGAAGTCCTCGCCCCCCGCCTCTTCAAAGCTTTCCTTGATCTCTTCGTTGATCTCTTCGAGCGTTTCGATGCAGTCGGCAGAAAAGGCCGGGGCGATCACGGCGATGTTCTTTTTGCCTTCCTTGGCCAGCGTGGCGACGTGGTCGACGGTATAGGGTTTCAACCATTCCTCGGGGCCAAAGACCGACTGGAAGGTCGTCGTGATCTCGGTGTCTTCCCAGCCAAGGCGCTCTTTCAGAAGGCGCGTCGTTTTCTGGCACTGGCAGTGGTAGGGATCGCCCTGCATCAGATAGCGTTTCGGCATGCCGTGGTAGGATACGACCAGAATATCAGGGCGACTCGACGCCTTGGCATAGGCCTCTTCGACGGAACGCGCCAGCGCATCGATATAGGCGGGTTCGTCGAAATAGGCAGGAATGGTGCGGGCGGCAGGTTGCCAGGTTTCTTCCATCAGGGCACGGAAGAACTGGTCATTCGCGGTGCCCGATGTGGCGCCGGCATATTGCGGATAGAGCGGCACGAACAGGATCTTCTGGCAGCCCGCCTTGACCATTTCGCGGACCTTGGACTTGGTCGACGGGTTGCCATAGCGCATGCAGAAATCGACCATGACCTGATCGCCATACCGGTCGGACATCACCTTTGCCATCTTGGCGGTCTGGTCCTTGGTGATGGTCATCAGCGGGCTTTCGCCCTTGTCGTGGTTCCAGATGGATTTATAGGCCTCGCCCGAACTGAACGGACGTTTGGTCAGGATGATCAGCTGCAACAGCGGCTGCCATTTCCACGACGGGTAGTCGATCACCCGCTTGTCCGACAGGAATTCGCTCAGATAGCGGCGCATGGGCCAGTAGCTATAGTCATCCGGGGTGCCGAGGTTCGCAAGCAGAATGCCCACCTTTTCCGGCTGCACCTTGGGGTGGTCGGCAGGAGCGTGAACAGGGCATTTTGCAGTTGAGGTCGAATCCAGCATTGATGTGTCCTGTGCGGTTGGGGCTTTGTGTTTCGGCGCAATAGTAATGGCATACGCGGTCAAAGACCAATCGGATCAAATTTGTGCAGCCATCGCGTTTGCCTATTGTCCGAAGTGGCGCGGGCCTAGTCGGGCAGCTTGGTTTCCGGCACTTTCAGGGCATCCGCCAGCCGCATCTGGGCCGAGCCGGGGCGCAGCGGTTTCTGCTGGCTTTCGGAGGGGGACCAGCCGGTCAGGCAGATGAGTTCGAAACTGGCGGGCAGGCGGCCGGTCTCGGTCTCGAAGTGCTGGCGATAGATCTCTTCGGCACGGTGGAACAGGCGTCGCGGGACCGGGCGTTTCAGGCGGGATGTCAGGGCGTTGGTCTCTCCCATGGCCCGCAATTCGCGCATCAGATGCATCAGGTCGCGGTATTCCGCCGTCAGCGGCACCACATCGGCCACCGGCAGGGCGAACCCGGCCCGTTGCAGCAAGGCGCCCAGATCGCGGACCTCGCCCATCGGGGCGATGCGCGGAGATAGCCCGCCCAGTACCTCGGTTTCTGCTCCGGCCAGCGCCACGCGCAGCTCCTGCAATGTCTGCCCGCCCAGCATCACCGCCAGCAGCAGCCCGTCTTCCTTCAGGGCGCGGCGGCACTGGATCAGCTGGCCAACCGGATCATTGGCCCAGTGCAGGCCCATCGCATGGATCACCACGTCATGGGCGCCGGGCTGCAGATCCAGAACATCCTCGTCCGCCACGCAGGTCGCACCGCCAAGGGCACCGTCCCAAATCTCCGCAAAAGGAGACACCACCGCAGGGGCGGTAAAGGTTCTGTTAACCATGCTGAGGCGATCTTCGACCTCGTCCCGTGCCATCTGGTGCAGGAACAGGGCCTCTTGCTGCCGCCGGGCCCGATGCGCTGCCAAAGCCTGCCTGTCAAACAGCTGTGGCTGGTGTTGTGTGTTTTGCGTCATGGGGGGCTACTTAAATGCTGTTGGCGCAGTTTCAAACCGCTGTTTCACTGATCTATCCGCCGCGCTGTCTGGGCTGCGGTGGGCTGGTCGGGCAGGACGCGGGCCTGTGCGGTCCCTGCTGGCGCGAGACGGAGTTCATTTCCGGCACGGTTTGCGAAGGCTGCGGGGTGCCCCTGCCCGGGGAGAGCGACGGATTTCGCATCGAATGCGATGATTGCATGGCGACGCCCCGCCCGTGGAGCCAGGGCCGTGCCGCGCTTGTCTATGGCGGTAAGGCGCGCGAGCTGGTGCTGGCGCTGAAACATGGGGACCGGCTTGATATTGCTCCTCCGGCGGCGGCCTGGATGGCGCGGGTGGCGGAACCTTTGCTGCAGGATAGTCCGCTGGTCTGCCCGGTGCCCCTGCATTGGAGCCGACTTCTGAAACGCCGTTACAATCAGTCCGCCGTGCTGGCCAGGGCGTTGGCACGCCGCGCTGGGCTGCAATATTGCCCCGATCTGCTGCGCCGCCACCGCAGAACACCGTCATTGGACGGGCGGTCGCGGAGCGAACGGTTCCGGCTGTTGGGTGATGTGATCGGGGTGCCGCCGCGCAAGGCGCCTGCCCTGAGCGGTCGCAACGTCTTGTTGGTGGATGATGTTATGACCTCCGGGGCGACCCTGTCGGCCTGCGCCGATGCCTGCCTGCGCGCTGGTGCGGAAGAGGTGCGGATCGTCGTTCTGGCCCGCGTCACGCATGCGTGACCGCTTTGCCGGGGCCTCTGGCAAAGATTGCATTGCGGCCCCATATCCCTCACAAACGCAAAAACCCGAATATATTGGAGACCTGCATGAAACCGGTGGAAATCTACACCTCGCCTCTGTGCGGCTTTTGCCACGCCGCAAAACGGCTTTTGAACCAGAAGGGTGTGACCTTTTCCGAGGTCGACGTTATGATGAACCCGAAACGCAAACCTGAAATGATCCAGCGCGCGAACGGGGGCCGCACGGTGCCGCAGATTTTTATCGGCGACACGCATGTGGGCGGTTGTGATGAGCTTTACGCGCTTGAACAGGCCGGCAAACTGGATCAGTTGCTGTCCGCCTGAAACCGGAGACCCACCTGATGCGCGCAGCCCTGTTGCAGATGACCTCAAGCGATGATCCAGCCGAGAATCTGGACAGCGTGCGCGCCATGATGGCCACAGCGGTGGCCGAGGGCGCCGGTTTCGTGCTGACGCCCGAGGTCACCAATTGCCTTTCGACCAGCCGCGCGCATCAGAAAGCCGTCCTGCATCACGAAGAAGACGATCCGACCCTGGCTGCCCTGCGCGACGAGGCCGCGAAACTGGGCGTCTGGATGGTGCTCGGCTCGCTCGGCATCAAGACCCACGATGCGGATGGGCGCTTTGCCAATCGCCAGTTCCTGATCGGCCCCGATGGCGGGATCGTCGCCCGCTATGACAAGATCCACATGTTCGATGTGGAGGTCACGCCTGAGGAAACCTACCGCGAATCGGATGGCTATCGCCCCGGCACCCGCGCGGTGCTGGCAGAGACTCCCTTTGCCAGGATCGGCATGACCATCTGCTATGACGTGCGCTTTCCTCATCTGCACCGGACGCTGGCGCAGGCCGGGGCGCAGGTGTTGACGGTTCCGGCGGCCTTTTCCCACGTGACTGGCGCCGCCCATTGGCACACGCTGCTGCAGGCCCGCGCGATCGAAACCGGCTGCTACGTGCTGGCGCCTGCCCAGACTGGGACCCATCCAGCCAGCCGGGGCGCATCGCGCCGCACATTCGGGCATTCGCTGGTTGTGGCGCCCTGGGGAGAGATTCTGGCGGACGCCGGGACCGATCCCGGGGTTGTCTGCGTTGATCTTGATATGGAAAAAGTGGCAGAAGCACGCAAACGTGTTCCTGCGCTGACCCATGATCGAGAGTTCGACGGACCCTGATGGAAGAATCACATTCTCTGGCCGTTTCGCTGTTCAGTGAAATCCTGATGGCCGACCAGCTGGCGCGCTCGCGGCTGGGCAAGGCCCTGCCCAAGGGAATGGAACTGTCGCATTTTTCGGTTCTGAACCATCTGGCACGGGCCGGGCTGGAACGCTCTCCGGCGCAGCTGGCGAAGGCGTTTCACGTTACCCGCGGTGCCATGACCAATACGCTGAACAAGCTGGAGATGGCGGGTTATGTGCATATCCGCCCCGACTGGGATGATGCCCGACGCAAGATGGTGGCGATCAGCCCCGCAGGCAGGCAGGCGCGCGATGCGGCGCTGGCCAGTATCGTGCCGGTAATCTCCGAAGTGGTGGATGAGCTGGGCGGCGACCGGGTGCGCGCCGCACTTCCGATCCTGCGGGAGTTGCGCAGCAAGCTGGAAGACGACTAAGCGCCGCCCGGCGCGGCCTCCATGCCCTTGCGTTTGCCTGTGCCCCAAAAAGAAAGGGATGCCGTGTAACGGGCATCCCTTTCTCAATTTCCCATCTGGCCGCGTGAGTGGTGGCAGCGATCATTTCGCATTGTGCCGATAGGCCATCGGGTACAGCATTCACTCTGTTAAGGGCCAAGGCCCGGTATCGGTCAGACTAAAACCCAACCGATCGGACGGTTTTATACTAAATCGAGTCAAACGCCAAGTACGCAGAGGGATTAGGTCTCCTATACGAAAGGATAGGAGGCGGTTATCCGCCACCTTGTTACGCGGCGGGTTTGGTGCTGGCCGTGACGTAGTTGACCGAAAGATCGCGCGGAGAAATCGACCAGCCCCAGGTCACCGGGTTGAACACGAACCCCTTACGGTCGACTGGCTCCAGCCCCGCCTTGCGCAGCAGCTCGAACAGCTCGTCCGGGGTGATGAATTTATTCCATTCATGGGTGCCGCGCGGCAGCCAGCGCATCACCACCTCGGCGCCAAAGATGGCCATGACATAGCTTTTGGGATTGCGGTTGATGGTGGAACAGATCTGCAAGCCGCCCGGTTTCAGCAACTCCCGCGTTGCGGTCAGATAGCTCAGCGGATCGGCCACATGTTCAACCACCTCCATGTTGAGAACCACGTCGAACTGTTCACCGGCTTCGGCCAGGGCCTCGGCAGTGGTGTGGCGGTAATCGATGGTAAGGCCGGATTGTTCCGCATGAATCCGCGCCACCGGCAGGTTCCCGGCGGCAGCATCGGCCCCCACGACCTCGGCGCCAAGGCGCGCCATCGGTTCCGACAACAGCCCGCCGCCGCAGCCAATGTCGAGAAGGCGCAGGCCCCTGAATGGCTCCGGCTGCGTCAGATCACGGCCGAATTCCCCGGCGATCTGCTGGGTGATGTAATCAAGCCGACAGGGATTCAGCATATGCAACGGCTTGAACTTGCCGTTGGGATCCCACCACTCCGCGGCCATTGCTTCGAATTTGGCGATCTCGGACGGGTCTACCGTGGACTGAGGCGCTTGCATTCCTGTCTCCGTGTGTTCTTTTGTGTCTAACAGACTAGTTAGGTCAGTAATGGACAAATACTCGGACCAAAAGCGCGCAGTGCAGTATCTTTATCCTCCGGTCGATGCCTACGACCAGCGTATGCTGGATGTGGGGCAGGGCCACAGCATTTATGTCGAGCAATCGGGCAACCCCAAGGGCATTCCGGTGATTGTCTGTCACGGTGGTCCCGGCGGCGGCAGCAGCCCGGCGATGCGGCGCTATTTCGATCCCAATATCTATCGGGTGATTCTTTTTGATCAGCGCGGTTGCGGCCGCTCGCGCCCGCATGCCTCTTGCGAGGATAACACCACCTGGCATCTGGTTGCCGATATGGAGGAGATCCGCCGCCTGCTGGAGATCGACAGCTGGCTATTGTTCGGTGGCAGCTGGGGGGCGACGCTGGCGCTGATTTATGCGCAGACGCACCCGGAGCGCGTGCAGCACATCATCCTGCGCGGTGTCTTCCTGATGACACAAAGCGAACTCGACTGGTTTTACGGGGGCGGCGCCGGGCGGTTCTGGCCGGAAACCTGGGCGCGGTTTGTCGCGCTGGTCCCGCATGACGAGCGGCACGATATGATCGCCGCTTATAACAAGCGGCTATTTTCCGGCGATGTGAACGAGGAAATCCGATTCGGTCGTGCCTGGTCATCCTGGGAGAACGCCCTGGCCTCGGTCCATTCTAACGGTCATGGCGGCGAAAGCCCCGGCGATTATGCCCGCGCCTTTGCCCGGTTGGAAAACCACTATTTCATCAATGGCGGTTTTCTGGATTTCGATGGGCAGATCCTCGCCAATATGGGGCGGATTTCCCATATTCCGGGCATCATTGTGCAGGGCCGTTACGACATGATCTGCCCGCCGACCTCGGCCTGGCGCCTGAACGAGCTGTGGCCAAATGCCGAGTTGAAAATGATCCGCAATGCAGGTCATGCCTTGTCGGAGCCGGGAATCAGTGCCGAACTGGTGCGCACGATGGACCGGATTGCCGAGGAGATGCTGCCATGACCCGTATCGACCGCCGCGCGCTGTTCACCTCTGGTGCTGCGGCTGCCTTGCTGGCGGCGACAGGCACGTCATTGGCGGCGGCGCCGCGCGCGGGCGGGGTGTTGCGTCTTGCGGTGCCGCGTCAGGACGGGCTGATGGAGCAGGTGGCGCGTGGCGCCGTCTTCGACACCCTGACAGAGATCGCGCCCGATGGCGTGTTGCGGGGCGAGCTGGCCGAGGGCTGGCACAGCAGCGACGCGGCCAGGACCTGGTCCTTTGATCTGCGCAGCGATGTGCGGTTCCATGATGGCGCGGCCATGACGGCGGCGGATGTGGTTGCCTCGCTGAGCGGGCGCGGTATCGACGGCGCCGAGGTTGCCTTGGTGCAGCAGGTCGCAGACCATCGGATCGAGATCCAGCTGACGGCCGCAAACCCCCATCTTCCTTACCTTCTGGCGGATCCGGCGCATGTCATCGCTCCGGCGGGCCAGGTGGATCTGCCACTGGCACAGGCCGTGGGCACCGGCTGTTACCGCGTCGAGCGGGCGCAGGACGGGCGGCATTTCCGTGCGGCAAAACTGGCCGATCATTACAAGGCCGGGCAGGCAGGCTGGGTGGATACGGTCGAGGTGATCGTCATCCCGGATGCCAGCGTGCGGGCTGAGGCACTGCGTGATGGCTATGTGGATGTGGCCGCCTTGCCCGCGCCAGAAGGGCTGATCGAAAAGGGGGGATTCCTGTATCATCCTTCGGCCAGCGACATGGCGCTGGCGGCGCGCAGCGATGTGGGCATGCCCCGCACCGTGGGCCGCCGCGCGGCGCTGGATGATGGCCGTATTGCCGAACGCTGGTGGCGGACCTGACCGGGGCGCAGGCCCGGTTTCGAACTTCTCCTTGCAGATTCGCCCCATCAAGCGTATATGCCTTTCACAACAGCGGCGCGTTGGGCTCTGGTCCAAGGCTCCACCGGGATTTTCAACGGGCCGCGCGCCCGTTTTTTTGTGTCCGAAAGACAGCTGGAACCCGAATGACCAACGACCTGATTGCCAAAGCCGCGATTGACCGCCGCCTTGCCGAGATCATCACCCCGGTGATCGAGGATCTGGGCTATGAGCTGGTCCGTATCCGGCTGATGTCCGGCAAGACGACAACCTTGCAGATCATGGCCGACAAACCCGATGGCGGGATCGAAGTCGATGATTGCGCCGATATTTCGAATGCCGTCAGCGCGGTTCTGGACGTCGAGGATCCGATCCTTGATGCCTACGCGCTTGAGGTGTCGAGCCCCGGCATCGACCGTCCCCTGACGCGGCTCAAGGACTTTGACATGTTCGAAGGCTATGAGGCCAAGCTGGAAACCGCCGAGCTGATCGACGGTCGCCGCCGCTTCAAGGGCGAGCTGGCCGGTGTCGAGGATGACGAGGTTCTGATCAACATCGAGGAACACGGCGAACCCGTGACCATCGGTCTGAAATTCGACTGGCTGAGCGACGCAAAGCTGGTTCTGACCGACGATCTGATCAAGGAAATGCTGCGCCAGCGCAAGGAGGCTGGCACGCTGAACGAAGATGCTTTTGACGACGTTATCGAAGATACGCCCCTTGAGGGCGAGGTGACCGAAGGGTCCGAAGAGGAGAACAAGTAATGGCCATCACCTCTGCAAACCAGCTTGAGCTGTTGCAAACCGCCGAAGCCGTGGCGCGCGAGAAAATGATCGACCCCGGCCTGGTGGTCGAAGCCATGGAAGAAAGCCTCGCCCGGGCGGCCAAAAGCCGCTACGGCAGCGAAATGGACATCCGTGTGTCCATCGACCGCAAGACCGGCAAGGCCACCTTTACCCGCGTGCGCTCGGTCGTCGAAGATGAAGAGCTGGAAAACTACCAGTCGGAAATGACCGTCGAGCAGGCCAAGCAGTACATGGCCGATCCCAAGGTGGGCGACACCTATGTGGAAGAGGTTCCGCCGGTAGAAATGGGCCGTATCGCGGCCCAATCGGCCAAGCAGGTCATCCTGCAGAAGGTGCGCGAAGCAGAGCGTGACCGCCAGTACGAAGAATTCAAGGACCGCGCCGGTACCATCATCAACGGTCTGGTCAAACGCGAAGAATTCGGCAACGTCATCGTCGATGTGGGCGCTGGCGAAGCGATCCTGCGCCGCAACGAGAAGATCGGCCGCGAAAGCTATCGTCCGAATGATCGTATCCGCTGCTACATCAAGGATGTGCGCCGCGAACCGCGCGGCCCGCAGATCTTCCTCAGCCGTACTGCGCCGGAATTCATGGCCGAGCTGTTCAAGATGGAAGTGCCGGAAATCTATGATGGTATCATCGAGATCAAGGCCGTTGCCCGTGATCCCGGTTCGCGCGCCAAGATTGCCGTGATTTCCTATGATGGTTCGATCGACCCCGTGGGCGCCTGCGTCGGTATGCGCGGCAGCCGCGTGCAGGCCGTTGTGAACGAACTGCAGGGTGAAAAGATCGACATCATCCCGTGGAACGAAGATCAGCCGACTTTCCTCGTCAACGCGCTGCAGCCGGCCGAAGTGTCGAAAGTGGTTCTGGACGAAGAAGCCGGCAAGATCGAAGTTGTGGTCCCCGAGGAACAGCTGAGCCTCGCGATCGGCCGCCGTGGTCAGAACGTACGTCTGGCCTCGCAGCTGACCGGTCTCGACATCGACATCATGACCGAGGAAGAGGAATCGGCGCGTCGCCAGAAGGAATTCGAAGCGCGCACCGGCCTGTTCATGGAAACTCTGGATCTGGACGAATTCTTTGCCCAGCTGCTGGTCTCCGAAGGGTTCACCAGCCTCGAAGAGGTTGCCTATGTGGAGCTCGATGAACTGCTGGTCATCGACGGTGTTGACGAAGGTACCGCCGAAGAGCTGCAGGCCCGGGCCCGTGACTACCTCGAAGCCAAGGCCAAGGCAGCGATTGATGCCGCCCGTGCGCTGGGCGCAGAGGACAGCCTGATTGACTTTGACGGTCTGACACCCCAGATGATTGAGGCACTGGCAAAGGACGGCATCAAGACGCTGGAAGACTTTGCCACCTGCGCGGACTGGGAACTGGCCGGCGGCTGGACCACGGATGGCGGCGAACGGATCAAGGACGACGGTATTCTGGAACCTTTCGGCATGTCGCTGGAAGAGGCACAGGATATGGTCATGACAGCCCGCGTCTTGCTGGGCTGGGTTGATCCCGCCGAACTGGAACCGGAAGTCTCGGAAGATGACGAGGCCGAAGGTGACGAAGAAGCCGCTGACACAGGGGCCGGGGTCTGATCCCCGCTGCTCCTGAAAGGAGACGCTGAATGGCTCGCGGAGGCGCCGAAAAAGACCGGTCAGACGGCCCGGAGCGAAAGTGCATCGCAACAGGTGAGATCCAGCCCAAGCAGGGTCTCATCCGGTTCGTGATGGGCCCCGACGGGCAGGTCGTTGCGGATGTGTTCGGTAAACTCCCCGGTCGGGGCGTTTATGTGACCGCCAGCCGTTCTGCGTTAGATACGGCGGTAAAGAAGAAACTCTTCGCCCGTGGCTTCAAGGCCCAGGTGAAGGTGCCCGAAGACCTTGCAGACGAGGTGGAGCGGCAGGTTCTGCGCCGTCTCGTTGATCTGATCAGCCTGGCCCGCAAGTCGGGTGATGCGGTCGGTGGCTATGAAAAAGTCAAGGATTGGCTGCTGAAGGAAGAGGCGAGTGTGCTGATTCAGGCGGCTGACGGATCCGGGCGTGGAAAGTCGAAACTGAGCACGCCGCACCGGGGGAACTATATCGGTTGCCTCTCTGCGGATGAGCTGGGGATGGCATTTGGGCGTCAAACTGTGATACATGCGGCGCTGGCCTCTGGTGGACTCAGCAAACGTGTTGTAGAGGAAGCGCAACGATTGCAGGGTTTGCGCGAAATGGTGGGCGGCAAGGGCCGCACGGAAGGATAAAGAGCTTTATGAGCGATAGTGACGGCAAAAAGACATTGGGTTTGCGTGGTGGTTCCCGGCCTGGGAACGTGAAACAAAGCTTCAGCCATGGGCGGACCAAGAATGTCGTAGTGGAAACCAAGCGCAAACGCGTTGTGGTTCCCAAGCCGGGTGCGGGTAAAGGCGGCAGTGGTGCGTCTCCCGCGACGGATGGATCCCGTCGACCTGCCGGCATCACCGACGCGGAAATGGCCCGCCGCCTGAAGGCGCTGCAGGCTGCCAAGGCGCGTGAAGTCGAAGAAGCCGCGCAGCGCGAGGCCGAGGAAAAGGCCCGTGCCGAAGAGCGTGAGCGCCGCCGCGCCGAGCAGGAAGCCAAGGAACGCGAACAGCGCGAAGCCGAGGAAAAAGCCCGTCGCAAGGCGGAAGAGGAAGAGCGCAAGCGCCTCGAAGCTGAAGAAGCGGCCAAGCGTGCAGCAGCGGCTCCGGCAGCAGAGCCGGAGAAGGCAAAATCTGCCGGTCCCGCCGCAGGTCGTTCTGCGGCCAAACCCGCAGCGCAGGCCCCGCGCAAAGCCGACCGCGAACGCGAAGAGCGTGGCCGTGGTGGCAAAGGCCGCGACCAAGGTCGCCGTTCGGGTAAGCTGACACTGGGTCAGGCAACCGGCGAAGGTGGCCGTCAGCGGTCCATGGCCGCAATGAAGCGCAAGCAGGAGCGCGCGCGTCAGAAGGCAATGGGCACCGTCGAGCGTGAAAAGGTCATCCGTGACGTGCAGCTGCCGGAAACCATCGTTGTTTCCGAGCTGGCAAACCGTATGGCGGAACGCGTTGGTGACGTGGTCAAATCGCTCATGAACATGGGCATGATGGTCACCCAGAACCAGTCGATCGACGCCGATACGGCTGAACTGATCATCGAAGAATTCGGCCACAAAGTTGTCCGCGTTTCCGACTCTGACGTCGAAGACGTGATCAAAGAGGTCGAGGACAAGGAAGAAGATCTGCAGCCGCGTCCGCCGGTGATCACCATCATGGGCCACGTCGACCACGGTAAAACCTCGCTGCTGGATGCGATCCGCGATGCGCGGGTTGTGGCTGGCGAAGCAGGCGGTATCACCCAGCACATCGGTGCGTATCAGGTGACCACCGATAGCGGCACCGTACTGAGCTTCCTCGATACGCCGGGCCACGCGGCCTTCACCTCGATGCGCTCTCGCGGTGCTCAGGTGACGGATATCGTGGTTCTGGTTGTGGCTGCCGACGATTCGGTCATGCCGCAGACCATCGAGGCGATCAACCACGCCAAGGCTGCCGGTGTTCCGATGATCGTGGCGATCAACAAGATCGACAAACCTGCCGCCGATCCGAACAAGGTGCGTGCCGAGCTGCTGCAACACGAGGTGATCGTGGAAGCCATGTCCGGCGACGTTCAGGACGTGGAAGTGTCCGCCGTGACCGGCCAGGGTCTGGATGAACTGCTGGAAGCCATCGCGCTACAGGCGGAAATCTTGGAACTGAAAGCCAACCCGAACCGTGCCGCCCAAGGCGCCGTGATCGAAGCACAGCTGGACGTGGGCCGCGGCCCGGTTGCCACTGTTCTGGTTCAGAACGGTACTCTGCATCAGGGCGACATCTTCGTTGTGGGTGAGCAGTACGGTAAGGTCCGTGCGCTGATCAACGACAAGGGTGAACGCGTCAAGGAAGCCGGTCCGTCGGTTCCGGTCGAGGTTCTGGGTCTCAACGGCACGCCCGAAGCGGGTGACGTGCTGAACGTGACCGAGACCGAGGCACAGGCCCGCGAAATCGCGGAATACCGCGAGCAGGCCGCCAAGGACAAACGCGCCGCAGCCGGTGCTGCGACCACTCTGGAACAGCTGATGGCCAAGGCTAAGGAAGACGAAAACGTCTCCGAACTGCCGATCCTGGTCAAAGCAGACGTGCAGGGCTCTGCCGAAGCGATCGTTCAGGCGATGGAGAAGATCGGCAACGACGAGGTGCGCGTGCGCGTGCTGCACTCGGGTGTTGGTGCCATCACCGAAACCGATATCGGCCTGGCCGAAGCTTCCGGTGCGCCGGTCATGGGCTTCAACGTCCGTGCCAATACCTCGGCCCGTAACACTGCCAACCAGAAGGGCGTCGAGATCCGCTATTACTCGGTGATCTATGACCTTGTGGATGACGTGAAAGCGGCGGCCTCGGGCCTGCTGTCGGCCGAGATCAAGGAAAACTTCATCGGCTACGCGACTATCAAGGACGTCTTCAAGGTCTCCAACGTCGGCAAGGTTGCCGGCTGTCTGGTCACCGAAGGCGTTGCCCGTCGCTCGGCTGGTGTGCGTCTGCTGCGTGACAACGTTGTGATCCACGAAGGCACGCTGAAAACGCTGAAGCGCTTCAAGGATGAAGTCGCAGAGGTTCAGTCCGGTCAGGAATGCGGTATGGCCTTTGAGAACTACGAAGATATCCGCGCAGGCGATGTCATCGAGATCTTCGAGCGTCAGGAAGTTGAACGTAAGCTCGACTAAGGCGCTGCGACACTCAGAAACAGTCAAAACCCCGGCCTCTGTGCCGGGGTTTTTGCATCTTTGAGGTGGTGGGAGGTCTAGTGCCCGCCAAAACGGCTGAGGGCAGCCGCCGGGCTGCCCTCTATTGCCGTGAGTGATTGGTCTTCAGTGGGTCTTCAGTGTGCCGCGAAAATCGGTGGTATTCGGAGGCGTTCTGCCGCGCCTACCGGCACCCCGTTGCGGTCGTTGATGTGTGCCTGCATGAACCTGTCCCGGACCAGAAAACACGTGCCCAAATAGGTCCACCTGTTGTCTGATCCTTCGTCAGGGAGAAGTTCAAAAAGGTTCACTGCCAGATAGTGTAACCAGTTTTTGACAAATTGGTTAACAAAATCTTGACGACTTGCGCCAAAGCAACAATGGCTAGTGTTTCTACCGACAAATCTCCAATATCCGGTAGTAAATTGCGTCCGGATTGGAGGGGAAATTCGGGGTATGCAGAGGGCAGCCCGCCGGGCGGACCGCCAGTTTTTGAACGCTACAGCCAATCCCGCAGGATCGGAATCAGCGGAATATCGGCCGGAGGCATCGGGTAATCACGCAGCTCTTGCGGCCGCGCCCATTTTAGAACCTGGCCTTCCCGGGCCTGCGGAATGCCCTCCCATTTGCGGCATGCAAACAGCGGCATCAGCAGGTGAAAATCTTCATAGCTGTGGCTGGCAAAGGTCAGCGGCGCTAGGCAGGATTGCCAGGTGTTGATGCCCAGCTCCTCTTCCAGTTCGCGGATCAGCGCCACTTCGGGGGTCTCCCCGGCTTCAACCTTGCCGCCGGGGAATTCCCAAAGCCCGGCCATGGATTTGCCTTCGGGGCGCTGCGCCAGCAGGATCCGCCCTTCGACGTCGATCAGGGCCACGGCCGAGACGAGAACCGTTTTCATGACCGATAATCCGCGTTGATGGTGATGTATTGATGGGTCAAATCGCAGGTCCAGACCGTTGCCGCGCCATCGCCAAGACCCAGATCCACCTTGATCGTGATCTCGTCCTGTTTCATTTGCGCGGCGCCGTCCTCTTCCTTGTATGAGGGCGCAACCCAGCCATTTTCAGCCACCAGAACATCGCCGAAGGAGATCGACAGCAGGTCCCGGTCCGCCGCAGCGCCGGATTTTCCGATTGCCATCACCACGCGGCCCCAGTTGGGATCCTCACCCGCGATTGCGGTTTTCACCAGAGGCGAATTGGCAATCGCCAGCCCGTGGGTCTTGGCATCTGCGTCGCTTTCGGCGCCGGTCACCTGGATCTCGACGAACTTCGTGGCGCCTTCCCCATCGCGGACGACTTGATGCGCCAGATCCAGCATCACGCCCTCCAGCGCCTGCTCAAACTCCGGGTTCCCGGTTGCGTCAACGCCCGATGCGCCGGTCGCACAGAGCATCAGGCTGTCCGAGGTCGAGGTGTCGCTGTCTACCGTGATGCAGTTGAAGGTCCGGTCACAGATTTTGGCCAGCTGCGCCTGCAGCGCGCTTTGCTCGATCTTGGCATCGGTGAAGATATAGACCAGCATGGTCGCCATATCAGGCGCAATCATGCCGGAACCTTTGGCGATTCCGGCGATGTTCACGGTCTGCCCGTCGATGGTGACCGTGGCGCCAGCGCCCTTGGCAAAGGTATCGGTGGTCATGATGGCGGCGGCTGCTGCTTCCAGCGCATCGGCATTCAGCCCATCATTCAGCTCGGCGATCTTGGCGACGATCCGATCATGCGGCAGCGGTTCACCAATCACCCCGGTCGAGGCGGTAAAGACGCGCCCCGCTGGTGCCCCAGTGATGCCGGAGACGGCGGCGACGATCTCTGCCACCGAGGTTTGCCCGTGATGACCGGTAAAGGCATTGGAATTGCCCGAGTTGACCAGAATAGCGGCGCTAGCCGAAGGGTCTGCCCCAAGTTTCTCCTGACAATCGCGCACAGGTGCAGATCGCGTCTTGGAGCGAGTGAACACCCCGGAAACCGTGGTGCCCGGATCCAGTACCGCCAGCATAACATCGGTCCGGTCCTTGTATTTTACACCAGCGGCTGCGGTGGCGAACCGCACGCCTTTGATCGTGGGAAGATCGGGAAATCCGGCCGGAGCCAGTGGAGAACAGGGCAGAGGTTTTGCCATCGGATCAGTTCCTTACCAGGCCAAGATCTTTAATCATCGCCGGGTCCAGCCCTTCGATTTCGGGTCGTTCGATGGTGGCCTCAGCTGTCAGTGCGTTGACGCGATCTTCGACGGCGCGTGTCCGCAGTTCCTGCTCCAGCTCGCCGCGCACTTCGTCAAAGCTGGGCGCGGCAGATTTGCGCCGTTCGCGCAGCAGGATCACGTGCCAGCCGAACTGGGTTTTCACCGGATCAGAGATATCCCCCGACCGCATGGCAAGTACAGCCTCTTCGAATTCGGGAACCATACTACCCAGCCCGAACCAGCCCAGATCACCGCCGCTCGGCCCGGAGGGGCCGGTCGACCGCGCCTTGGCAGTGGTGGCAAAATCGGCGCCGTCTTCCAGCTCCATCTTGATCTTTTTGGCTTCTTCTTCGGTTTCCACCAGAATGTGCGCCGCGTGGAATTCATCGCCGCCATCGCCGGTGGAGTATTTACGGTCATAGGCCGCGCGCAGGGCTTCCTCACCGGTTGCGTTGGCCATCACCATTTCGATGACATCAGCGGCCAGCAATGCCCGGCTTTCGTTTTCGACCGACAGCTCCACGTAGTGGGGCACTTCGCCATGCAGTTGCTGTTTCAGTGCTGTCTGCTGGATCAGCTGGTCCAGAATGGCGTTGTACAGCACCTCGTCCGGCAGTTGCTTGTACTGCTGGGGCAGGTTTTCACGGGCCATGATCATGTGACCAAGGGTGATCTCTTCGCCGTTGACTGAGGCCACCACGGTATTGGCATGCGGTGCGGCCTGTACCGACAAAGGCAGCGCCATCAGGGCCGCAGTTGCCGCGCCTCGCAGAAAAGTGAGACCTTTCAGCATTCAATTCTTCCTATTCCCGGGCCGCAGCATGGCGCGGCGTTGACACTTATATGCCTGCCGCTTACATCGCCTAAGGGCCAATGGCAGGACCGTCGTTTCCACCTTTGTTTATGGGTTGCGGGCAGGGCGGGCAAGCCTGCCTTAGGTCAGAAGCCATGACAGGACCGTGGGAGAGCACATGCTGGGTATCGGAACACTCGCCAAAAAGATTTTCGGCACACCGAATGACCGAAAAATCAAGGCGACGCGGCCGCTGATCGCAAAGATCAACGCGCTGGAACCCGAATTCGAAAAGCTCAGCGACCAGGGTCTGATCGAGAAAACCGAAGAGCTGCGCAAACGCGCGCTGGACGGTGAAGCCCTCGACGCTCTGTTGCCCGAAGCCTTTGCCAACGTACGCGAAGGGGCCCGCCGGGCGCTGGGTCTGCGGGCCTTTGATACGCAGCTTATGGGCGGTGTCTTCCTGCATCAGGGCAATATCGCCGAGATGAAAACGGGTGAGGGTAAGACACTTGTCGCCACTTTCCCAGCCTACCTCAATGCGCTGACCGGTAAGGGCGTGCATGTGGTTACGGTGAACGAATACCTGGCCAAACGTGACAGCGAATGGATGGGCAAGGTCTTTGAACAGCTGGGCATGACGACAGGCGTGATCTGGTCCGGTCAGCCCGACGATCAGAAGATGGCCGCCTACCAGTCCGATGTGACCTATGCGACCAACAACGAGTTGGGCTTTGACTACCTGCGCGACAACATGAAGCCCAGCCTGGACCAAGTGTTCCAGAAGTATCACAACTTTGCCATCGTCGATGAGGTCGACTCGATCCTGATCGACGAGGCGCGTACGCCGCTGATCATTTCCGGCCCGGCTGAAGATCGCTCCGAGCTTTATACCACCATCGACACGGTGATCCCGCTCTTGAGCGAGGAACACTATGAGATCGACGAGAAGACCCGCGGTGTGACCTTCACCGAAGAGGGCAACGAATACCTTGAGCAGAAGCTGATCGAACGCGGCCTGCTGGAAGAGGGGGCCTCGCTCTATGACCCCGAAAGCACCACCGTGGTGCACCACGTTAACCAGGCCCTGCGCGCGCATAAACTGTTCCAGCGTGACAAGGACTACATCGTGCGCGATGGCGAGGTTGTGCTGATCGACGAATTCACCGGCCGCATGATGGCCGGGCGCCGCCTGTCCGAAGGCCTGCATCAGGCCATCGAAGCCAAGGAAGAGGTGCAGATCCAGCCCGAGAACACGACGCTGGCCTCGGTGACCTTCCAGAACTATTTCCGCCTTTATGACCGCCTGTCGGGCATGACCGGTACTGCCATGACCGAAGCCGAGGAATTCGCCGAGATCTATGGTCTGGGCGTAGTCGAGGTTCCGACCAACCGGCCGATTGCACGGGTGGACGAGGACGACCAAGTCTACCGCACCGCGATGGAAAAATACCGCGCGATGATCGAAGAGACCAAGAAGGCCCATGCCAAGGGGCAGCCGGTTCTTCTGGGCACCACCTCGATCGAGAAATCCGAACTGCTGAGCCAGATGCTGCAGCAGGAAGGCATCGAACACAACGTGCTGAACGCGCGCCACCACGAGCAGGAAGCGCAGATCGTCGCCGATGCAGGGCGGCTTGGTGCGGTGACCATCGCCACCAATATGGCTGGCCGGGGTACCGATATTCAGCTGGGCGGCAACGTTGACATCAAGGTGATGGCCGCGCTTGAGGCCAACCCCGATGCCGATCCTGCCGAGCTGCGCGCCGCCGAGGAAGCCAAGCACGCCGAAGAAAAGCAGAAGGTTCTGGACGCGGGCGGCCTGTTCGTGATGGCCTCTGAACGCCACGAAAGCCGCCGCATCGACAACCAGCTGCGCGGCCGTTCGGGCCGTCAGGGTGACCCCGGCCGTACCCGGTTCTATCTCAGCCTCGAAGACGACCTGATGCGGATTTTCGGGTCCGAGCGCCTCGACAAGGTCCTGTCCTCGCTGGGCATGAAAGAAGGCGAAGCGATCATTCACCCCTGGGTGAACAAATCGCTGGAACGTGCCCAGGCCAAGGTCGAAGGCCGCAACTTCGACATGCGCAAGAACGTGCTGAAGTTCGACGATGTGATGAACGACCAGCGCAAGGTGATCTTTGGCCAGCGCCGTGAAATCATGGCGGCAGAGGATCTGTCCGAGATCGTCAATGATATGCGTCACGAGGTGATCGACGACCTGATCGACACTTACATGCCGCCCAAGACCTACGCCGAACAGTGGGACACCGCAGGCCTGCAGGCCGCTGTGCTTGAAGGGCTGGGCATCGACGCGCCGGTGGCCGAATGGGCTGCCGAGGAAGGCGTCGACGACGAACAGATCCGCGAACGGCTTGAGGCCGCAAGCGATGCGCTGATGGCGGAAAAGACCGAAGCCTTCGGTCCGGAAAACATGCGCAACATCGAAAAGCAGGTGCTGCTGCAGACCATCGACGCCAAGTGGCGCGAACATCTGCTGACGCTGGAGCATCTGCGCTCGGTCGTGGGCTTCCGCGGCTATGCGCAGCGTGATCCGCTGAACGAGTATAAGAACGAAAGCTTCCAGCTGTTCGAAAGCATGCTCGACTCCCTGCGCGAAGACGTTGCCAAGCAGCTGAGCCGCGTGCGTCCGATGAACGAAGAAGAGCAGCGCCAGATGATGATGGAAATGGCAGCCCGCCAGGCCGCCATGCAGCAAATGGCCTCCGCTGGCGGCGCACCTGCGCCTGCTGCAGAAGGCGAAGCTGTTGCTGAACTCGCGGAAGAGCCCGCGCCCGGATTTGTCGAGGATGATCCCGAAACCTGGGGCAACCCGTCGCGCAATGACAAATGCCCCTGTGGATCGGGCAAGAAGTTCAAACATTGCCACGGGCGTCTGGCCTGAGATACGCCTGCATCCCCGGTTGAACGCCAGCCGTTTTAACCGGGGATCGGCCCCTGATTTGGCCTGACCGCACGCGGGGGCCATTCAGACAGAGATATTAAAATTCTCTTTATTCTGCCCGAATCTCTCCCGCAGGCGGCCACAAACTGGCCGCCTTTCCCATGCTATACTTCCTTAACCTATCCAGGGTGTGGAGTGTGTGATGATGGACAAACGTATCTTGATCTTGAGCAGCGGAACCGTGGCCTGTGCGCTGGGGATCGGCTTTTTCATGCAGCAGTCCGCCGCTCCGCGTATCTATGAAACACCGGAGATCAGTGCCGCGTCGGTGCAGGTCCCGGCCGATCCGGATCTGTCCGAGCTGACCATCGAGAACATCACGCTGACCTCGGTTCCGCACGAAGATCCGGCGCCGCAGCAGGCAGAGACCGCGCAGGCCGAAGCGGCTGTCGCCAAGGATGACTGCGCCCTGTCGGTCGCAGCTAATGCACTGCCCGGTGCCATGGTGAAACTCGACGTATCCGCGCCCTGCCAGGCGGGAAAGCGGCTGACGGTGCATCATCAGGGCATGATGTTCACGGTGGCGCTGGATGATACGGGCCATCTGACACAAGAGGTGCCAGCTCTGGCCACTTCGGCGGTATTCATCATCGAGCCGCAGGACGGGATGGCCGAAGTCGCAGTGGTGCCGGTGCCGGACCTTTCCGAAATCGACCGCGTCGCGCTGCAATGGACCGGCAACAGCGGTTTTGAAATTCATGCCCGCGAAAACGGCGCCGACTATGGCGCGCCGGGGCATGTCTGGCATGGTTCTGACCCGGCCTCTGGCATGGGCCATATGGTGCGGCTGGGCGATGACAGCCAGCTGGCGCCGCGTCTGGCCGAGGTTTACAGCTTCCCGCGCGCCGCCGAACAAGCCGGAGAAACGGTGGAAATCAGCGTCGAGGCAGAGATCACCGCGATCAACTGTGGCCGTGATGTTGAGGCGCAGGCCCTGACCCTGCATCGGGCTGGCGGGCAGAGTAAACTGCAGACCCGCGACCTGACGCTGGCAATCCCTGATTGCGCGGCCAAGGGTGACTTTCTGGTGTTGAATAATCTGTTGGAAAACCTGAAAATCGCCTCCAACTGATCCGCATTCATTCCAGGATTTCTCATGGCTTTCTTTCGTGCGGCGATTTGCGCCGCACTTCTTCTGTCCGGAACTGTCACATCGCTGGCCGCCCAGGATGTCACGCTGTCTTCTCCCGATGGGGCCGTGGAAATCACCGGCAACCTGTTGGGATTCGACGGAGAATATTACCGTGTCGACACCAAGTTCGGCGAGTTGACCGTCGACGGATCCGGGGTCAGCTGTGACGGTCCGGGCTGTCCCAGCCTGTCCGATTACGTGGCCGAGATCACCCTGTCGGGATCCTCGACCATGGCAGAGGTCCTGCTGCCCGCCCTGATCGAAGGGTTTGCCCTGCGCAACGGCTACCAGACGCGCCGCGATCCGCTGCCCGGCGACAATTTCGAATATGTTCTGCTGCGCGGGGATCGTCCCGCCGCCCGGTTCGATTTTTTCGTCAGCAATACCGACGAAGGCTTTGCTGATCTTCTGGCGGATGAGGCGGATATCGTCATGGCGCTGCGGGAAATCCGCCCGGCCGAGCGCGAACACGCGCAGGCGGCTGGCATGGGGGATATGACGGGCCCGTCGCGTAGCCGGGTTCTGGCGCTTGATGCGATGGTGCCGCTGGTGTCGCCGGAAAACCCGGTGCAGCGTATCTCTCTGCCGCAGCTGGTTGCGATCCTTTCCGGTGAGATCACCAACTGGTCCGAGCTGGGCGGCGCCGATGCACCGATTTCCCTGCACCTGCCGGTCGAAGGCTCAGGCCTGGCCCAGGCGGTTGAGGACAAGCTGCTGGCCCCGGCCAAGGCGACATTAATGCCTGATCTGCGTCGCCATGACCGGCACAGCACGATGGTGCGCATGGTTGCCACGGACCCCTTCGCACTCGCTATCGGCAGTTTTGCCAATACGGGCACCGCGCGAGCGCTGACCCTGACCGGGCCATGTGGGTTCTCCCTGCGCGCGACGCGCCGGTCGATCAAGACTGAGGATTACCCTCTGACCTCTCCCATGTTCCTCTATCTGCCGGAACGGCGGCTGCCCAAGGTGGCGCGGGATTTCCTTAGCTACGTGCGTGGTCCCGGCGCGCAGATCGTGATCCGCAGGGCGGGATTCGTCGATCAGGCGCCGGAACGCGTGTCGATTGCCGCCCAGGGGGACCGGCTGGCCAACGCGATAGAGGCGGCAGGGCCGGAGGTGGATCTGGAAGAACTGCAGCGGCTGACATCTACTCTGCGCGGGCTCCAGAGGCTGACAACATCCTTCCGGTTTGAACCGGGTTCAACCCGCCCCGATGCACAATCCCGCAGCAATATCGAGCAATTGGGCCGGGCGCTGGAGGCCGGGATCTACGATTCGCACAGGTTGCTCTTCGTCGGCTTCTCCGACGGAGTGGGACCGGCTGAGACAAACCGCAAGATCGCCATTAAGCGGGCCAATGCGGTACGCGATGCGGTGGCGGCAGCGGCAGAGACCGCCAATCTCGACCGGGTAGAGATCGACGTGGCTGCCTTTGGTGAGGCCCTGCCCATGGCCTGCGACGACAGCGCCTGGGGCCGCGAGGTGAACCGCCGGGTTGAAGTCTGGGTACGCTGACCCCTGCGGCGGTTGCCAGCACTACAGATATCCGTGGCTGCGAAAGCTCAGTTCTGACGATTTCCCGATGATCAGGTGATCGTGTAGGGTGATGCCAAGCGCGGTCAGGGCGTTCTCAATGGTTGCGGTCATGCTGATATCGCTTTCCGAGGGGGTCGGATCGCCGGAGGGGTGATTGTGCACCAGAATCACAGCGCTGGCGTTCAGCTCCAGCGCCCGCTTGGCGACCTCGCGCGGGTAGACCGGCACATGATCAACGGTGCCGCGGGCCTGTTCCTCATCCGCGATCAGCACGTTCTTGCGGTCCAGGAACAGCACCCGGAACTGCTCGACTTCAGAGTGGGACATGGTGGTGTGGCAGTAGTCCAGCAGCGCATCCCAACTGGATAGCACCTGCCGCTGCATGATGCGGGAACGCGCCATTCGGTGGGCGGCGGCCTCCAGCACCTTAAGGTCGGTGATCACCGCTTCGCCAATGCCCTTTACCTGCAACAGGCGCTCTGCCGGGGCGGTGATGACCCGGTTGAAATCGCCGAAGGTGTCCATCAGCCTGCGGGCCAGCGGTTTGACGTCCTGACGCGGGATCGACCGGAACAGTATCAGTTCCAGCAGCTCATAATCCGGCATGGCTGCCGCGCCGCCCTCCATGAACCGCAGGCGCAGCCGGGCGCGGTGATCCTTGATATAGGACGGTAGGCGTCCGGCAGGCACCAGCGCGGCGCGCGCTTCGTCACTGCAATCAAACAGTGGCAGGGTCTTGTCCCGGAATGCGCCAGCTTTCACCACGATCACCATCGTTGAAGGTATCAGGCCTGTCCTCGGTATTAAGGGCCAGCGGGGTGGGCTGCACAAAGTAAAAACGCCCCACGAGGGGGCGTTTTTGCGATGGTATTCGACCCAAAAGCCGGGGAGGGTTCAGGGATTACCCCTTCATGCCGTCCCAGAAGCTTTTGACCGAGGAGAAGAAGCTGCGGGATTCCGGGTTCGTGTTCTCTTCCGAGAGGTCTTCGAACTCGCGCAGCAGTTCCTTTTGTCGGGAGGTCAGGTTGACCGGCGTTTCCACGGCCAGCTCGATGAACATGTCACCGGGGCTACCGCCACGCAGCGCAGGCATACCCTTGCCGCGCAGACGCATCTGACGGCCGGACTGGCTGCCTTCGGGGATCTGGACGCGGCCACGGCCGCCGTCGATGGTCGGCACCTCGATGGCACCGCCCAGGGCAGCTGTGGCCATCGACACGGGCACCCGGCAATAAAGATTGTTGCCGTCGCGTTCGAACAGATCGTGCGGCGAAACCTCGACAAAGATGTAGAGATCGCCCGGAGGTCCACCGCGCAGGCCCGCCTCGCCTTCACCAGCCAGACGGATTCGCGTGCCGGTTTCCACACCCGCCGGAATATTCACCGACAGCGAGCGGTCCTTTTCCACGCGGCCATGGCCGTGGCAGGTTTTGCACGGGTTCTTGATGATCTGGCCCAGGCCCGAACAGGTCGGACAGCTGCGCTCCACCGTGAAAAAGCCCTGTTGCGCACGCACCTTGCCCATGCCCGAACAGGTCGGGCAGGTGGTGGGTTCGACCCCACCTTCGGCACCGGTGCCCTCGCAGGAGGTACAGGCGACCGAGGTCGGAACCTTGATCGTCTTGTGCAGCCCGGAGAAGGCCTCTTCCAGGGTGACGCGCAGGTTATAGCGCAGATCCGCGCCGCGCGATGCGCGCTGACGCCCGCCTGCCTGGCCACGGCCCCCCATAAAGTCGCCGAACAGGTCGTCGAACACATCCGAGAAGGCCGAGGAGAAATCGCCGCCGCCCGGATGGCCGCCGCGGGGACCGCCGCCACCGCCCATGCCGTTTTCAAAGGCGGCATGACCATAGCGGTCATAGGCTGCCTTCTTCTCGGCGTCCTTCAGAACCTCATAGGCCTCGTTGGCCTCTTTGAACTGCGCTTCGGCATCCGGGTTATCGGCATTGCGATCCGGGTGCAGTTCCTTGGCTTTCTTGCGATAGCCTTTTTTGATTTCCTCGGCGGTGGCGCCTTTGGCCACCCCGAGAATGTCGTAATAGTCGCGTTTTGACATCGGTTTACCCCTTCTGCCTCAACGTAAAACGGGCCAGTCCGGGGTCCGGACCGGCCCGAGGGTCAAGCCAATGATTCAGACCTTAGCGTTTGTCGCCGTCCAGGTCTTCGAATTCGGCATCCACGATGTCGTCGTCGCCCGGGCCGCTGGCTTCGTCAGCAGCTGTGGGTTCTTCTTCACCTTCTTCAGCCTGCGCCTTGTAGATCGCTTCGCCCAGTTTCATCGCCGCTTCGGTGACGTTCTGGATGCCAGCCTTGATCTTCTCGGCATTGGCTTTGTCGCTTTCCAGGTCGTCCTTCAGCGCGGCAACCGCCAGTTCGATCACTTCGACGGTGGACGGGTCCACCTTGTCGCTGTGCTCTTCAAGCGACTTCTCGGTCGAATGGATCAGGCTTTCGGCCTGGTTCTTCGCTTCGATCAGCTCGCGGCGTTCCTTGTCCGCCTCGGCGTTGTCCTCGGCGTCCTTGACCATCTTTTCGATGTCGTCATCGGACAGACCGCCCGAAGCCTGAATGGTGATCGTCTGCTCTTTGCCGGTCGCCTTGTCCTTGGCGCCGACCGAAACGATACCGTTGGCGTCGATGTCAAAGGTCACTTCGATCTGCGGCATGCCGCGCGGTGCCGGCGGGATGTCCTCGAGGTTGAACTGACCGAGCATCTTGTTGTCGGCAGCCATCTCGCGCTCACCCTGGAACACACGAATGGTCACGGCGTTCTGATTGTCTTCCGCGGTCGAGAACACCTGCGACTTCTTGGTCGGGATAGTGGTGTTGCGGTCGATCAGGCGGGTGAAGACACCACCCAGGGTTTCGATACCCAAGCTCAGCGGGGTCACGTCGAGCAGAACAACGTCTTTCACGTCACCCTGCAGAACACCGGCCTGAATGGCGGCGCCCATGGCGACCACTTCGTCCGGGTTCACACCCTTGTGCGGCTCTTTACCGAAGAACTTGGTCACCTCTTCGATGACTTTCGGCATCCGGGTCATACCACCGACCAGAACCACCTCATCAATGTCGGACGCGGACAGACCGGCGTCTTTCAGAGCTGCGGCGCAGGGCTTCATCGAAGCCTTGATCAGGTCGCCAACCAGGCTTTCCAGCTTGGCGCGGGTCAGTTTCATGACCATGTGCAGCGGCTGGCCCGAGGACGGATCCATCGAGATGAACGGCTGGTTGATTTCGGTCTGCGAGCTGGAGGACAGTTCGATCTTGGCTTTTTCAGCGGCTTCTTTCAGTCGCTGCAGGGCCATCTTGTCCTTGGTCAGGTCGACCTGGTGCTCTTTCTTGAACTGATCCGCGAGGTAGTTGACGATGCGCATGTCAAAGTCTTCACCACCGAGGAAGGTGTCGCCGTTGGTCGACTTCACTTCGAACAGGCCGTCGTCGATTTCCAGAATGGTCACGTCGAAGGTACCACCACCAAGGTCATAAACCGCGATGGTCTGGGTGTCTTCCTTGTCGAGACCATAGGCCAGCGCGGCGGCTGTCGGCTCGTTGATGATACGCAGGACTTCAAGACCGGCGATCTTGCCTGCGTCTTTGGTGGCCTGACGCTGTGCGTCGTTGAAATAGGCAGGCACGGTGATGACGGCCTGGGTCACTTCCTCACCGAGGTAGGACTCCGCGGTCTCTTTCATCTTGCCGAGAATGAAGGCCGAGATCTGGCTCGGCGAATACTTCTCACCCTTGGCTTCGACCCATGCGTCGCCATTGCCGCCGCTGATCACGTTGAACGGCAGGTTTTTCTTGTCTTTTGCCAGATCCGCATCGTCAAACCGGCGGCCGATCAGGCGCTTGACGCCGAAGATGGTGTTGTCCGGGTTGGTGACGGCCTGACGTTTGGCGGGCTGGCCAACCAGACGCTCTTCGTCGGTGAATGCGACGATGGACGGAGTGGTGCGGGTCCCTTCGGCGTTTTCAATCACGCGCGGCTGCGAACCATCCATGATGGCAACGCAGGAGTTGGTGGTCCCGAGGTCGATCCCGATAACTTTGCTCATTTTCGATCCCTTTTCTTTTCAAGGCGATTTCCCGAGACCTGGACCCGTTTTGGCATCCAGACCCCGATTTCGGTGCCAGGAGGTCTGCATCTCCCGGCGTCACGGCGTATATAGGGAGCGGAATTTGCCCCTGCAAGCGCCTGAACGCGTCGAGAAAGACGATTCAATGCGCTTTTTTGCATGGGCCGTGGTTAAGAATGGAATAACGGCGATGAGCAAGCTGCGCCTGCGCGGGTTCGAGATTTACAAAAGCCATCTGACCCCCGATGCGCAGCGGAACCTGATCGCGGCGTTGCGCCCGGTTCTGAAGGCGGCGCCGCTGTTTTCGCCTGTGGTGCCTGGAGGCGGGCAGATGTCGGTGCGCATGACCTCGGCTGGGGCGTTCGGCTGGTATTCCGACGCCGAGGGCTACCGCTACGCTCCAAAGCATCCGCGCGGCAGCGACTGGCCCGCGATCCCGGAACCGATTCTCGACATCTGGCGGGAACTGACGGGGTTGGAGCGTCTGCCCGATTGCTGTCTCATCAACTACTACGGCGAAGACGCGCGCATGGGTCTGCATCAGGACAAGGACGAGGCGGATTTCTCCTATCCGGTTGTGTCCATTTCCCTTGGTGATGACGGGCTGCTGCGCCTTGGCAATCCGACACGCGGCGGCAAGACGGATTCGCTCTGGCTCAATTCCGGCGACGTGGTGGTCATGGGCGGAGAGGCGCGGCTGGCCTATCATGGGGTGGACCGGATCCGGTTCAAGTCTTCGCGGCTCTTGCCCAAAGGTGGGCGGCTCAATCTGACGCTGCGCGTTGTGACTTAAAGCGTTGGACCAGGTCGGGGGCTGCGTCTTTCAGCCAATGTACGTCGGCGCAGGCTGTCACCGCGGCCTCTGCGGCGCTGTTGAAACGGCGATCACCAAAATAGCCGATAGAAAACCAGCCGCGTCCGTCTTCGGGTTCGCGCCGGAACAGGTCAAACCCGAACGAGCCATCATCCCGCCGGAAGATATCGACGCAGATGCTGTTGGTGCCGTCAGGCAGGTTGACCGAAGCAAGAACGTGGTATGGGTGCGCCACTATCGGCGCGCGCTCCAGCTGAGCGAGACGTGGCGGCGGGTGTAGAATTCACCCATCAGGCCGATCATCACCAGCACCAGACCCACCCAGGCGGCGTATTGCCATGTGCTGTGGTGGGGATTGTAGTTGATGAAGACATAGCCGCGCGACTGGTCGATGCAGTGGAACAGTGGGTTCCAGTCGAACATGGCCAGCATGAAGGTCGGCAGGGTATTGGCGAGGAACATCTTGCCCGAGGCGATCATGTTGGCGCGCTGGTAGATCATCGAGAAGATACCAACGAGGCTGGGTGCCCAAGGCTTCATCACCAGAAAAACAAGCCCGACCGCCGCGCCAGTGAACCAGGCCAGCAAAACCATACCAAAGGCGCCGATGGGTTGTTCGATATGCACCGGGGTAAAGGCGACGTGATAGACGAACAGGATGATCAGCAGCGACAGCACCTGGATATAAAGTGAGCCAAGCGCCGCTGACAGGATCGCCACCATGGTGTTCATCGGCGCGTGCTGCATCATCGGGCTGCTGGGCCCCTCTGCGCCGGCGACGGCGCTGACGGTTTTGGTATGGGTGAGGAACAGGAAGATCCCCGACAGCACATAAAGCAGAAAGTCGCCGCGAATGGCCGAGCCGCGCATGCCCAGAACCGCGAACATGATGTAAAAGGCCGCGACGAACAGAACAGCCTGCAACAGGTTGAGCCCCAGTGCGATCAGTGCGTTGTTGTGTTTCGACCGTACGCTCCGCACGACCGAATGAAAGACCACCTCGCCCATGGCGATGAGTCCGGAAACCGACGTTTTTTGCGTGCGAACCTGAAACATGTGGCCTGTAATCTGCGTTTGTTGCGGATTGGGGGACGGGCTGCTTGCCGTTCCAAAACAGAGCCACCATAAGGGGGCGCAGGAAAATTTTCAATTAACCCCTGGTCTGGGAGACGCCGAATTGACCTATGAAGAGCTCGTACCCGTGATCCGCCGGCTGGCGATCGAAGCCGGCAACAAGATCATGGAGATCTACAATTCGGATGATTTCGATGTGAAGGTGAAATCGGACGACAGCCCCGTCACCGCCGCTGACGAGGCCGCGGATGCTCTGATTTCGGCAGGCCTGCGTGCGGCGTTCCCGGATATGATGCTGGTCACCGAAGAGCAGAGCGCCTCGCACAAGGAACGCGGTGACACCTTCCTGATCGTCGACCCGCTGGATGGCACCAAGGAATTCATTCACCGCCGCGGCGATTTCACCGTGAACATCGCGCTGGTGGAAAAAGGCGTGCCGACCCGCGGCGTCGTCTATGCCCCGGCCAAGGAGCGCATGTTCTTCACTCTCGCTGATGGCTCTTCGGTAGAGGAAACCGGTGCCTTTGACCCTGAGACTGTTGGAGCCACATCTCCGATCCGCGTTGCCTCCAGCGACAATGCGGCGCTGATGGTGGTGGCCTCGAAATCGCACCGGGATCAGGCGACCGACGACTACATCAACAAGTACAGCGTCAAGGACATGAAGAGCGCGGGCTCTTCGCTTAAGTTCTGCCTCGTGGCCACCGGCGAAGCGGATCTTTACCCCCGCGTGGGCCGCACCATGGAGTGGGATACAGCGGCCGGCCACGCGGTCCTGTCGGGTGCAGGTGGCAAAGTGGTGCGTTTCGACGATCATTCCCCCCTTGTTTACGGCAAAGAGGGCTATGCGAACCCGTTTTTCATCGCTTACGCTCCGGGCGTTGAATTGAAAGAGGCCTGATGTCTGTCCTGATCGTCATCCCCGCGCGCTACGCGTCGACACGCTATCCGGGCAAGCCGCTTGTGGAATTGACCGGAGCCACCGGTGAAAAGCAGACCCTGATCGAACGATCCTGGCGGGCGGCCTGTGCTGTCGATGGGGTCGACCGGGTCGTTGTCGCGACGGATGACGACAGGATTCGCAGCGCGGCAGAAGGTTTTGGCGCCGAGGTCGTGATGACCTCGGAAAGCTGCGCCAACGGCACCGAGCGCTGCGCCGAGGCCCATGCGGCGCTGGGCGGCGACTACGAGGTCGTCGTGAACCTTCAGGGGGATGCGCCGCTGACGCCGCATTGGTTCATCGAGGATTTGGTCAAAGCTCTGCGCGCAGCCCCGGGCATGGGGTTGGCGACGCCGGTGCTGCGCTGTGATGGCGCAACGCTCAACAGTCTTCTGGCAGATCGGCGCGCGGGCCGCGTCGGTGGCACCACTGCGGTCTTCGCTGCGGACCACAGTGCGCTCTATTTCTCCAAAGAAGTGCTGCCTTTTTGTGCAAATGCCTATAAGGATGGCGAAAATACGCCAGTTTTCCACCATGTGGGCGTCTACGCCTACCGTCCTGACGCACTTGCCGCCTATCCTGATTGGCAGACAGGGCCGCTGGAAACCTTGGAAGGGCTGGAGCAGCTTCGTTTTCTTGAAAACGGTCGCAAGGTTCTGTGTGTCGAAGTCACCGCGCGGGGGCGCGAATTCTGGGAGCTGAACAATCCGGAAGATGTGCCCAGGATAGAGGAGATGATGTCCCGTATGGGGGCGGCCTAACCAACGGGACGCCAACGGCAGGTCTCTGAATAGGGGCAAAACATGGCCCAATGTCATCAAAAACCCTTTTTTTGGTGTTTTTGTATAGGGTGAAACGGACAGGGATTGCGCAACAGGTGAAGTGCGCGACCCTGTGGGGCCGGAACCAGTGAGGGCAGTATGCCCCGAAAATAATTGAGAGAACACCATGCGTAAAAAAGTGACGAAGGCGATTTTCCCTGTGGCGGGTCTGGGTACACGGTTTTTGCCTGCGACCAAATCGGTGCCCAAGGAAATCATGACGCTGGTGGATCGCCCCCTGGTGCAATATGCCATCGACGAGGCTCGCGAGGCGGGGATCAAGGAATTCATCTTCGTAACCTCGCGCGGTAAGGG